>CAZAHB010000245.1:0-7711 GCA_964484945.1 uncultured Armatimonadia bacterium | reverse complement strand
AAGCGCAGCCCCGCCCCCGGCGCCCTCCCCGGGCCGGGGCCTGGTGGTCTTCCGGACCGGTTGGGGTGAGCAGGACCTCATGTTCTCGGTGGAGGCGGGCGAATACTTCCCGGTCACCCACGACCAGGCGGACAAGGGCCACTTCACCTTCTACGGACAGGGCGGGTGGTGGGCGATCGACTCCGGCTACGGCAACAACCGCGAGCCTCAAGGGAAAGCGCAGACTGTGGCACACAACTGCGTGCTCGTGGACGGGCGGGGTCAGGCGATCACCGGCGCGAGCATCGGCACCGACGGCGCCATCCTCGACTATCAGGCGACCGGCCACGCGGGCTACGCCCTGGCGGACGCAACCGAAGCGTATCGCCAGAACACGCGCGGCGAGGTCGGCGTACCTCTCGAGCGCGCGCAGCGACATTGCTTCTTCGTGCACCCCGCCGACGGTGCACCGGGTTACGCGGTCGTGGTGGACGACATCATCGTTGACGAGGATGAGCACGAGTATGACTGGTTGCTGCACACCGGTCCTCGCAATCGCGTGTCGGTCGAAGACGAGGGATGCGTGCTCGAGGCCATCGGCAGCGCCTCTGGTGGAGCATTTGTTGTCACGCCGGGGGACACCGAGGGCGCGGGCAGGGCGACCTGGCACTTCACCGCCGAGACCGCGGGCGAGTACCACGTCTGGGGGCGGGTGCGCGCCGGCGGCGGAATTGCCGGGAAGTCCGATTCGTTCCGGGTCAGTGTGGATGATCGGGATCCGGTTGACTGGCACATGCAGGCCGGTGCCAGGTGGGTCTGGCGCCAGGTCCACGAACTGCTCGCCGAGGAACCGACGACCTTCAGCCTCGAACCGGGCGAGCACAGCCTGCACATCGCCACCCGCGAGCGCGAGGCACAACTTGACGCCCTCTTCATCACACGCGACCCGGACTTCGTGCCGGCAATGGGTGGCCACGAGGACGCGACACGATTCGAGGCGGAGGACGCGGACTCGATCACCCCTCCGATGCAGATCCGCCGCGAAACTGCGCCGGCGAACCAGAAGTGCCTGCTGCGCTTCGCCTGGCCGGCGGACCCGCTGATCCGTTTAGACAGCTACGAGGGCCATCCGCGGGTGCACGCGGTCTCCTCAATGGAGCAGGGCCGCTTCGCGGCTGCCCTGATCCCGCCCGACGAGGGGGCGGAACCGCCAATCGTACGCTCCAGCGATGGTGACATGATCGTGCAGTTCGGACAGGTCAGGGACACGCTGTCATTCCGCTACGAGGCGCAGGGTGGGCCGGCGACATGGCGGCTTTCCCGAACTGTGGACGGTGGCACGGCGTGGCAGATGGAGGGCCCCTCGCCGGCTGGCTCCCAACCCGACTGAGTCGCCGACACCACGCAGGTCCGTCCCCTCGCGGTCGCGAACGTTTCGCATAGAGCGGCCGACGACGGGCTGGAAGCCCGTCTTACAAACGGCCACAGGCGAAAAGCTGAGAGCGAGGGCCCAAATGACGCTGCGGATCGGCTACATCGGCGCGGGCGGCTTCTCAAGCCGCTTCATCCACCCGCAACTAAGCAGGCATGGCGTGAAGCTTGTCGCAATCTGTGACCTGGACGAGCAGCGAGCACAGCGCGCTGCAGCCTGCCACGGTTTCGAGCGGGTGCACACGGATTTCGAGGATATGCTGGAGAAAGAGGAACCCGACGCAATCTTCTGCGTGGGGCCGCAGGCGATGCAGTACGAAGTGGGGATGGAGGTGCTGCGCGCGGGCTTCCCGCTCTACGTTCAGAAGCCCGCGGCGATCTCCAGTGAACATGTCCGGGACATGGCTCGCGCCGCCGATCAAGCCGGTGTTGTCTGCCACGTGGGATTCAACCTGCGCTCTGCACCGGCTGTCCGGCGCGCGGCAGAGGCCATCGCGAGTGACGACTTCGGCGCGCCGTCCCTGGCGATCTTCCGCTACGGGCTGATGAGCCGGGAGGTCTGGCGGGAGGCGATCCTCGACCAGCACGTACACCCGATCGACACGCTGCTGCACCTTCTCGGGGACTGGCACAGCGTTGAGGTAACGCCGATCCTCCAGGAGGGCACGCGCGGCTACGTGGCGGCGATCCGCATGGACGGAGGCTGCGTGGCCTCCCTGAACACTACGCGCGAGATGGACGCGCGCGACGAGTTCATCTCCTTCGAGATCACCGGGCGCGACGGCCATACGCTTTTCTCGCATGATCTCGATCTGCGGTACCATCGCCCCGAATCCGACGACGTGGTGATGCGCGCGGGAAGCTGGAATTCGCAGCGGCTGATCGACTGGTGGGGCTACTTCGACGACGTTGCGAACTTCCTCGCGGCTGTGCGCGAGGACGCCGAGGACATCTGTCCGATCGCGGACACAATCCGCACCATGGAGCTTGCCGAAGAGATCGTTCGCATGTGCCAGGAGGGAGGCGCGCCCCAGTGAAGTTCTCTGCAATCATCCACACGATGACATACGAGGGCACAGATACGATGTCTCTGCCCGAAGCCTGTGCGTCCCTGCGCGGTTGTGGTTTCGAGGGTGTCATGCTGATGTCTATCCCGGGGCGGCCGACGGTGAAAAGAGGCAGTATCCCGGACGCCTGCCTGCTCGATCTGGTGAACTCGGATCTGGATCGCGTGAAGCAGATTGTGACTGAGGCCGGTCTCGACATCGTGGGCCTCTACTGCGGGGGCATCGATCCGTCCTCGGCGGACGGCTTCCAGGCGAGTGTGCAGAACCTGGCCGATGGCGCACGGGTGGCCGAGGAGCTTGGCTGCCGGCACCTGGGGCACGGAGGTGGCCGGTCGCCCAGCCCCGGCCTGGCGACCGAGGCGAAGCTCCCGCTTGTGCAGCGACTGGGGAATATCGTGGACGCGGTGGCCACCGAGTACGACGATGTATTGTTCGCGGTGGACGCGCACTACCATGGCGTGATCGAGAGCGTGGCTGACTGCGATCGATACATTGACGAGCTTGAGCACGACCGGGCAGGGATCCTGCTCAATACAGGGCACATGACCACCTGCAACCAGCCCGGCTGGGACGTGATCGAGCAGCGTCCCAATCGCGTCCCGGTCATCGGATGGAAAGACCATACCCCCGATCCGGAGGGCGAACGTCCATTCCTGTCAGTAGAATTGGGCACCGGCGATACGGACCTCGAGCGTTATGTCGAAGCCGCGCGCGGTCAGGATGCCGACCGCATCCACGTGATAAACGTGGAGAGCGCGACCATCGCGGACACGCCCGACGCGTTGCGGGCGAGCCTGGAGTACATGAACGCAGTTGATCACTGAGGCCATCCTCAACAGGTATCCCCGATCAATACACACGAAGGGAGCATCTTCCCATGCAGTATCGCGAACTATGCGGTGCGACAGTGTCTGCACTCGGTTACGGGTGCATGCGGCTGCCGACCATCGGCGATGATTCGAGCAATATCGACGAAGAAGAGGCGACCCGCCAGCTCATCTATGCGCATGAGCAGGGCGTCAACTACTACGACACCGCCTGGTTCTACCACGGTGGCGAAAGCGAGAAGTTTGTCGGCCGCGCGCTCGCGGACATCCGCGAGGATGTGTTCGTCGCCACGAAGCTGCCGCCCGGTCAGGTCGAGAGCGCGGATGACTTTGACCGTGTATTCGACCGCCAACTCGAAAAGCTCCAGATGGACCACGTGGACTTCTACATGCTCCATACCCTCATCGGACCCTCCTGGGATAAACTGCACGGACTCGGTGTACTGGACTGGCTGGAGGGGCTGCTCGAGGACGGTCGCATCAGCTACGCGGGCTTTTCCTTCCACGATCACTTCGAGTGCTTCAAGCGCATAATTGATGCGTGGGACTGGGACTTCTGCCAGATCCAGTACAACTACCTCGATGTCAACTTCCAGGCGGGTACCAGGGGCCTGAACTACGCAGCGGATCGTGACATCGACGTGGTCGTGATGGAGCCGGTCCGCGGAGGAGCGCTGGCGAAGCCGCTGCCGGAGGATCTCGAAGCCACGCGGCAGCAACTCGACCCCGAGTGGTCGCCGGCCCAGCTTGCCCTGCGCTGGGTCTTCGATCATCCGGAAGTCGCCATTGCATTGAGCGGAATGAACGAGATGCAGCACGTGAAAGAGAATATCGAGGTGGCGAACACGACTGAGCCGGGTTCGATGACCGGCGATGAGCGGGCGCTGGTGGAAGCAGCGCGGGAGCATATGCGCGCTTCGATTAAGGTTGACTGCACGGGCTGTCGCTATTGTCTGCCGTGCCCGGAGGGCGTCAACATCCCGCGCGTGTTCAACATGTGGAACGAGATGACCATCTCCGGCCCCAGGCGCGGTCGCGTGGGCTACCAGAAGATGACGAATCCGGACGAGTGGGCCTCACACTGTATCGAGTGCGGGCAGTGTGAGCCGAAGTGTCCGCAGGACATCCCGATCATGGAGAAGCTCGCCGAAGTCCACGAGGCGCTCATGGCGGAGGAAGTGTGACCAACCGGCAACCGCGCGCACAGGAGGATACCATGACCCCGATCAAACTCGCGCTCCTCGGCACAGGTGGCCGGGGGCAGATATACGTTGACGTGGTCGAGCGGATGGAAGACGACCGCGCGGAGTGGGCGGCGATGGTGGGCCGCACGCCGGGCACGGTCGCGAATTTCTGCGAAGAGAACGAACTGGACTGTCCGCAGGTGATCGGCCCGGAGAAGCTGCAGGAGATGGACGAGGTGGACGCGGTGCTGGTCTGCACGCCCGACTACGCTCACCGCGAACCCGCGGTCGCGTGCTTCGAGGCGGGCAAGCACTGCCTCGTGGAGAAGCCCCTTGCCACGAACCCCGACGACGCAGCCGCCATCTGCCACGCCGCGCGCGATGCAGGCAAGATCCTGCACCTGGGCTTCGTGCTGCGCTACGACCCGCTGGCGATGAAGATGCGCGAGTTGGTCCAGGGCGGCGCAATCGGCAAACCGATCGCCGCGATCGTGCACGAGGCAGTGGGCTGGTTCCACGGAGCGACCTACATGCGCCGCTGGAACCGCTTCCGGGAGAAGTCCGGGGATATGCTGCTGCACAAGGGCTGCCACACGCTGGATATCATCAACTTCATCCTCGGCGCGTATCCGACGCGCGTGGCCGCCATGGGCGGGTTGGACGTGTTCACCCCGCGCGAGGACGCCGCCGAGTACTGCCATAACTGCGACCTGGCCGACGACTGCATGTACTACACCGACCAGGGCGGGGAATACCGCCAGCGCTTTTACGAGACGGCCGGCCCGCAGGTGCTGCCGGACGACTACTGCGTCTGCAACGTGGAGAAGACCACCACGGACAACACGCAACTTGTGGCGCAGTTCGACAACGGGATGCGCCTGTCGTACACGATGACGATGGTCTCGCCGCGCGGCGACCGGCGGATGACGCTCATCGGCACCGAGGGCGAACTGCGCACGGATATGCACAGCTACGAGATCGAGTATTTCCCGCTGCCGGATAAGCCGAAGGAAGTCATCGAGGTCGAACCGCCGGAGGGCTGGGGCCACCAGCACCACGACCTCGCGCTGCTGACGCACTTCCTCGACCGCATCGAGCGCGACGAGGACCCCGAGGAGGGCATCCAGGACGCGTGGATGTCCGGCGCAATCGCCTTCGCGGCCCTCGAGTCGATGGAGACGGGGGAGTTTGTGGAGATCGAGAGGATCTGAGGGCACGGCGCCCTCCCCCTGCGATGAACGACATCGCTTCCCCCTCCCGCCCCCTGCGGGGTTGCGTCCCACCTGAACGACAGGCGGGAGAGGCGGGAGAGGGAGATAACGGATAGACGGCACAGGCTGGCGCGGGGGCCAGCCTCTCCAACGGCGCTACTCCGTCAGCGCATCCACGATCTCGTTGGCGATGACCATGTGGCCGGTCGGGCCGGGGTGGACCGGCTCGGGGCAGAAGACCTCGCTCTCGCGCACAGACAGGTGCTCCTGGTAGATGTCGTGCATCGGGATGTGCCGGCAGCCGTGGCTCTCCGCCATCTCCTGCGTCACCTTGATGTACTTCGGCAGCGCGTCGAGGACCACCGTCCGCCAGTCCTGCCCCGCGCTGTCTATGCTCATGTAGAACGGGTCGATGAGCAGCAACTGCGCGCCCGTCTCGGCGATGGTGCGCGAGATGATCTCGTCATACTTCTCGCGGAAAAGTTCCACCGGCACGACCGGCTCCTGCTGTCGGAGCATCGAGTGCACGTCGTTGATGCCGATGAGGATCGAGACCCAGTCGGGCTCGTGGCGGATCACGTCATCGGTCCAGCGCTCCGCAAGCTGCGTCACGCGATTCCCGCCGATCCCCTTGTTGATCCAGTTGATCTTCCGCTCCGGGTACTGCGCGGTCACCAGGTCAACCGTCAGCTTCGCGTAGCCCGTCCCAAACGGTGCGGCGGCGGCACGCCGGCCCGCGTCGGTGATCGAATCGCCCTGAAAGATGTACGTCTGGCCGTCCTGCACGAGGAACTCTGACATGGTATTGCCTCCGTTAACGGCGTGCGGGCGAGGCGCCCGCACTACTTAATTGAGGGGCGCGAGGGCGCCCGGAGGATCGCAAGCGATCCTTTGGGAGTTTGCCCGGCAAACGTCCGCACCACGACCCGTCCCGCCGGAGGCGGGAGGGTTGGGCGCGGCAAGCGGCGCCACAGAACGATTCTTCAGTCCAGCGGCACCGCGTCGAGGCTCCAGCGCACCACACCCATGTGATAACGCTGATGCCACGGAGCGGCATTCGTGTAGTAGGCCGTCACGACCTCCCCGTCATCGATCTGGACGCTGGACGGATAGCCGCAATCCCCCTCCAGCAGGCCGCCCACGATCACGAACGGCTCCGACCAGCTTTCGCCCGCGTCAGCGCTGATGCGGCCCATCACGCCGCGGAAACGTGGAATGCGGGAGCCGTAACATGCAAGAATGCGACCGTCATCAAGCTCCAGCAGATGTCCCGGATGCTGGCTCGGCTGGCTGAGGTCCGTCACAAACTGCCAGGTACGTCCCTCATCCTCCGAGGCGAAGAGCCGCACATTCGCACCATGGCCGCGCTCGACGTCTCGCGAGACGATGTTGGCGGTTCGCGCCAGTGCCAGCCATCGGCCGCTGGAGTGGATCAATACGTCGGTCTCGTTATAGTTCTCCGCCCCGATGACCGACGCTTCGCCCCAGGTTCGGCCACCGTCGGAACTGCGCAGCAGGATGCTGTGGCGCGCGATGTCCTGCCCCCAACTGGACGAGCCATAGCAGCTTACCACGCACTCATCGCCGTTGACGCAGACATCGCCGAAGGGGATCAGGACCGGCTCGCCCTCGAAGCCCTCGATCGCGTCCGGCGCCACCTCTCCGGCGTGCTCCCAGGTGTCCCCGTCGTCGGTGGAGATGCTCACCCAGGGCTTCAGAACCTCGCCCCGGCCGCCGCGCTCCTCGCCCTCCAGCGACCACCCGCTGACCAGCGCGACCAGGTCGCCGTCCGGGTTGAGGCCGGCCGCCACATTCATGCGCACACTCGGCGGCTCGTGCTCCGTGACGTCGCTACGGCAGGCCCACGTGTAGCCGCCGTCAGTGCTGACCCACAGTTCCGGGTCCCCTTCATGCCAGCCGTGGCTGGGGTGCGAGTATATCGTGGCGCCAATCTGCCCGTCTGGCATCAGCGTCAGGTTCGGCCACGCGCAGTGCTCCAGCGGGGTCACGAC
>CAZAHB010000244.1:0-7722 GCA_964484945.1 uncultured Armatimonadia bacterium | reverse complement strand
GGTCATGCGACAGCGGCGGTCGGCGCCCATCCGTATCGTGTCCGAGCAGATACAGGTCGCCATCGACCACGCCGCGGTGGAAGCCATCGCGTTTGAGGCCATCGACGCTCAGCCCCGCCTCCCTTGACGCCTCACATTGCCCGACGAAGATGCGGGCGATGTCGTTGCCTTCCGTGGCACGGGCATCCCTGCCCGTGCGTTGTTCGAAGTCCGCCCCGGTTATCTGCTCCAGGTATATCTCAAGCTCGGAGGCGGCATATTCGGCGACCTGCCCCTCACCGATGATGATGACCGCCCTGGCCTGCCCGCCCTCTGCGAGCACGAGCGGCCCCTCCTGCGCGGCAACACTCGCGACGAGACCGAGACTGACCGCGACAATTGCCACGAATCGCATGATCTTCATAAACCGCACTCCCGGCGACCGATGATGGCGACACCGATAGATTCGCGGGGGAGGTGATGAGGGCCTCCGTGAGCGGACGTCATAATAGCTTGACACTATCTTAACGTGCCCACAGGGAGGAGATGAGTGAGATGGTTGCGAACGAGGGATGAGATGATCAATTATAGTCGGTTCCGTCCAACTATGTAACGAAGTGGTTTTGGGCAGTGACGATAGTGGCGTCATCGTCGCGCAGGGAGGTTGTCCCGTGAGAACTTCGAGGCTGTTCACCGTGATCGCCGTCTTTGGCCTTCTGGTATTCGCAGGATGCGGAGGCGGTGGAGGCGGCGGCGGGACACCCGCACCGCCTGATGATGGTGCGGATGGCGGGGGCGATGCCAGCGACAGCAACTACATCGTCCCGGGTGGGGCGTTTACCACTGAAGAAGTGACCATGCCTCCAAGCCCCGACGAAACCGTAGTGTGGCCGGGGGATTCTGGTGGTGTGCTGTCGGTCGCTGGGCAACTCGATGTTACCCTCAAAGCAGACATTACGGCTGCTGAGTTGAGAGAAGTCAAGAATCTCGTTGATGCGCGGAACGGAGAGATCGTGGCTCAGGACGTTTCCACGCGTGGCTTACTGCTGGAACTTCCCACAACGCAGTCTGCCGTCGCGCTGAGTGAGGTTCTCGACGCGAAGAGCCACGTCGTGTCCTGCGCCCCCAATAGAGTGATGGAGAGCTATGAGTTTGTTCGAGAGCAACCAAGGCTCCCCTCCAATGACTACTTCATACATCGGATCAGGGCGCAAGATGCTTGGACCATTCTGAGGGCAAACGACAAGCAATTGGGATCTCAGGATGTCCCCATTGCAGTCGTCGATGGAGGCTTGGACGAAGCTCTTCGCAGCCAGCTTTTTGCCAACAAGGACTGCACCATCTACACGCAGGAACGGACCCCCACAGACGGGACAGGCCACGGTACTGCAGTCGCGTCTCTCGCTGTTGCCTCAGGCGATGACGGCAAAGCGGGTGTGGGGATCGCCTGGGATGCCCCCCTCCTGATGTATGATGTACTAAATGACGAAGGTGAAGCCCCGGGTGAATGCACTCGAGCCCATATTGCGGCGGCGATCTCCCGGGCAGTGGATGACGGTGCGCGCATCATAAATGTGTCGCAAGGGCCAGAGAGCGGCCGAGCCACGGTTTCTCTCGCGTTCCGATGGAATCTGGGCCCGGAAATCAAGAAGGCCGCCGACAATGACCGCCTCGTTTGTTTCGCTTCGGGCAATCAGGGGACCCGGTGCCATGATTACTGGCTATCCGGGGTCGGGCGCGATGAGGATAGTGCTGAGTTCCAAGCCTATGAAGCCGCCTATGAGAATAACACGCTCTGGGTGGGCGCTACCAACGGCCGATTCGAGAGATGGGACAGCAGCACGTACGGAGATAAGGTCCTGATCTACGCACCCGGCGTAAACGTTGCGACGCAGCGTGGACGGCACGCCTCATTTCCCCCCTATGAGGCCCTGACGCCCGATGTCGTCAGGGCCAGTGGGACCTCGTATGCCTGCCCCCTGGTCACCGGGGCGGCTGGTCTCATCTGGTCCCTCGACACCGCGCAGACAGGCGCAGAGGTAAGACAGGTGTTGCTCGATACGACAAACACGAGCCACGACGGTCTCCCCATCCTCGACCTCCACGCGGCCGTGCGGCAGTATCTTCCTAATACTCGACCTACGGTTGAGATAACTGGTGGTCCTTCCGGCGAGACAACAAATGCGTCACCTGAATTCACCTGGAGCGGCGAGGATGATGACGGCCGCATTGAACAATGGGAGAGCTGGATCGACGACCGCGACAGCGGTGAATTGGAGCAGTGGGGGCGGGATGATACCACGGGTGTTCATCGCTCTCTTCCCACAGGACAACACACATTCTACCTGCGCGCGAAGGACAATGATAGCGAGTGGTCAGAGACCGTCTCGCGCAGCTTTGAAGTGCGCCCCAACACTGGCGATGCTGAAATCATCGTCGACTGGCCCGGGGGCGAGGAACCGACCGCGCCTACCGTCAATCTGACCGCAGACGACACCGCCATCCAGCAGGGCGAGAGCACAACACTCAGATGGTCGTCCACCAATGCGACGAGTGTTTCTGCGTCGGACAACTTCAGCCCACAGGATGTCGAGGGCAGCACAACAGTCTCGCCTACCTCGACCACAACCTACGAGATCACAGTCGACGGCCCGGGTGGACAGGCCAGTGACAGCGTGACTGTGACCGTGCAGACGCCCAGTCCTGAACCGACCGTTACCCTTGAGGCTGACGACACCACCATTCAGCAGGGCGAGAGCACCACGCTAAGATGGTCATCGACGAACGCGACGAGTGTTTCTGCGTCGGACAACTTCAGCCCACAGGATGTCGAGGGCAGCACAACAGTCTCGCCTACCTCGACCACAACCTACGAGATCACAGTCGACGGCCCCGGTGGACAGGCCAGTGACAGCGTGACTGTGGACGTATCGGAGCCCGATAGTGGCGAGAGTATCGTGGGTACGTGGGAATTGACAGGATTCATCTCATACGCCGACGGCTACCCTGCTCTCGAAGTGACACCGGACACTGGTTGGTACTACCGGATCGATTTGCGGGAAGACCATTCGTGCACGCTTTCTACAAATATCGCAAGTTACGCCTTTGGCGACGCAACTACGCCTACCCGTGTTCGACTCATGCTTTCGGACGCGATCGCGGACAGAGAGACTGAATGGTCCATTGAGGACGCGACCGTCACCGTGGGCACCAACTGGGAGTTCGCGCTCAACGATGAAGGCACCGTGTTGACAACCCACACAGCTTACGATGAATACGGAATACCTCACGCCGCTGAGGTCTATAAGAAGCAGTAGGAGCATGCTCGTTACATTGGCATACTGTAAACTGGAGGCCAGATCCATGTCCAGGACCGGACAAGGCTTCATTTCCGTTACCTGCATGTGCTTCCTCGCGGTCGTCGCCGGTTGTGGTGGCGCTGGACAGGACGCTGCCAACCACCTCACCGGCAGCGCCGCGGTGCATATCCAGGCCACGAAGGGCGCCAACAGCGCCGTCGTGCGTGTGTTCCAGGGCGGGGAGGAACTTGCCGACTTGCGCACCGTCATCACGCGCGAGGGTTCCGAAGGCAGCACGCGGCACGTGATCTCCGGGATCCCGCCGGCTGAGACTGTCTTCCAAGCCGCTCTCTATTCATCAGCGGACGGGACCGGTTCGGCCCTCGATCGCGGTACTTCGACGGTGCAGATCCAAGCGGGACGCACGGCCACGGTCAACATTGCGTTCGATGGCGGAGTTGATGACATCCCACCTCCGCCCTTCGGAACAGTCATCCTTTCTGATGACTTCGACGACAACGATATCAGTGACTGGTTCGTAGGCATACCTTCCGGGGACGAACTCTCCGAACCCACGGTGAGCGATGGAATTCTCACTGGTGTAGGCCAAGGATACAATGATCCGAGACCAGGTGGTGCAATCTCCAAAGCTGTCAGTTTTGGCGCAGGTCATCTCCTTGAAGTCAGCCTGCGGGCAGTGTCAGGTCCGGAATGGCCAAATGCAACGAGAATTCGTTTGACGGCGAGCGACTTTGGTAGTCACGAATGGGACGGCTACCAGTTCGTGGTGTACGGTGAAGGCTTCAAGCGATTTGATATTCTTAAGCATCGGGATGGAGACAAGGAATTCCTTGGGCAGTTCCCGCTTGGAACAGCAGTGCACGAGTGGCACGACTATCGAGTGACTAGAGACGCCGAAGGCAACTGGTCCCTGTACATCGACGACGCAGTAGAGTCTGGGGCCCGCTTCGATTCAGACATGACCTTCACCGAATTCACCCATGTCACACTTGTACTGCAACGGGATCAGAGCAAATGCGACTGGCTCGCCATCGACGGGACGGACTGACCGAAGATCAGCACGCCAGCGCATCGAGCCCGGGCGGTTCGCCCGGGTTCGTTGCGTTCTGGGGAGGGCTCAGGGCTGTCTCGGCGAAAGTGGGCGCGGCATTCAGTCGAGGCAGTGGGAGGCGCAGGATATGACCGAAACCGGACACCTGGGAGTTATCGAAGAGCAAGAGGTCGAGGTGCCGATGCGCGATGGGGTGATACTCAGGGGCAACCTCTATCGGCCAGAGGGCGCGAGCCAGGTCCCCGCGCTGCTTATGCGCACGCCATACGGCAAAGGCTCGCGCCGATACGACCGCTTCGTCCGCGCGGGTTACGCCGTCATGTGCCAGGATACCCGCGGCAGATACTCCTCCGACGGCACCTTCGTGCTCTTCAGCGAGGACGAGACGCCCGACGGGCAGGATGGCTGCGATACCATCGCGTGGCTCGCCGAGCAACCGTGGTGTGACGGAAAAGTGGGCACCTTCGGGCCCTCATACAACGCGTGGATGCAGTGGGAGGCCGCCGCGCTGCAGCCGCCCGCGCTCGTCGCCATGTGCGCGGATACCATCCCGCTGGAGCTGACCTCCGTGGACTGGTGGGGCAGCTTTCGCCCGGGGCGGCGCATCAAGTGGTGGCTCACCACCATCGCCCCCGACCTGCGCAAGCGCGCCGGCGGCCGCGAACCGCACGTCGGCCCCGAGGCCGTCAAGATCTTCGAGGAGATTGAGCAGAACCGCTGGCTCGATATGCTCCCCTACAAAGACCTCCCCAACTACATGCCCGAGCCCCTTGCGACCTACGCCCGCAACTGGCTCGATGACCCCGCGCGCCCGCGCTGGAAGTTCGGCGAGAAGCACGCCAGGGTGCAGGTGCCGAACCTCGACTTCAGCGGCTACTTCGACCACTGCAACGGGACCATCAACCATCTGCCGGGCATGCAGGAGAACGCGGCCACCGAGGTCGCGCGCGAACAGACGAAGCTGATCCTCGGGCCATACAATCACGGGGGCTTCGGCACGCGGAAGTTCGGCGATATCGACTTCGGGCCGAACGCTGCCTGGGACAAGACCGACATCATGATCCGCTGGTTCGACCACTGGCTCAAGGGCGTGGACAACGGCGTCGATCGCGAGCCGCCGCTGCGCTACTTCGTCATGGGCTCGGGCGAGTGGAAGCACGCCCAGACATGGCCCGTCCCAGGCACCGAAGAGACCGAGTACTTCCTGCACTCGGACGGCGCCGCGCGGCCGCTGCAAAGCTGCGGGAGCCTCTCGCGCGAGGAGCCCGACGAGGAGCCCGCGGATACGTTTACCTTCGACCCGCCCGACCCCACGCCGACGCTGTGGACGGTGAAGCTGTTCACGCTGCCCAGCGACCGGCGGAAGCTGGAGTATCGCGACGATATCCTCTACTACTGCACGGAGCCGCTCACCGAGGAGGTGGAGATCGCCGGGCATCCGGAGGTGGTGCTGTACGCTGCCTCCAGCGCCCGTGACACGGACTTCTTCGCGCGACTGGTGGACGAGGACCCGGACGACGATGCGCCCGCGCTGGAGATCTGCTACGGGATGGTGCGCGCGCGGCACCGCAACTCGTGGTTCGAGGAGGACCTGATCGAGCCGGGGGAGATCGTGGAGTATCGGATCAAGCTCGGCGCGACTGCCTGCCGGTTCCAGAAGGGCCACCGCATCCGGCTGGAGATCTGCTCGGGCGATTTCCCGAACCATGATCGCAATCACGGCACCGGCGGCGATGACCTTGCGGAAATGCAGATGCAGCCACAGGAGCAGACTGTGTGGCATACGCCGGGCTATCCGTCGCGGCTGGTGCTGCCGGTGGACAATGGGTAGAATGACAGGCGGGGGCGCAACTGGTGAGGGCCGGGAGGCGATCTCCCGGCCCTGTTCGTAATCTCGAGCGGCACCTGATACTCACTGGACCAACGGATTCTGGAAACGCATGGGCAGGGTTCTGCCCGAGGTGCTGAAGATCACGCCAAACGTATTGTTGAGGTCCGTGCGCTTTGTGCCCGCAGCCGTCAGCACCATGAGCTTGCCCTCAGTGACCTGCCCCGTGGGTGCGGGGCCAATCGGCGCGTCTGCCACTGCAAGCAGCATCCCGCTGAGCTTTCCAGCAATACCCTCGATGACGAACTCCACGTCGTGATACGCGCCCTTGGCGATCGCCGGCGTGTCCTCGGTCAACACGATTGCACCGCTCGTAGCGTTGTTCGAGTAGACGAGCACAGTCACGGTCTCACCGGCATTGGCACCACCGATATTCCGCACCCGTACGTCCACCCGTGCTGAGTGGAACTCCGCACTCCCTTCCTCGCGAATAATGATCTCCTGAACCACCAGGTCCGGTCCCATCGTTGACATGGGTTCCATGCCGCCACGCCTCGGGGCGGCAAAGCTCGGCAAACATAGACACACCGCCATCGCCACCAACACGGCTTTCACTGATCTCGTCATTGCCGGACACCTCCCACAGCTGCTGACTGTCACTTACGTGATATTGTACTACAAAAACGTTAGAGTTACATAGACTTCAATTTATTGACGTGTTATTGGACGGATTCGCATATTGTCGTCGTCTGCTCACGGCGGCGGGGAGCGTCATCGGCGCGGCGCTCTCCGGGACCCTTGACAGCTTCCCGTCGTGACTCAATAATTCAGCCTATGCCCTGGCGGGCGCTATGAGCGCCAGTTCGGCGATTCGCCGAGCGAGTCACGCGACGCATCTGCCAAGTCAGAGGGATGGCCCGATGGGCCATGCGCAGGGCATCGGGGGCGCGGGCCTTCGCTCGCGCCCCACTATCATATCGGACGGGGGAGGCAGTCAGGATGCATTCACTCATCCAGGCGGTAAAGCGCTGGCTCGGAGCCGGGCGCGAGGGCTTTGCGCTCAGTGATCTTGCGGAGCGGATGGACATGAGTCCGGCGCAGTTGCGAGATGTCGAGCCGCGCTATCATTCATTTGACATCCCGAAGCGGGCCGGCGGCGTACGTACGATCGACGCGCCGGATGACACGCTGAAGGAAGTCCAGCGCCGGCTGCTGCACAGAGTCTTCGCCGGGCTGCGAGTGCACCCCGCGGTCCACGGTTTCGAGGAGGGGCGCTCGATCGTCACAAATGCCCGCCCCCACGTGGGCAAGGCCGTGGTGATCGGAATGGATATCAGGGATTTCTTTCCAGGCACGTCCCGGCGACGCATAGAACGTTATCTGCGAGCTATTGGCTGGAGCTATGATGCGGTCGAGCAGATCGCGCGGCTGATCTGCCACGACGGTGGCCTCCCCCAGGGCGCCCCGACCTCGCCTCGATTGAGCAACCTCGTGAACTACCGCATGGACGCGCGACTGGCGGGCCTCGCGGACGCCGTCGGGGC
>CAZAHB010000243.1:0-7748 GCA_964484945.1 uncultured Armatimonadia bacterium | reverse complement strand
GCGCTCGCGGCCCCGCCGCGCGTGCGAGCCAGGTGGCTGGCGGCGCCGGGGGTAGCGCTGGTCGTGCTTGTGCTGGCGGCGCCACCGCTACGCCATCGTCTGGTGTCCGCCGCGACACAGTCGCACTCCGTGATCTTCCGATGGTACACGTGGCTGGGCACGGCAGACATGATTCAGGCGCGTCCACTGCTGGGCTTTGGGCCCGGGACCTGGGAGCACGCCTACCCGCAGTTTGCACGCGTCGGGTTCACCCGGATGGCGCACCAGACCCCGCTGCAGGTGGCCGCGGAGGCCGGGCTGCCGGCGCTGCTGCTGTTGGGGGCGGGCGTCGCGCTGATCGCACGGAGGCTGGTTGCGGGGCTTCGCCCGGGTGGGATCCGAGCCATGCAATGCGCTGCGGGCCTGGCGGCACTCGCGGGCGTCGGGCTGCACAACATGGCCGATTACACCTGGTACATCCCGGCAGTGGGGCTGACCCTCGCGGCTGTGGTCGGACTGGCACTTGCGGCGAGCCGCGATGACCCCGAGCCACCGTCGCGCCGCTGGCCGCGTGTCGGGGGAGCGATCCTCGCGGTTGTCGCAGTAATGGCCACCGGCTGGGGGCTTTACGCGCAGAGGCTGCACGCAAGCGCCGAGGCGATGCTCGCACAGGGGCGCTACCAGATGGCCGCCACGCCGCTGCGGAGGGCGGCGGAGCTTGATCCACTTGACGCGAAGATCCGAAGCGACCTGGCCCAGGCGGTGGCAGCATCGCCGCTGGATGGTCCCCGACGGGCGGTGCCGATCCGACTGAAAGCGGCGGAGCTGAACCCGCTGGACGCGGGGAACTATGTCGCGCTGGCCGAACTTTACGCGCGGCTCGACGAGCACCAGTCGGCCGTGGCGGCGGCGAGGCGCGCGGTCGAGGTACGGCCTAACGACCCACATGCCCGCGTGGTCCTCGCCCAACTGCTGGAGAGTGTGGGCCGCGAGGACGAGGCTCTGGAGGTCTGGCGTGAGGTGGATGAGCTGTATCGCTCACCGGTCGGGACGTATCAGCCTGTCACGGAGGTCACGGACATCTCGTGGGCCTACGCGTGGCTGGCGCTGGGCCGCAAGGAGCAGCAGCAGGGCGATCTGCAGGAGGCTGCGAAGTACTACCGACGAGCTGCCGAGCTTGCGGGAGACTTTGCCCGCACGCAGCGCTCGCGCGAGAAGCTTCTGCGCGAGATCGGCACGTGGAATGAGGCCGAGGTCGCGGAGGCCGAGCGTATCGCGTCGCGGGCCGAAGACGGGCTTGAGCGAGTTGAGGAGGCCGAAACACAATGATAGTGGCAGTGATTCACGGACCGAATCTGAACCTGCTGGGCGTCCGCGAGCCGGACGTGTACGGCACGGTGACGATGGACCAGATCGACGAGCGGATCGAAGAGCTTGCGGATGAGCTTGGGATCACCGTCAACATCTCTCAGCACAACGCTGAGGGCGATGTGATCGACGCCATCCACCAGGCGGGGTGTGCGGCCGATGGCATCGTGATCAACCCGGCCGGCTACACGCACACGTCGGTGGCCATCCACGATGCGCTGAAGGCGGTGCCGATCCCGGCGATTGAGGTGCATCTAAGCAACATACTGGCCCGCGAGGAGTGGAGGCACCAGTCGATGACCGCACGGGCCTGCGAGGGCGTGATCGGTGGCCTGGGCGTTGACAGCTATCTGCTCGCGGTGCGAGGCGTACTCAGCCTTGCGCCCGGGCACCGGGAGGAAGAGGTATGACGGGTGGAGGCAGGTTCGCCGACAGGCGCGCGGCCGTCCGGGAGTGGATGGACGCCGAGGAGGTCGCTGCGCTGCTGGTCAGCGGCGCGCCGAATGTGCTCTGGCTGACGGGCTTCACCGGCGAGGGGATGCTGGTGCTGGACGATGACGGTGCGCTCCTGTGCACGGACAGCCGGTATGAGGTCCAGGCCGCCGAGGAAGCGCCAGGACTTGAGGTGGCGGCGAACAGCGGGCATCTCGACCAGGCAATCGAGCGGCTGAATGCCGGCGGCGCCACGCGCGTGGGATTTGAAGGCTCGCACCTGTCGTATGCTCGCTACGAGCGCCTCGCCGATGGTCTTGAGGGCGCGGAGACGGTGCCGCTTGGCGATGAGACCAAACGCCTGCGTGCAATCAAGGATTCAGCGGAGGTCGCGACTATCCGGCGCGCGGCCGGTGTCGCGGATGCGGCATTCGGCGAGCTTCGCAAGACACTTGCGCCGGGCATAAGCGAGCGGGAGGTCGCCGAAGAGCTTCGACGCCTGATGGTCCTGGGCGGGGCGGAGAAGCCGTCCTTCGATACGATCGTTGCATCCGGCCCGAACGGCGCGAAGCCTCACGCCCGCCCCGGTCATCGGGCCATCGCCGAGGGGGACCCGATCGTGATCGACTGGGGCGCGGTCGTTGACGGCTACTGCTCGGATTGCACCCGGACGGTGATCGTCGGGGAGCCCGATGCCCGCCAGCGCGAGGTCTGGGAGGCCGTGCGCGAGGCACAGATGGAGGCGATGGAGGGCCTCCGCCCGGGCATGACCGGGGCGGAGGTGGACGCTATCGCGCGGGGGATGCTTGAGGCGCGCGAGTTGGCGGACTACTTCGGTCACGGTCTGGGGCACGGGGTCGGGCTGGAGGTGCATGAACTGCCCCGGCTCAGCCAGAAGGGCGAAGAGGCTCTGGAAGCGGGGATGGTGGTGACCATCGAACCGGGGGTGTACATCGAGGACTGGGGGGGCGTGCGCCTCGAGGAACTGGTGCTGGTGACCGAGGATGGTGCCGAGGCGGTAACCGCCGCGCCATATGACCTGTGACGCCGTTTCTGTTACCGTCGCCGTCGCTGCTTTCGTAGCCTTTGTTGCTTTCGTTGCTGCCGTGCGACGCTTTGACTTTAAGCGGGGCATTTGGTAGGCTACCAGTCGCCCCCATAGAGCGGCGAATCTGCCGCCGAATCACACGGGGAGATGTGAAGGAGGTTGACGAACCAGTGATTACACCCAACGATTTCAGGCCGGGCTTGACGATCGAGCTTGATGGCCGCGTTCTGCAGATTGTGTCCGCCGATCACCACAAGCAGGGCCGCGGAGATGCGATCGTTCGGACAAAGCTGCGCGATCTCGAGACCGGCAACGTGTTTCAGAAAACATTTCGGTCCAACGAAGACATCGAGACCGCCCATGTAAACCGGCGGGACTTCCAGTTCCTGTATACGACCGGTGACACATTCGTATTCATGGACACCGAGACCTACGAACAGCGCGAACTGGACAAGGAGATGCTGGGAGAGCGTGTCAAGTGGCTCAAGGAGGGCGAGAACGTTCAGTTCGCGCTCTACGAAGGCCAGATTGTTGACATGGAGATCCCCAAGACGGTCGATCGGCGCGTGACAAAGACCGATCCGGGCCTGCGCGGAAACACCGCCCAGGGCGGGACGAAGCCCGCGACCCTCGAAGGTGGCGCCGTGGTGCAGGTGCCGCTGTTCGTGGACCAGGGCGAAATGGTGCGCGTGGACACGGAGACCGAAGAGTACGTAAGCCGCGTGGACAGCTAGACGGATCGCAAAGCGAAAACCGCGCCAGGAAAGGACTGTCAGATGGGGATCGACCGAGACGCTGTCCGGCGCGTTATCGACCTGCTTGCCGAATCGCAGGCTGCCGAGATAGAGATTGAAGATGACGACATGCTGATCCGCGTGGCGCGACAGCCTGACGCACCCGATGCCGTGCCTGCGGAAGCACCGGAGACGGCCGTCGAGGCACCCGAACCTGCTCCGCCACCCGTGGAGTCCGAGGAAGCTGCCCCTGAGCCGGTGGCGGACCTGGAATATGTGACGGCGGGTCTGGTGGGACTGTTCCACCGCGGTCGGGCGCCCGATGATGAGCCGATCGTATCGGTTGGCGACGAGGTCGTCGCGGGCCAGGTAATCGGCACCATCGAGGCTCTGCGCAAGCTAACCGACGTAGTCGCACCGTCTGACGGAGTGATTGAGGATATCCTCGTCGATGACGGCGAATCGGTACAGTTCGGCGATGAGTTGTTCGCGATTCGTTCCGAGGAGTGAGCCGGATGGACCGCGCGGGCACCCGCGGCTTCGTGTTGGTCGAGATCCTGATTGTCATCGCAATAATCGCTCTGCTCGTGGTAGGGTACTACGGCCTGTCCGGCGATGAGGACGGCGAGGGCGCTACCAATTCTGTCTCGACGCCGAAAAAGGCCATCGAGCGCGGCAGGCTGGTCGAGTGTGCCGCCAATCTTCGCAATCTGCGCGCACAGATTGAGATGTTCAATGCCGAGCACGGTGACTACCCGAAGAAGTTCAATCCGTCGGGTTCAGTGGGTACCTGCCCGGTCAGCGGAAAGCCATACGTCTACAATCCGAAGACGGGGGAGATACACTGCACCACGCCGGGGCATGAAGACCTGTGACGCCCCGCGAGGGGCAGCCCGCGCCCGCTGACGGGCGCTGATTGTCCGATGCGAGATCGACTCTGCGTCCGAACCTGTCAGTTATAACGGAGCCGATACATGTTTGAAAAGATACTGGTGGCCAATCGCGGCGAGATCGCCTGTCGGGTGATTCAAGCCTGCCGCGAGATGGGCATCGCGACAGTCGCTATCTACTCCGAGGCCGACCGCGATGCGCTGCACGTGAGGCTGGCCGATGAGGCCGTCTGCGTGGGCGCGGCACCGAACTCCTCGAGCTATCTGAACGCCGCGAACATCCTCTCCGCGGCCGTAATCGCCGGCGCAGAGGCTATCCACCCCGGATACGGCAACCTCTCGGAGGACAGTAACTTCGCCGAGGCTGCCGAGCGGTGCAAGATCACGTTCATCGGGCCCACCGCTGACGCTATCGAGCGGGTGGGCAACAAGGCTGCCGCGCGCAAGACGATGCGCGAGAACAATGTGCCGGTGGTCCCGGGCAGCCCGGACGGAATCAACAACGCGGATGACGCCCGGGAGATAGCCCGGGACCTTGGCTACCCGGTGATGGTGAAGGCATCCGGGGGCGGGGGTGGGCGCGGAATCCGGATCATCCACAACGATGATCAGATGCGGGAGGCCGTCAGCCAGGCCTCGTCCGAGGCCAAGAACGCATTCGGCAACGGTGAGCTTTACATCGAGAAGTACATGGAGGACCTCCGCCACGTCGAGGTGCAGATCATCGCCGACGAGCATGGCAACTGCGTGCATCTTGGCGAGCGCGAGTGCTCCATCCAGCACAGGCACCAGAAGCTGCTGGAGGAGGCGCCGTGTTCGGTAGTGAGCGGTTCACTGCGGCGGAAGATGGGCGAAGCGGCCGTGCGCGCGGCCCAGGCGGCCGGGTACAGCAACGCCGGCACCGTCGAGTTCCTGCTCGACTCACGCGGACGGTTCTACTTCATTGAGATGAACGCCCGCATCCAGGTCGAGCATCCGGTCACAGAGATGCTGACCGGGATCGATATCGTCCGCGAGCAGATCCGCATCGCCGCCGGTGAGAAGCTCCAGCACGAGCAGGGCGGCATCTGGTTCAACGGCCACGCGATCGAGTGCCGGATCCTGGCGGCCGACGGTGACCGGGGCTTCATGCCCTCGCCGGGTGAGATCACACGCTGGCACTTTCCCTCGGGGCCGGGAATTCGAGTCGACACCGGCGTGGCCGTCGGCTCGGTTGTTTCCACGCACTACGACCCGATGATCGCGAAGGTCATCTGCTGGGACCAGGATCGAGACCTGTGTATCGAACGGATGCGCGCAACGCTGCGCGGGGCGGAGATCGAAGGGATCAAGACCACTATCCCCTACCACCTGCGCCTGCTCGGCAATGCGTATTTCCGACGCGGAGAAGTTACCACTCAGTTCGTCCAGAGGCGTCTGCCAATCCCCACCGGAGGTGGACTGTAAGAATGGATGGACAGTCACAGGATTTCTGGCGATGTTTCGCGGGCAGTCTGTTTGGTTTCGCCCTTGCACTGGTGTGGCTGCTGCTGGGCTTCGGCCCCTTCGTTCTCGCAGCCGTTCTGACGATTATCGGCGGGATCGGCGGCTGGTTCTTTGGCCGCATATTCGCGTGATGAGGTGTTTGTGTGCCTGAAGGTGCGCGCAGAAGAGGTCGCGAGCTGGCCCTCGCGGTGTTGTTCCAGGCCGATCTGTCTGAGCTGAGCCCCGGAGACGCGGTGAGCCGGCTCGGACAGACCATGGATATGCTGGTCGAGATCTGGGAGATGCCGCCCGATGAGCGCCGTAAGCTGCGCCCGGAGATTGAGCAGTTCGCCGTGAAGCTGGTGGAAGCCTACTTCCGGCGGGCCGAGGAGATAGACGACCATATCGAGCGCCTGGCCCGCGACTGGACCCTCGAGCGGATGCCGGCGACGGATCGCAACGTTCTCCGAGTGGCCGCCGCGGAGCTTCTGGGCGTGCCGCAGACGCCGGTCAGCGTGGCCTTCAACGAGGCCGTGGAGCTTGCGAAGACCTACGGCACACCCGCGTCAGGGAAGTTCGTCAACGGGGTGCTGGCCACCCTCGCGCGGGAAGAGGGCCTGGTCTCCGAGAAGGCGTGAACGGGATGAATCCCGACTCGTCACAGGACCGGATGACGCTCTCTGTCTCGGAGCTTACCGCCTACGTCAAGCGGCTGATCGACCGCGATGAGGTGCTCCAGCAGATCTCGATTCGCGGGGAGATCTCCAACTTCACGGCACACCGATCCGGGCATCTTTACTTCTCCCTCAAGGATGAGGGAAGCCAGCTTAGTTGTGTATGCTTTCGCGGCGATGCCTGCCGGCTGGGTTTCGAGCCCGAGCACGGTCAGCGCGTGATCGCGCACGGCAACGTTACGGTCTACGAGCCGCGCGGGCAGTACCAACTGATCGTGCGCGCGATGCGACCGGATGGCGCGGGGGAACTGGCCGCCGCCGTCGCGAAGCTTCGGGAGAAGCTCGAGGCAGAGGGGCTGTTCGAGGAAGCGCGCAAACGCGCCCTCCCCCGCTTCCCCTCGCGCATCGCGCTGGTGACGTCGCCGTCCGGTGCGGCCGTGCGCGACCTGATAAGCGTCATCTCGCGGCGCTTCCCGCCCGCGGACATCGTCGTGGTGCCCACGGTTGTGCAGGGCGAGGCGGCGCCAGAAAACATTATTGACTCGATCAATCTGGCCTCGGGCGTCTGCCGGGCGGACCTGGTGATCGTCAGCCGCGGCGGCGGATCGCTGGAGGACCTTTGGGCGTTCTATGATGAAAACGTGGTACGCGCGGTGTTCGCCTGCCCGGTGCCGGTGATCAGCGCGGTCGGGCACGAGACGGACGTGAGCCTGTGCGACGAGGTGGCCGATCTGCGCGCCCCCACGCCATCGGCGGCGGGGGAGCTTGCAGTCCCGGATGTGCGCGACCTTCAAGCGACCATCGACCGACTGAGAGAGCGCGCGGAGAGTGCTCTGGATCGGGTGCTCACACAGGGCGGCGCGCGACTCGCCTCCGTGTGTCAGCGCCCGGTGATCACGCGTCCGCGGACCATCGTCGAGCAGCGCTGGCAGCGGCTTGATGAGGCCGCGACGCACCTTACGCGTGCCATTGATCGCGCGACTGAGCGGCTGCATGAGCGGCTTACGCGGATCGATCTGACACTCAGGGCCCGCGATCCGCAGTTGCGCAGGCGGATGCTTGGCCTCGATGAACGCCGCGAGCACTTTGAGCGGCTTGGCCGACAAAGCCGGCGGGCACTGGCCCGGAACATTGAGCGCTACGGCTCGCGGATGCAGGC
>CAZAHB010000242.1:2880-7786 GCA_964484945.1 uncultured Armatimonadia bacterium | reverse complement strand
GCCAGTTCCCGGATGAAGGCCGGGTAGAGATGCCGGTTGATCCTGTGAGAGCCAATCCGACGTCCCCAGGGCATGTTGCAGATGACCGCGTCCACGGATGCGGTCGCGAGCGGCAGTCGGCGGGCGTCCCAGCGCACAAGCTTTGCGTCGATATCGGCCGCGTCGATATTCGCCGCAGCCGCCTCCAGGGGCTTCGCGAAGAGGTCGCCGCCCAGCAGGAGCCCGGGCGTATTGCATCGCGCGCGTTCGACCAGGATCGTCCCCGCGCCGCACATCGGATCGACGACCACCTCTCCGGTGGCCGGCGCGGTCAGCCGGCACATGGCATGCGCGACTGTCGGGTTGAGCGACGCCGACGTGTGCTTGACCCGCGCCCGTCGATGCAGCGGTTCGACAGTCAGCCGCACCCCGACGACAACGGTGTCATCGCTGACGTACACGCGGATGTCGTAGTCATAGTCTTCGAGGTCAACGTCCCAGCCATAGTGCCTCTCGACAGCGGCACCGGTGGCGGCGGCGATCTCCAGCGAGTTGTAATCATGCTCGCCCGCGCGCCTGGCGGTAATCCTGAAGCTGGGATGAGTCGGAGTGCCGTGCAACTGGTGATGCAGCGCAATTGCAGGTTCAATATCGAGTCCGCGCATCCACGCCTCCAGCATCTCCAGCCCCTCTGTGGCGCCGGGCAGGTCTGACCTCTGATCCACGAAACCAAAGACGTTCTCGATAGTCCGCATCTCCAGGCACGGGCGTGGCTCCTCCTGGCAGCAGAAGAACAGCTTCCCCCGCGTGGCTCCGAGGATCTCAGCCTCCGGAATGACCTCCTGCAGTTCGTCAGCCGCGATCTGCTCCAGACCGCAGATCAGTGTTACGAAATATGGGATCTTCCCCGGCGGCACATCAATCTCACACAGACCCTCCTGGACCTCGACTACGCGCGGTCCCGCTGGCTCCATGCGCTCACTTCCTCCCGCAAATCGTCCAACGCGTCCGCCTCGATCGCTTCGCGAGCGCGTGTCATCAACTGGGTATAGAAGCGGATGTTGTGGAGGCTGAGCAGTTGCCAGCCAAGCGCCTCCTTGGTCCGGTGAAGATGCCGTAGATACGAACGCTGGAAGTCCCCCGCGCATGTCGGACAGTCGCACTGCTGCGAGAGGGGGCGGGTGTCCTCTTCATAATCAGCCCCGGCGATGCGTATCGGCCCCTCCCAGGTCATGACGCTGCCGTGTCGCGCATTGCGTGTCGGCAGGACACAGTCGAACAGGTCCACTCCCCGGGCCACACAATCAACGATGTCCATCGGCGTCCCTACGCCCATCAGGTGCACCGGACGATCTTCGGGCAGTCCCGTCTGCGCTGCCTCCAACGAGACGAGCATGTCGTCTCGATCCTCACCTACGGAAAGTCCCCCGATACCGAACCCCGGAAACCCCATCGCAGCCGTCTCGCGGGCGCTCTTCTCGCGCAGATCTGCATAGACCCCACCCTGCACGATACCGAAAAGCTGCTGCCATGGATGGTCGTGGGCCTCCTGCGACCGCTCTGCCCAGCGAAGCGTCCGCTCCACGGAGCGTTCAACATACGATCGGTCGGCCGGGCACGGGCAACACTCATCCAGGGGCATCGCGATGTCACTGCCAAGGGCATTCTGGATCTGGACCGAAAGCTCCGGTGTCAGCAGGATCTCCTGTCCATCCACCGGTGATTTGAACGTCACGCCCTCCTCGGCAATATCATTGCTGTCGGCAAGCGAGAAGACCTGAAAGCCCCCGCTGTCTGTCAGGATGGGGCGGGGCCACCTCATGAAATCATGAAGACCGCCACACTCTTCGACCACGTCCTCACCGGGCCGGAGGTGCAGATGATATGCATTGGATACGAGGATCTGCACCCCAACATCCGCAATTTCATCCGGCGGGCAGGCGCGGACCGCCGCCCGGCTCGCACAGGGCATGTAGGCCGGCGTCTCCACCACTCCGTGGCGGAGAGTGAGGCGCCCGGTTCGCGCTCGCCCGTTCTTGACTGTTTGCAGGATTTCGAATTCCACGGCTTCACGCGCCTTCAGTGGATCAGCATTGCATCTCCATAGCTGTAGAAACGATAGTCTTTCTCGAGGGCCTCCTGGTAGGCGGCAAGGACGTTCTCTCTGCCGGCAAAAGCCGAGACCATCATCAGCAATGTCGATTTGGGCAGATGGAAATTGGTGAGCAGGGCCTCGATGGCGCGGAACTGATATCCGGGATAGATGAAAAGCTCCGTGCGGCCCGAATCTGCTCGGATACGCCCGTCCCGCTCAGCGACAGTTTCCAGTGTCCGCGTCACAGTCGTGCCGACCGCGACCAGTCGGCCCGTTCGATTGTTGGCCTTTTCCGCGAACTCTTCTGAAACCTGGTAGAACTCGGCGTGCATGTCGTGCTCTTCCACCCTCTCGGCACGTACCGGGCGGAATGTCCCCAGGCCCACGTGGAGGGTCACGTGGCCAATCTCGACACCGCGCTCCCGAATCTCTTCAAGCAGGTCCTCGGTGAAGTGCAGACCAGCCGTAGGCGCGGCTACGGCACCAGGCTCACGCGCGTAGACTGTCTGATAGCGCTCGCGGTCCTCGGGCTCAACCGCGCGGTCAATGTACGGTGGCAGCGGCGGTTCGCCGACCTCCTCAAGCACCTCGAGGATCCTGCCCTCGTGGCTCAACTCCACCACGCGGATGCCCTCTTGTTCGATGGTGTCCACGCGCGCGTGAAGCTGCCCGTCACCGAAGGTCGCTTCACACCCGGGGCGCAGACGCCGGCCGGGTTTCCCGATCGCCCGCCACAGCGGGCCTTCGACCTGCTCCAGCAACAGAAGCTCAACGCGTCCACCGGTAGGGGCCACGCCGATGATTCGGGCGGGGATCACGCGTGTATCGTTCAGGACGAGCAGATCCCCCGGTTTCAGCAGGTCCACGATGGCGTGGAAGCGCCGATGCTCGATGGCGCCGCAGTGTCGCTCCAACACCAGCAAGCGTGACTGGTCCCGGCGTTGGGCCGGGTAGCGCGCGATCGCCTCGGGGGGAAGTTCGTAGTCATAATCACTTACATTCACGGGGGGCACCACTGCACTGTTCGACTCCGGAGGCGGTCAGTCCTGCCTGCGGGAACTCTCCGTGGTGTCACGACGTTGACTCATTTGCAGGCTCCTAAGGTGACCACACCCGGGGCCTCTGTGTACGAGAGACGATGCGAGGTAGATGGGTAATGAGAAAAGCTCCAGTTGCGATCGTGCTGATGCTTGCCCTCATGGGCGCTCTCTGGATGTTGCCCGGATGCCAGGAGCAACCGGCCGAACAGCAACAGCCTGTAGAAGACGTCATCCCACCGGCTGAGGACGGCGCTGAACCGGCTGACGATGACGCGGCTGAGGCCGACGAGACCGAGGCTGAGGAAGGTCAGGAGGAGACGCCCGCCGACGGTCAGGAAGAGGCCGTTGATGGTGATGACGAGCTGTCGCCTGAGGCAGAGCAGTCTCGCGAGCCGCAGGCCGCCTCACCGGCCCAAACAGAGACAGCGCTGGATATGGAGGTCAACTACGATCGCGCTTATAGCGAAACCGACTTCCGCTCCCTTCAGGCAGTGCTGAGGCTGGGCAACGAGAAACAGAAGCAGGAGGCGCGCAGGACACTCGAGCAGTTGCTGCTCAACAGCAATGTTGCGGCCACTCGCGCGAACGCGGCCTCCTCATTCCTGACGGATCCTGCCGGTTCGGAGGATGTCCTGACCGAGGCCGCGCTCGACGATCCTGAGAAGATCGTCCGCCAGAAGGCCATCGAAGCACTGGCCAGGGCACCGTCCTCTCCGGAGCTGCTTGAGGCGCTTCGCAAGGCCCAGAACGCCGACGCTCCCGAGGTCCGGAACACCGCTCTGTTGGCCGAGGTGGACGTGCGCCTCAAGAGCATGGAGCCCGGGGATGACACCTCCTGGGTGGCGCGGCTGCTCGCGCGGAACCGCGACGATGCCTCGGCTCAGCTTCAGATCAAACTTGTGCAGCGAGGCACAAATAGTCTTCCGGCGGTCATCGACGTTCTCGCGAATGCCCCGCAGGAGCATGCTCGTTCCGCAGCGGCATGCACAATCGCGATGATCTGCGCAGGCACCAATCCCAGGCAGCAAGAATTCGCTGAACTGTCCCAGGCGATGATGAAGGAAGGGCTCGCGAAGCCTGAACCAGCAAATCTGGACGGTCTCGAGCCTCTGGAGAATGCGCTGAAGAGCGACCCGTCGTGGAAGGTCCGGGCCATTGCCGCCCAGGGCCTGGGCTATCTGGGACAGGAAAGCTCCGCGCCGATCCTCGGTGAGGCCTTGCACGACGAACACGAAGAGGTTCGCTGGTGGGCTGCCCTCGCGCTGGAGACCGTGCCGGGAGAAGCGGCACTTGAGGATCTGGCCGAGGCTGCAACGGAAGATGAGGCAAAGCGCGTGCGCGCTGCAGCCGTGCGGGCGCTTGGATGGATCGACAGTGACAGGGTAGTCAGGCCGCTGATTCGGGCCACCGCGGACTTCTCCTCCGTCGTTCGCCAGGCCGCCGCGGAAGAACTTGCCCGCACGAAGTCGGCGGCCAGCCTGCAGGCACTCGTCAATCTCTTCGATGACCCGAGCGAAGATGTCCGTTGGGCGGCGGTCGTTGCGGCAGGCCAACTTCGCGATGAGGAGACGGTGCCCGCGCTGATCGAGGCCATGAACGATCCCAGTCCGATGGTTGCGAATGCAGCCGAACGGGCACTGCAGCGAATGGGCAAGGCCGAGCGGCGCTTTGGGCTTGAGAGCGAGACCTGATGCGATCAGCACGTGTGCCATCTGATACTCAGCGGCGGGGCCCTACCTCGCGCCGCCCCCCCCGCTGCTTGGGAAAAATTTCTCCCACACAGGTCCGCGGT
>CAZAHB010000242.1:0-2870 GCA_964484945.1 uncultured Armatimonadia bacterium | reverse complement strand
GTGGTTCCGCCGGCCGGCCCCCCCGGCCCCGTCTCGGCTTCCGTTAACGGAACAGATTTCCTCAGACAAGTCTACGGGTTGCCCTCGTCTGGTTGCGCCTCGTGTTCGACAATGCCCCAGGTGCTGGGGTCGCGCTCGTAGGGGAAGTCCGACGCGGTGCCCCAGAGTTGGCGTCCTCTGTGGATATCATAGATTACGAGCGCCATGCCAATGCGCGCGCCCGCTGCAGGCTCGTAGCCGTGCAGGGCTTCGGGCTCGAAAGCGATCTCCATGCAGTAGCTCTCGTCGTACATGCCTGAGGCGATCCGCACCGCATCGAAGTCCGCTTCAGGCGCCCGCTGTCGCGCCCTCCGGATTGGGCTTTGCCAGATAACGGGCTCTCCGCGCTTCTCCCCCGGTGGAAGAGGGAGCGCGGTGAGATGATAGCAGAACTGGCTGGCGCGGTGACTCTCGCGCGATGCCCGGGTGTCAATGAATATCTCCATCGCATCGCCGCTTGAGGGGCTCTGGCGGTTTGTGACGACCTGCTGTTCCTTCGGTACCTCGACGGCCAGATAAAGGCCGTGGTCATTCCACGCCATCGAGATTGCAGCGAACTGTTCCTTCCCGGCAAGCTCTCCGAGCGGGGGCATGGCTTCATCCCCGGTCCAGTCACCGAGGCTGCCATCCACCCCCGGCGAGCGTTCACGCCACGGACAGATCGCGATCGTCGAGAATAGTGCGCCGGGAGGAAACTCGTAATCAGTTCCCGTCATTTCGCAGCCACCTCTTCCACCTCGCGTGTCTGCAGCGCTTTCCTGAGAACCTCTCTACACGCCTCGTTGCGTACGTCTCCCTCGGCGTGGGCCCATATGGTGATCAGGTCATAGTCTCTGGCGCGAGTGCTCACGCGTACCCGCGAACCTTTCCCGTATTTCGGAAGGTCGTCTATCTCATCCCACGTCGGCAACTGAAGCGCCTGTTCCAGTTCAGCCTGCACGAACGTCCCTTTCGGAGCGCGGATCTTCAATCGAACGTCCCATCGGCGATGGGTCTCGGCCCGGGCCACCCAGTCACTGTCACCATTGCGGCTCAGCGTGACATACTTGCTGTCGGCCCAGTCGGCGTCATCAACGTCAAGCGCCTCGGTGGCGAGGTCAACGAATGCTTCGAGCGCTTCCGGCTGCCACTCGCGCGGCTCTCCGTCGGGTGTCGTCTCGCCTGTGTGCCACGCGTGGCCGTCCTCCTCCCACGGGCGTGACGCCTCCTCCGCCAGCGCCTCCAGCGCCTCCCTGTGCTCGCCGCGGCCGGGAGGCCGGGCGACGCCCTCGATGGCCAGATCCTCCCGATGGGCATCATCAAGAGCGCGCTTCAGGAACGGCGCAGTGGCCGATTGCTCGCATTCCGCGACGCCCTCCGGTCGACCGGAGGCGACCAGGCTCCCACCGTCATCGCCACCACCGGGCCCCAGGTCGATGATCCAATCCGCACATTTGACCAGATCGAGGTTGTGCTCGATCACGATTACAGTGTTGCCGCTCTCCACCAGTCGCTGGAGCACTTCCAGCAGCTTCAGAATATCCGCGGCGTGCAGGCCGGTGGTCGGTTCATCGAGGATGTATACGGCATGCCCCCGCGCGGGCTTTGACAGCTCTCGGGCCAGCTTCACGCGCTGTGCCTCACCACCGGAAAGCATCGGCGCGGGCTGACCCAGCGGGAGATACTCCAAGCCCACATCCGCCATCGTCTGGAGGATATGCCGGATGCGCGGGAACCTGTCGAAATGCTCGAGGGCCTCACCGACTGTCATCTGCAGAACGTCGGCGATGCTCTTTCCGTGATACTGGATCTCGCGCGTCTCCGAGGTATAGCGCGTTCCGCTGCAGTCCTCGCACTCTACCCACACGTCCGGAAGGAAGTGCATCTCAATAAGCTGGCGCCCCATGCCCTCACAGGCCTCGCAGCGTCCACCCGCTTTGTTGAAGCTGTAGCGTGACGCGTCATAGCCGCGCACCACCGCCTCTGGCAGCATGGAGTAAAGTTCGCGGATCAGATCAAAGACGCCCGAATACGTGGCCGGGCTTGACCGCGGCGTCTGGCCAATCGGCGCCTGATCGATGTTCACGACTGCGTCGACCTGCTCGAGACCGATGATGCGACGGTGTTGGCCGCCCACCTCCTGCGCACCGTGCAGGTGATAGGCCAGTTCCGGGTAGAGAATCTCATTGACCAGCGACGTTTTTCCCGATCCGGAGGGGCCTGTGACGCAGGTCAATGCCCCGAGCGGGAAGTCAGCGTCGATGTCTTTGAGGTTGTGATGAGCCGCGCCGGCGATCCGTAGCCAGCCGCCGTCCTCCGCGCCCGCAGCATCCCCGGGAGGAAGCTCTCTGCGCGCGGCGGGCACCGGCACCCGCAGCTTGCCACTGAAAAGCTGGCCCGTCTTCGATGACTTCCGCCGCATGACCTGGTTGAGGGTCCCCGACGCCATTACACGCCCGCCCTCCGGCCCGGAGCCGGGCCCCAGGTCGATGACATGGTCGGCCTCGCGCAATGTCTGCTCGTCATGCTCGACCACCAGGGCCGTGTTGCCGAGGTCGCGAAGGTCCTTCAGCGCCTGCAACATACGCTCATTGTCGCGTGGATGTACGCCGACGGTCGGCTCGTCCAGCACGTAGAGCACGCCCGTGAGCCCTGACCCGATCTGCCCCGCGAGACGCACGCGCTGGCTCTCACCGCCCGACAGAGACGGCGCGGGTCGATGCAGGGTCAGGTAGCCCAGCCCTACCTCCTCGAGCAGCTTCAGTCTCCGAACGACCTCATCGCGCAGGTCTTCGGCCATCTCCGCTTCGCGATCAGATAGACTGACAGTCTCGAAGAACTGACGGGCATCA
>CAZAHB010000241.1:0-7787 GCA_964484945.1 uncultured Armatimonadia bacterium | reverse complement strand
TGCCGTCGAGCCCCACGACGAGCCCGTAGCCCATCAGCTTATGCTCGGTGACACGGCTGATGGTCGCGATGTCCTTCACGCGCGTGGTCAGGCCCTGTGCCGCGGCCGCCGACATCAGCACCGCGGCCAGACAGGTCGGCACCAGCAACCTGTGCGCGCTGTATCTGCGGGTCATCAGAACAACCACCCGAGGATGCGCGTGATGAGCCCGACCTTCTTCCCGGGCCGACCGGGATCGGGGCCGGTATACTCGATCGCCGCATTTGCCACGTGCTGAGACAGGACGGTGTTGTCGGGCCGAACATCTTCCGACCGCACCTCGCCGATCAGCTTCACCGTCTGCAGGTCATCGTTCACCCGTATCGTGCGCTCGCCTTCGATCATCAGATTGCCGTTCGGGCTGCGGCCCACCACGGTGGTCGCGATCCGGGTGGAGAGCATGTTTCTGCGCTGTGCGCTACCGCGCGCGGAGCCGCTCATCTCGCCCCCGTAGCTGATCTGTGGGATAAAGTCCAGCCAGGCGGTCCCCGGGCCGATCTCAGCGCCGGACGACTTCTGGTTCGACCGAGAGGCACTGTGCGATGCAGTGGTGGACTCGGAGACCACCACGAAGAGAATATCTCCGGGCCCCGAGGCGCAGTGATCATCGTACAGGGACTGGAAGAACTGTCCCCCGTCCGGTCCGGCATCCTGAGCGCTGCCGGCCATGGCGCATACCAGTGTCAGACCAACGATTGTCGTCACGGTTCGCATCGGATCATTCACTCCCTGCGCATGACCGCCCGGCCCGGCTGCTCGATCTGCGCGGTCACCGTCTCCCGCGTCTGTTCCACGCGCATCTTCGCCCGTCCGCCCACCACCGCGTCCTCCAGCAGCGTCGCTTCAGCTCCGACCGTCACCGCGCCACAGATCACGGTCAACCGCAGGCGCGTGCCACGATCGACTTCGACGGCCCGCGGAGCGGGGTGGCGCGCGCCGGGCGGGTCGGCCGCCTCGACCTCACCCTCTGCCCCCCTCTGGGTCGGAGGAGGCGACGCGCGCCGAACCTCAACCGAGCCGGCGCCGGTGATAGCCAGGTCATCACACGATACGCCACCTCGCCTCAGCCGCATCTTCAGGTAGCCCGCCGAGAGGCGGCGACTGTCACCGGGAAGTGGCGAAGGCCCCACATCCACGGCTCCCAGCCTCTCTGACTGCTCGGCCGGCGTGATCTCCGCCAGGTCGGCCAGCACAATCCGCTCGCCCTCCACGCACGTGCTCTCGCGAAGTTTCACCGTGGCGGAGACATCGTCCGCGACGACCACCGTGCACGCGAACACGCTCAGCGTCACGATCGACCAGATTGTTGCTGCTCGCGCGGACATCTCAAGGCCCCTCAGGTCAGCGGCATATCGATGCACCATTACCTCCGCGTATTGTTCGCAATCTCCAGCATCTGATCCGCGATCTGGATGGCCTGTGAATTCGCCTCATAGGCCCGCTGGGCGGTGATCATGTTGACCATCTCCTCGACCACCTTCACATTGGACATCTCCAGCATGCCCTGCGCGATCGAGCCCATGCCATCGATCCCCGGGGCGCCCGTGGCGGGGTCACCGGAGGCGGCCGTCGCGGCAAGCAGGCTGTGGCCGAGGTTCCGAAGCCCCGCCGGGTTCGCGAAGCTCGCAAGCTGTATCTGCCCGATTGTCTGCGGCTCGGTATCACCCGCCACCGTCGCGGTGACCGTCCCGTCGCTGCCCACGGAGATGCTCGTCGCATCGGCGGGGACCACCAGCGGCGGCTCGAGCGGGAAGCCGTCGGCGGTCACCACGTTCCCCTCCGAATCCATCTTGAACGCCCCCGCGCGAGTGTAGGCCACCGTCCCGTCCGGCCTGAGCACCTGGAAGAAGCCGTCCCCTTCGATGACCATGTCCAGCGGATTGCCCGTCTCCTGGAACGTGCCCTGCTCGAAGAGCTTGCGTGTCGCCGCCGTCCGGGTTCCCAGCCCGACCTGGATGCCGGTCGGGATCTCGACGCCCTCGGCTGCCGCCGACCCCGCCTCACGCAGCGTCTCGTACATCAGATCCTGAAACTCCACCCGCTGCTTCTTGTACCCGGTGGTGTTCACGTTCGCCAGGTTGTTGGCGATCGTGTCCACGTTCAGTTCCTGGGCGTTCATTCCGCTCGCTGCAGACCAAAGTGCGCGCATCATCGGCCCATCACCTCAAAACGTGCGATCAACTGCCTGAGACATCTCGCGCGGACATTCCGCCCGCGGTCTGTCATGACAGTGCGCTGTCAATCAGTGTGCTGACTGACCGATCGGTGTAACTTAGTGTTGCGGCTGAAGCTTCATACGCGCGCAGACCGCTCATCATCTGCGCCATCTCCCGCACAACTGTCACGTTCGCGTCCTCGACGTAGCCCTGGCGCACACGGGGCTCATCCGCCATCCGAGGCCCAACAGGGGCTGTCAGCAGGCCATCAGCCTCGCGCCGCAGCCCGTCATCACCCTCGAACTGCGCTATGAAAATCTCATCCACGAACTGCCCGTCGGAAAAGACCTGCCCCCGGTCGCTGATCAGAAACTCATCGCCGGGCAATGTGATCGGCCCGGCCCGTCCCATCACCGGGTGTCCTGAGGCAGATAGCAGTTCCCCGCCGGCACCGACCTGGAAGCGCCCGTCCCGGGTGAAGCGCAGGCCGCGGTCAGTCTGCAACGCGAAGAAGCCGTCCCCGTCGATTGCCACGTCCCACGGGCTGTTCGTCTCGTGAACGGGCCCGGGCGATATATCGACCGGCGCGGACTGCGCCACCGGCAGCGCACTCCCCTCAGCCTGGCGCAGGGCCCGGGCGAAGCCGCTCTCGCCCACGATCGCCCGCGACCTCACGAAGCCGGGTGTGGCCGCGTTCGCGAGGTTGTGGGCATGCACATCCTGCCGCTGCGTCTGAACTCGCATTCCCGCCGCTGCGGCACGCAAACCGCGCGTCACTGCAATCGCCTCCGGTGAGCCTGTTTCTTCCGCACACCTGTTAACGACGCCGGCGCCGCACACTTGAGCGGCTTTTGGGCAGCACTCGCAGATTCGCCCCGCAACATGATTGACGGCGGTGCACCGCGTCGTTATAATGAGTCGAAACCGAAGCGCACTCGGCCCGCCGCTCGTCGCGGCGGGTTCTATTGTATCTGCCAATATGACACTCTTATGAGAGTGTCGCAGACCGATGGACGGGCCAATCCCGGCCAGTCACTCACCTCAACAGGGCGGCTCATTCCTCATGTGGTTCAGAAACGGCGGTCTCTTCGCGGCGGTTGTTGCATTGCTCGCAGCAAGCGTGGTCGCGTTTGGGACATGGTTTACCCTCAGTCACACGACCGACTGGCGCGCGACGCTGGAAACTTTCAGCGACGATCAGGTGGGGCTGATCACACTTGCTGCTGTATTGCTGGCAGGCTGGCTGCTTGCCACCGTGTTCGACCGTGCTGAAGAAGCCGTAGTCCTCTTCCAGGAACGTTCGTCCGATGAATCCGGGAGCGCTGACTCAGAGTGATCGAGATCGCCGCCGGGATCACCGTCAATCTGTATTTGCTCATTGGGCTCGCCACCGGTGTGGGAATGATCGCGGGTTTCGTCGGTGTCAGCGGAGGGTATCTGCTGACGCCCATCCTGATGATCATGGGCTTCCCCGCGGACCTCGCCGTCGGCACCGCGCTGGCGCTGATGACGGGCAACACGCTCGTTGCAATCATTCGACACAGGGAGCTTGGCAATCTCGATCTGAAGATGGGCCTGATCACCGCGGCCGGAACAATGGCGGGCGCGGAGGTCGGTGTACGCCTGCTGGCGGCTTTGAAGTCCCTCGGAACGGGCCTGGCTGAGATCATCGTGATGAGCACATTGCTGCTGGCACTGATCCTGGTCGGCGTCTCGATGATTCGCGAGGTCATCGAGTCCAGCGCGAATCTGGCGAACGGATGTGAGATCGATTCGGCGGCGGAAGAAGGCGAAGTCAGGACCGCTGCCTGCCGCTTTCTGCAGGGCCTGTCAATATTCCCCCACATCCGTTTCACCAAGTCCAAGCTGCGCATCTCCGGCTGGATAGTACTCGGCCTCGGCGCGATCATCGGCGTTCTGTCGGGCTTTCTGGGAGTCGGCGGCGGGTTCATGCGCTGCCCCGCACTCATCTACCTCATCGGCCAATCCTCGATGATGGCAGTGGGCACGAACCTCATCGGCTCATTCGTCGGCCTGACATTCGGTTGCTTCCGACACGCGATGCTCAACAACGTGATGCTCGGCGTGGCTCTGGCCATGATGATGGGGATGTCCCTGGGCACGTTCATCGGCGCAAAGGGCACCTCCTATCTCAAGGGTCTCGCCGTGCGCTACGTCCTCGCGGGTTCGGTGATCGCCGCGTTGTTCGGACCGGGTTGCAAGCTGGTCTACTTCCTGACCGATGTGGCCGCCTGGGATAAGGCCGCCCGCATCCTGACCGTCGCCCAGATTGCCGTCCCCGTGGCGAGCATCATCGTCCTGCTCGTGTTGGCAATCCGACATGTCAACGGGCATGACGTGCCCGACTGGGCGCGACGTCTCATGGCGCGCAGTCCACACGCCGCGGCCGGATAGCGGCGGGAAAACCCTCGGGGGGAACGCTTGCCACAGGGGTCCACTGTTCGGCACCGATATTGCAGGCCCCCCTCCGCAGGGCCCGTCACCCGGGCCGTGTTGAGAGAGTTCATAACAGGGGTGTCTGACATGTCTGCGTTCGTGCGTCGGATGGTGTGCCTGTTGACCGCCTTCATGCTTACTGCGTTTCCACTCACAGGCTGTGGAGGAGGTGGCGGAGGTGGCGGAGGCGATGATGGCGGCGACGAGCCACCTCCCACGCCCCCACCTCCCGCGGTCGAGATCGGGCCCGGCCCCGGCCCGGCCGCTGATGCAATCCCCGGGGAGCCGGCGATCAGCACTGTGGCTGCGCGCGCCACCCCGTACGCACAGGCGCCCCGCCGCGGGATGGCGCGGCAGGAGGCCGTGGACCGTATCGAGCGCTTCGCGGGGCGTCCTCCAACCACCGAGGCCGAACTGCGGGCGTTCCTCGCCGATTTCACGGGATGGGTCACCCAGGAGCCCGATGACCCCGTCTCACAGGCGGGCCTGGCGGTCGCTGTCCTGGTGGCGGGGGCCTACAACGCGGCTATCGATGCCGGCTACACGCCCGACCAGGTGTTGAGCCTGCTCGAGCCGGTCACCCGGATCAAGTCCGCCGCGGGGGAGGATCCCGGCGCCGGTGTGTTTACGGCCGCGCTCCGCACCATGGCAGATTTCCCCGAGCCCTCAGACCCGGACTTCTCATCCGCGGATCTCCAGATCGGCATCCGCAAGTTTCTGCTGCCTGCATTCCGCCACGCCAATGACCGTATCGCATCCATCCCGCTGCACTCCGGCGGCGATGAGACGCGCCTCGCTGCAATTCACACGCGCGACGGCACGCGCTACGCATACGCCGCGGACTTCCGCGCGCTGAACGGCTTCCTGCACGCCGCCGAAAGCCTCCTCCTCGAGTTTTGCGCCTACCAGTTCAACCCGGGTGACTGGGATTGGACCGTACCGCTGGCCGACCGTGACGAAGACGGTGACGGCCTGCTGACCGCCGACGAATATCTCCCACCGGACCCGTTCGGCTGGCGCCACCAGTCGAGCAACATGTCCGATTCGCAGGACCACATGCTGCTGGGGCTGGACACGATGCTGGCCGCGGTCGAAGCCGCCCCCGAAGACTCGTTTCTGATCGAGGCGATCGGTGACGACGGTCGGCCCCGGACGGCCGCGAAGCTTCGCGATCTGCGCGATCTCGTTACTGAGAAGGTGCAGGTCGAGGTCATCCACGAAGGGGGCACGAATGGTCCCGGGCGCTTCATGGCACAGATGACCTTCCATTACATCTGGGACGCGCCCGTTGATGATCTGAAGACGATCGCCCCGGTCCTGCAGCCGGTCGCGGACAGCAACTGGCAGGCCCTGCCCCGCGGTCCGGGTGACTTCCCGCGCCCCCGCCTCGGCGGTATGCTCGGCCAGCCCCCCGAACCGGTGCTGGAGATGCTCTCCACCGGTCCGACGTACATCGCTATCAGCTACGGGTCCTGGGAGCGCCTCACCATGCTCGACGAGCGGGGGACGCCGTGACAGCGCGCGTGCTGGCGGGCATTCTCACGATCGCAGTGGCTTTCCCGCTGCGCGCCGACCCCCTGCTGCAGTCGATTGCCGGGCACTGGCGGCCCGACACGCAGTCGATGACCGCCGGCGGAACATTCGCGCCGGCGCGCGTGCTCGGCGACATGCGACCCGATAGCCCCACCTCCCTGCCGGTTGCGGACCGGCCGACGATCTCCCTGCATCTTACCACCAGCATCCCGGTGACCTACGTTCACGGGAACCGGCGTTTTGCCGAAATGCGCGTGGACAGTCGGGAACTTCGCGCTGCCGTCCCGCTCGCCGCCGATCCCACCGATGCCCGCTGGTGGCTCGGCTACAGCCTCGGCGCCACTTCCGCCCGCATCTCTCATCGCGATCGCTGGCTGCACGATCGCGCGCGGGCCCGCGGACCGAAGTCCACCACGGCCCTGGCCTGGCGTGACGGTCCGTGGACGCTCGGCGTCGCGCGGCGTGACAGCGACCTCGCCGGATCAGCCCACGGCGCAATCCTCGCGGATTTGCAGCAGACCCGCCGTGGCGAGGAGAGCATGCAATTCGACTGGCGCACCCGCTCCGATACCGTCGGCGCCGCCTATGCGCGCGGCCGCTGGTGTGGGGGTGTGGAGGTCACCGGTCACGAGCGCAAGGCACGCGCCGCGCTCGATATCGCCGAGGAGCCCTTCGCCGGCGTCTTCAGCACCGAGCGCACCACGGTCCGGGCGTGGGCGGGCTATGGACGGGTTGAGCGACGCTGGTTCGCCTACGCCATTTCCAGCGACCTCGACGCGGCGCCGGGCGCCATCGCCTCCGGGGATGCCATTCGGGGGCGCACCTCGCTGTCCGGCGACAGCACGGTGCTCGCGATTGGACGCCGGTGCAGCGATGGCGCATGCGCTGAGCACATTGAACTGTCATGGATCGAACACACTCTCGATTTCTCCGGGCGGATCAGTGACGGCGTGCTGGGGAGCCTGGACGGGCAGATCACCGGCTCCGCCCGGGCGCGCACGAAGGGCATTGCGATCCGCTGGGGTACGACGCGCCGGGCCGGTCCGTGGCGCTGGACGCTCGCGGCATCCGGTGCACACACTCGGCTGGATTTCGAGGGCCGGGCGGTGGACATACCCGGTGCATTTCAGACACCGGACTGGGAGTGGCACGAGCGACTGGAGGGCGGCGAGGCCTGGCTGGGCTCACTGACACTCGGCCTGGGGCGCGAGATCGACGGGTGGCGGGTGGACGCGCAGTACACGCTGCTCGGCGGTGACACACGGGGAGACTTCCAGGACCTCACCGAGCCCGAGGTGCAGCCCGCATGGCAGCGGGATCTCCCCCCCGATCCACCGACCGGCCCCTCCCCCACGCTGGACCTCGGGTGGGTGTTTTCGGTGGAAGTCAGTCACGACCTCTGACATGTGGCGCAGGCTTCCACTCATATTCAAGCAATTCGCGGCTGGTCAAGGTGATCCGACTCTGAGTTGACGATGAGCGAGCGCGTTGCGTCGTCAGGAGGGGCGGCCCTCCCGCCTCGTCGTGCGAGGCGGGATCAGCTTCCCTGCCCGCCCGTTGTTGTCCGTTATGTATGTGGCAGACCGAACGACGGGCTGGCAG
>CAZAHB010000240.1:0-7813 GCA_964484945.1 uncultured Armatimonadia bacterium | reverse complement strand
CGTCACGTGCCAGTTCGTCGCCACTCACCGGGCGCCCGTTCTCGCGGTCAAGGTAGAAGCAGTCGTGGTCGATGTCGAGGAACTGAAGCTGCCCGTCCACCATCGCCTCACACTGCACATGCCCGTAGAGCCCGCGCAGATATGAGCCCTCCAGACCGGCGGCGAGGAACAGCGCGACCCCGGCGTTCCCGATCTGTCCGCAAAGGTTGTGACCGTAGATGCCGAGCATCTTCACCGGGTCGTGCATCTCGAGGCCTGCGAAGAGCGGGGTCTGGTGATAGCGCTGCTGCCTCATCCGCTCCCAGATAAGCAGCGCTCGCTCCTGATCGCTGGTGGCGCCGCGGGTAAACTCCTCGGCCATCGCTTCGAGCGTCCACCAGTCGCCACGACCATTGATGACGAGTCCTGGATTCACGATCGGGGTGTCGCCGGTGTTCTGAATGGTGAGGGAGATATTGTTCTGGAAGGTGACGTCGATATCACCGTGGCCGCGTGTGAGCGTGCGATCCATGTCCAGCGTGCCGCCCACCGGGATCGCGTAGGCGCGTTGTACCGCTGAGCCGGAGATCGTCTCCACGTGCTGACGGGGCACTGGCTCGGCGGCAAGAGATGTCACGAACAACATCGGAGCAAGTCCGGTCAGGATTCGGAGCGTCAACTTCACGGTGGGCACCACCCGTGGGAGATAGCAGAGCGCAGACGATACTTCTCCGTGGGGTGAGCGCCGGCCTGCTTTCACTTCCGCAGCGAGAAGGTGTAGTTGCTCCCCGAGCCCCAGGTTCGCTCGAAGGTGAAGCCCGCGTCCTCGGCCATTCCGCGCATCAGCGCCTGGGGGATATGGTCCGGGTCACCGGGTTGCTCGGTGTTCGAGTAAAGCCCACCCGGCTTCAGGACCCGTCGCACCTCGACCAGCGTGTCCTCGGGTTCGGGCGTCTCCCCAAGCACAGCCACCACCAGCACCACATCGAACGATTCGTCCTCGAAGGGCAGATGCGTTGCATCCCCCTGCACCGCGTCCGTGTGGTCGGCGCTCGCCTGCTCCAGGCGGTCACGCACCATCGCAAGCATCTCCTGCTGCACGTCCACAAGCAACAGGTGCCCGTCCGGCAGCGCCTCTGCCAGGGCCGGCGTGAAGTACCCGGGCCCGGGTCCTAACTCGAGGACCCGCTCATCGCCGCTGAGGTCCAGGCGCTCCACGAGCTGTTCGGGGGAGAGGATCAGCCGCCGGAGCGGGGACATGAGTATCCCGGCCGCGCGCCATGGACAGACGCCATGCTCCTGCACGTCCTTCAGCTCATCGAGCAGACCATCCTCGGGCGGAACGGTGCTCAATGTTCGCACTCCGAAGAGGATGGCGACGATCGCGGCCGATGCGATCCACAGGCCGAGCTGGACCATACGGGCGCCCTCGGGAAGCGGCAGAAGCTCGCCCGTGGCGTTGATCGAGAGGTGGAAGAGCACGGCCGCGAGAGTGCTGCGATGGGTGCCGTTGTAGATGAACGTGAGCAGGACCGTCTGCGCCACGATTGAGAGCGCGAACCACCAGAAGCCGTTGAGGCCGAAGCCCAGCTTCGACTGCCAGGTGCCTTCGATGAAGAACAGTGGCAGATGCCACGCGGCCCAGATGACGCCGAGGATCATCGTGGCGGTCAGGGCGTTGAACCGCTGCTGAAGCGCGTCGAGGCCGTATCCGCGCCATCCAGGCTCCTCGGGGAGCGGGCCGAAAAGCAGTACGCCCAGCAGGAACGGGATCACGGACAGGGGCGCTGCCGCGAGGCCACTCAGTTGCTCGAACGGTGGGAACCCTCCGCCCGCGGCGATGAAGATCGCCAGGCTGATTAGTGTCAACACGGGCGGGAACAGAAGGATCATCGCCCACCACCAGCCTGTGATACGGCTCGGGTCAACGAGCCTGCGCCAGTAAGCGACGATAAAGCGGGAATCGTCCGAAGTATAGAGGAGATAGAGGGCTGCAATAGCCGGGCCGAGACCGCCGAGGTAGACGATCCAGCCATACGGGGTGGTGCTGATGTCAACACCGGAGAGCGCCGCGGGGACCTCGATCATCCACGCGAAAGCGACGGCGAGCCCGAGGAACTGCCAGGGGTGCAGGATCGGGGGGCCGGCCTCGGCGGCGTCCGGCGCAGCGGCGTCCGGCGCCAGACCGTCCTCCTGCTCTTCGCTCGCGGTCATTGCCGGTCCTCCCATGGGTCGCTGTCTGTGCGATTCGTCTGAGAGGGCCGCCCGCAGACGTCCGCGACAGTGTCTGCGAGGGGGCCCCCCTGTCAACATGACCTTCCGGCCTGGCAGGCATGGCGACCTGCCCCACTTGTAGGTATACCTCGTTTGCGCCAAACGATACTTTAACGTTTGGCGAACGAGGTATCGGGTGCGTGGCCGGGTGTGCCGGCTTTGTGCTTACAATCGGTCCAGGGGATCCTCGTCTATGACCTCACTTTCCGCGTCTTCATCCTGCACTTCGGGCTCATGCACCAGCCGCGCGCGGGTGACCGCGCCCTTGCCGAAACGATCCGCAAGTTCATCGCGCGCGCGGGCAAGCTCGGTCTTCCGCTCCTCCGAATCGCTGAAGAGTGAGAGCTGTCCGGGACCGGATCCCTCGATCAGGTTACTTACCCCGACCCCGATCAGCCGCGCTCGCCGGGCGCCAAAACGCACCCGGCGCAGCAGCTCACAGGCGTGTGCGAAGATGTCGTCCTCAAGCTCGGTGGGGGTCTCCAGTGTCTCAGAGCGTGTGAATAGTTTGAAGTTCGACAGCTTCACCTTCAGCGTGACCGTCCTCGCCTGCTGGCCCCGGCGACGCAGCCGCCGCGCCACCTCCTCGCTGAGTGCCAGCAGCCGTTGCTCCAGCACCTCGAGGTCCCGCGTATCCTGCGCGAGCGTCTCCTCCCGACTGATCTGCTTGCGGTCATCCGCTCCCGGCTCGTAGTAGGGGACTGGGGACTCATCGCGGCCGTGGGCGGCCCGATGCAGATAGGTCCCGTGCTTGCCGAAATGCCGCTCGAGCAGCGTCTTCGGGACATCCGCGAGCCGTCCGACAGTCCGCACGCCCATCTGCGCCAGCTTCTCCTCAGTTACGTCGCCGACACCCGGTATGTCGCTGACGGGGAGGTCGAAAAGCCGCTCGGGAAGCTCCTCGGGGCGCACGATGCTCAGCCCGTCGGGCTTATCCCAGTCTGAAGCGATCTTGGCTACGAGGCGATTGGGCGCACAGCCGATGGAGACGGTGATGCCAAGCTCATCGCGGATATCGGACTTGATGCGCCTTAGCAGGCTCTCAAGGCCGCCGAAGAGGTTCAGCGATCCGGTCACGTCGAGGTAGGCCTCGTCGATGGATGCCGGATCCATCCGCGGAGAGAAGTGTGCGAGGATCTCGCGCGCCCGGCGCGAGTACTCGGCGTAAGCCTGGCCGTCCACGGGCAGGAATATCCCGTCAGGGCAGCGTCTGCGCGCCTCCCAGATGGGCATCGCGGAGTGAATGCCGTACTCGCGTGCCTCGTAGGAGGCGGCGGAGACCACTCCGCGTTCGCTCGTGCCGCCCACGACTACGGGCTTGCCGCGCAGATCGGGGTTGCGCCGCATCTCCACCGACGCGAAGAACGCGTCGAAGTCAACGTGCAGGATGATTCGCTCGTCCGGGTCCCAGTCCATGACAGTTCCCAAATAATCTGCGAACACAAGTTCGAGTGAATCGTAGCGGGCTAATGCTGCTGTGTCAAGCAGGTGGGGCAGAAGGCGTCCGTGCAGCATGCGGGGAAGATACGTCCTGGGCGCGTACGTGACCCATTGATGTCTTCGGAGGTAGGCCGATGAGCGACTTCACATACCGCGAACTGTACTGTCCCGCGCATTTCGGCAATACACACGAGGTGATGTCGGCGGGGCAGATGCGCGAGATGTGCCGCGAGGCCCGCCACTTCGGCTACACAGTTTACGGGGACTGGTTCGATTCGGCGGACCTGAAGAACCCCCTGAACAATCCGCGCAACGAGCACCTCCTGCCACAGGAACTGTGGGAGCGGAAGCTGCGGAACTTCCGCATCGCGCAGGAGGAGGGCCTCGACACGAATCTGATGCTCACCAGCAACCACGTCTACCTCGATCAGCTTCGGGATGATCTGCTCGCCGATACCTCCGGCGACAGTCGCATGTTCGGGCAGCTTGTCTGTCCGAGCATTCCGCAGGCCCGCGAGATTATCCTGCGCAACGCTCGCGAGTTGTTCGAGCTACTTGCGGCAAGCGGCGTCGAATTGGGGAACCTGCACGGCTTCGCCTACGATTACGGCGGTTGCTCCTGCGAGAAGTGCAGCCCGTGGATCGTGACGATGGCCGAGCTTTTCCTCGAGGAGCTTGAGATCGCCCGCGACTATTTCCCCGAGATCACCCCGCGGCTGATCGGCTGGTGGGTGACCGAAGAGGAGCATGAGCTTCTCGCCGACTGGGCGGATAGGCATGCGCCCGGTGTGTTCGAATCGTGCGCGCTGTACATCCCGTACGGTGAGACCCGACCGGAAGGTCGGCCGAAGTTGCCCGCTGGGTGTGAGCCCCACGCGTTCGTTCATATCGGCTACAGCAGCAAGCCTACCTCGCCGAGGGACGTGTACGGTATCTGGGGGCCGGTGGCGGCGCCCGACAGACTGGAAGCAACCGCGCGAGACCTCGCGGACTTCGGCTGCACGGGCTACGTGACGTACGATGAGGGCGCGTTCGATGATGTAAACCGCGCGATCTGGGGGGCGTTGACGTCGGATCGCTCGGATGGCGCGGGCGAGGTGCTGACGGAGTACGCGGCGCGCTACTTTCGCGCAGGTGAGAACGCCCCGGCCTGGGCGGAATGGCTGGCGCAGTGGGGGGAGCCCTTCGACGTGGATATTCACGCTGCGCGGGCGGACTTCGCGAAGCTTGTCGATGGCCTCGATCGGCCATTCATCGTGCACGACGGTCGCAGGCTCTCACCGGAACTCAACTGGCGCTTGATCCAGTGGGAGTGCAAGCTGCGCCTGTTGGATATTGACGCGCGGCTGCGCGAGGTCGAACGCTGGGATGATACGGCGATGGAACTGGCGCGAAAGTTCGTCGATGAGCGCCAGTGGATGCAGCGGAAATGCTGGGGGATCGGGCCGCTGCGCCACGCCATCCACCCGCACTTCCAGCAACCGACCTGGTGGCAGGATTATCTACAGGCGGGTGGGGGTGGCGCCCGACTCAGCGACCTGCCCGGGGTCGATGACAAAGCGTAAGTCACAAGAGCGGCCGGTACGCAGGAGGCCCCCGCCGGTGTGAGCGGAGGCCTCGCTTACTGCAAGCAGCGCAGTGACAACGGTAACGGCCTACTTGTGGGCGTCACTGTCGCATCCGCCGTAGTCGAACTGGATCGTGTCGTCCTCCCAGGCGCCCATCATGCCACCTTTGGATATGCTCTTCGCGTGGCCATCGACATAGCCGAGGTTCATCTGTCCATTGTGCTCGAATTCGGCGTGACTGCCCCATGGGCGATAGCTGTCGTTGGGCAGTGTGCTGCATCCGCGTCCGCTACCGGTGTACCAGTACTGGCTGAAGGTGTTGTATTCAGTCAGCCACACCCACTCGGTGGGTTGGTCCAGCGATGCGAGCGGGACGCCGGGCCGCCCGAGGTCCATATTTGCGCCATAGCTGATCACTGTGTCCTGCCAGTCATCCCACAGCAGGGCCGAATCACCTGTATCGGAGAAGTTCTGGGTATGCCTGTGTGACGGACACACGAGGACCTGCTCGTTCTTGATGTAGGGCATCAGCAGTGCGTACCACGGTCCCGCGTCCGCCACTCCCGGTGCCCAGGGGCTCTCCCAGTATGAGGTGCCCTCGGGAAGAAGCTCATCGTAGTCCTGCACGTACATCTGCACCGCCAGCATGATCTGTTTCACGTTCGAGAGACAACTCGATTGCCGCGCTTTCTCTCGCGCGCGGGCAAACACCGGGAAGAGGATCGCCGCCAGTATGGCGATGATCGCGATCACGACCAGCAGCTCAATGAGGGTGAATCCTCGCGTGGAACCTCTTCGCATGGCGCCACAACTCCCTTTGCCCGACGAGATAGGTTCATCTGAAGGTCTATTCCCGACATCGATATCGATTCCTCCCCGCATCTAAAACATTTGTGAAGTATACTGAAAATGCTCACAATAACCGCAGCCGCCCCCACCAGACTTCGGTGGGGGCGGAAGATGTGGTCAGAAGCCGCAAGAGACTCAGTTGAGAGCGTCAGAGTCGCAGTTGAACGCAGCGAATTCGACGGCACCGCTCTCCCAGGCGCCGATGAACGCGCCCTTGGAGAAGCTCTTTGCGTGTCCGTCCACGAAGCCGATGTTCATCTGGCCGTTGTGCGCGAATTCCGCGTAGGAGCCCCACGGACGGTAGGCGTAGTTCGGTTTGACGTCGCAGGCATTGTACCAGTAGGCGCTCCAGGAGCTGTATGTGCTGGCGTTGACGTTGTACTCGACGAGCCAGACCCATTCGGCCGGCTGCTCAAGCTCAGCGAGCATCATGCCACGCGACAGGGTGCCGTTGGCGGCATAGCTGATTTGAGTACCCTGCCATTCTGCCCACAGGCCGCCGGCATCTGTCCAGTCACTGTCACCGACCGGGCTCCGGTGCGATGGGCAGACGAGGATTTGCGTGTTCTTGAGGTAAGGCATGATCAACGCGAACCACGGACCGGCATCGTTGGTGCCCGGGGCGTCCGGGCCGTCCCAGTACAGAGTTCCTTCGGGAAGGCGTTCGTCGTAGTCCTGTGCGTACATTTGCACGCCGAGCATGATCTGTTTCACGTTCGAGAGACAACTCGATTGCCGCGCTTTCTCCCGCGCGCGGGCAAACACCGGGAAGAGGATCGCCGCCAGTATGGCGATGATCGCGATCACCACCAACAACTCGATGAGGGTAAATCCTCTCGACATACTGCCTTCACTCCTCTACGAGCGCGTCTCTTGTCGGGTTAAGAAACTATTCACAGCGGAGCGTGTGAAATCCTTCTTTTCTGGCGGAAGTATATCCAGCATCGCGCGAGAACAGCAACGCCCTCCGGCCTCGTGGGCGGAGGGCGTCACGGCTTCACGCTTCAGAGTGGTGAGATCTGCGACACGCTACTGATGGGAGTCGTTGTCACAGCCACCGTAGTCGAACTGCATTGCATTATCTTCCCATGCGCCCATCATGGCGCCCTTGGAGTAGCTCTTTGCGTGTCCATCGACGAATCCGAGATTCATCTGGCCGTTATGTTCGAACTGTGCATGACTTCCCCATGGGCGATAGGTGTCGTTTGGTAGTGTGCTGCACCCGCGGCCGCCGCCGGTATACCAGTACTGGCTGAAATCGTTGTACTCGGTGAGCCATACCCACTCAGTCGGCTGATCGAGTGCCGCGAGGGCGCGGTGGCAAAGGTCCATGTTGGCGCCATAGCTTATGACCGTGTCCTGCCAGTCATCCCACAGAAGGGTGGACGGATCAGTCGAGGAGAAGTGTTCCGTGTGTTTGTGTGAGGGGCACACAAGAACCTGCTGGTTCTTGATGTAAGGCATGAGCAGCGCGTACCACGGCCCCGCATCCGCGGTACCCGGACGCCACGGACTGTCCCAGTAGGAGGTCCCCTCCGGCAGCATCTCGTCATAGTCTTGGACGTACATCTGCACCGCAAGCATGATCTGCTTCACGTTCGAGAGGCAGCTTGACTGGCGCGCCTTTTCCCGGGCGCGGGCGAAGACCGGGAAGAGGATCGCCGCCAGGATGGCGATGATCTGACTGTTGAAAAAGTCTTGAT
>CAZAHB010000239.1:0-7903 GCA_964484945.1 uncultured Armatimonadia bacterium | reverse complement strand
CCCTGGCGAACACTGGGAAGAGGATTGCCGCCAGGATCGCGATGATCGCGATCACAACCAGCAGTTCAATGAGGGTGAAGCCTTTGCGCATACTATCAGCTCCCTGATGGAATACGTCCTCCTGTGGTGCATTTCGTCCGCGCCACCTCGGATACCTTCAGTACATGGAGCCCAGTATTGCAGATTTCATCATGAAGGGCTGGGACGTGCAGTCGTCGAAAGGTCAAGTGGAGACGCTTGAGACGGACAGGGAGAAGTGTCATGGCTAAGAAATCGCGCGGCGGCGACAAGGTAACGATTAAGATTCCACGACCGCTCTATGAGCGCATTGGGCAGATCATTGACGGAGCGGGTTACAATTCGGTGACAGAGTTTGTGGTGTACGTTCTCCGGGATCTGGCGTCAACACACGCGCTGGCTGAGAACGAAGAGTACACCGAAGAGGAGCTTGAGCGCGTCAAGAAGCGTCTCGAATCGCTCGGCTACCTCTGACCTGTAAGCTGCAGGGGCCACATGGGACCGGGCCGCCTCATCGGTCGAGCACGGGCGGCCCGCGTCGATGTACCGCCCTCCAATGTCTGAGGGCAGGCAGGAATTACCGGGGGCAACACGCAAGTGTTGTGTGAGGGAGGTCGTTGAGCCAGAAGATGGGCTCATCGGACATTTAGACAGTCGCGGGGTAGCGTGATCTCAAGGGAGAGAAACATGTCCGAAACACGAGAGTTGTGCGCCGAAGAGTGTCGATGGCATTGCGATGAAGCACAATTCGATTTCGAGACGACTGAAGAATTGCCGGACGAAACCGACCCGGTAGGACAGCCGCGAGCCACTCACGCGCTTGAGTTGGGGGCGACGATCGAGAGCGAGGGCTACAACACCTTCGCCCTCGGCCAGCCGGGGAGCGGTCGTCGCGAGATCGTTATGAATACGCTGCGCCGCCACGCGAGCGAGATGCCCCCGCCGAGCGACTGGTGCTACGTCCACAATTTCGAGGAGCCGAGGCGCCCGCGGGCGATCGAACTGCCGTCCGGTCAGGCGCCTGAGTTCAAGGAGGACATGGAGGAGCTAATCGAGGACGTTGACCGGGAGATCACGCGCAGCTTCGAAAGCGACGAGTACCAGGAGCGGCGCGAGGAGGTCCTCAGCGGGTACCGCGAAGAGCGCAGCGAGAAGCTGCAGGAGCTTGAGCGCGAGGTGCAGGAGAGAGGCCTCGCAATCGGCCGCGGGCCCACGGGACTGATCGTTGCGCCTGCCAAGGACGGCGAGGTGCTCAGCCCCCAGGAGTACCAGCAGCTTGACCCCGACGAGCGCGAGGAGATCGAAGAAAAGCGCAAGGAAATGCAGGAGAAGCTCGAAGAGGAGCTTCGGCGGGGTCAGAAGCTCGAAAAGGAGGCGCGCAAGAAGGTCGCCGAACTCGACCGGGAGGTGGCCGAGTTCGCAGTCGGGGGGCTGTTCGAGGATTTCAAGGAGCGGTACTCGGAAATCGATTCCGTCGTGGAGTACATCGACCAGGTGCGAGAAGATATCGTGGAAAACGTCGAGATCTTCCGCGCTGACCACGCTGCCGCCGAGGAGCAGCAGAAGCAGCAGATGCAGATGCCGGGGCAGGGAGGAGGACAGGGCCAGCGCCCGCCCGGCATGCCCGGCGGAGCCACCGATCATCTCCCGCAGAGCCCCTACAACCGCTACGCGGTCAACGTCCTGATTACCCATGCGGACGAAGACGGCGCGCCGGTCGAGTTTGAGACCAAACCCACCATCGAGAACCTCACGGGCGATGTCGAGCATCTCTCATACATGGGGGCGCTGCTGACGGACTTTACCATGATCAAGGACGGGGCGCTGCATCGCGCCAACGGCGGATATCTGGTGCTGGAGGCGCTCACGCTGCTCACGCGGCCCTTCGCCTGGGAGGCCCTCAAGCGGGCGCTGAAGGAAGCCGAGGTCAGTCCCGAGTCAATTCGCGAACAGCTACGGCTGGTCTCGACTGTCTCGCTGGAGCCCGAGCCCATCCCGCTGGACGTGAAGGTTGTCCTGATCGGCACTCCGGTGCTGTACTACCTGCTGTATGAGCACGATGAGGATTTCGAGAAGCTCTTCAAGGTTAAGGCGGACTTCAGCCTGATTATGGATCGCGATGATGACGCCGTAGCGAGCTATGCGCGCGTAATAGCGGCCTGCTGCCACGAGGAGGATCTCCCGCACTTCTCCCCGGGGGCCGTCGCCCTGGTCGCCGAAGAAGGGGCGCGGCTGGCTCACGATCGCGAGAAGCTGACAGTTCGGTTCCTCGATATCGTGGATCTGGTGCGCGAGTCCGCGTACTGGTGCAACAAGGCGGGCGAAGAGACCGTCTCGGCCGAGCACGTCCAGAAAGCCGTCGAAGACGCCATATGGCGATCGAACCGGATCGAGGAACGGATGCTGGAACTGATCGAGCAGGATACCCTGAAGGTCGATCTGACCGGCGAACATGTGGGGCAGATCAACGGGATCGCCGTCATGCCGCTGGGCGATCACGCATTTGGCAAGCCCACGCGCATCACAGCGCGCAGCTTCCTCGGGAAGCCGGGCGTCATCAATATCGACCGCGAGGTGGAGATGGCAGGGCCGATTCACAACAAGGCCACCCTCATTCTCGGCGGCTACCTCGGTGAGACATTCGCGCAGAAGCAGCCCCTGAGCGCGACGGCGACCGTTGCTTTCGAGCAGGTCTACGACGAAATCGAAGGCGACAGCGCGTCGGCTGCGGAACTGTATGCACTGATCTCGAGTATCGGGCGTCTTCCTCTGCGGCAGGACCTGTCCGTGACCGGTTCGGTCAACCAGCATGGTGAGGTGCAGGCCATCGGCGGAGTGAACGAGAAGATCGAAGGCTTCTTTCATGCCTGCAAGCTTGACGGGCTTACCGGCGATCAGGGCGTGATCATTCCTGAGGCCAATGTGCGAAACCTGATGCTGCGGCCGGATGTGGTGGAGGCCATCGAAGACGGGGATTTCCACGTCTATGCAGTCGCGACCGTTGAGGAAGCCGTCGAGTTGCTCACGGGTATGCCGATGGGCGAGCCCGATGAAGAGGGCGAATTCCCCGAAGAAACGGTTGGCGCGGCCGTGCAGGAGCGTCTGAAAGAGATGGCCAGGCGCCAGAAGGAATACCGCGGCAGCGACCAGGGCGAGGGCGTCGAAGGCGATATCTCGCCGGAGGGCCCCGACGCCCGGTGAGCCGTGCCCCGGAAAAGAAAAAGGCCAGCGGTCCGTCCCGGGGGGGAGGACTTTCCGCTGGCCGACCCCACGCGGATAAACCGCGCGAGGACATCGGGTACAGTTGACTTCATGTCGATCGATTAGAGTATACCACACTTTAGAAAATTGCGAAACTCTTAATCTGGAGCATTTTTTGCAGGTCGGCAGCCTTTTTTGCCTCATCGGGCTCCCTTTGGCGAATTGCAGGATTTCGAAACGCGATGAGAGCGGCGTGAGCGGCGGAATTGAGCTGCCGGGAAGTTCTGGGGAGGTGTACTGAGGCGGGAGGACATTTCTACTTTGCCCCAACCGGACATTATCACTTTGCTCCTACACACCCGGACTCGCAGTTGACAAAGCCCCGGCTCAGGCGCTATACTTCATTTCTGTAAAGCGGTCGCAACAGGAATGGGCTGGATCGGACAGTTCCCGGGTCCGGTCTACTTTTGTCTTTGGGCGCGGCTGTACGGGCCTGCGAATGCCACGATGTGGAGGTACTGACGGTTGTTTGAGAGCCTGACGGAGCGACTTCAGCGCACCTTCAAGGAACTGAGCGGACGCGGCAAGTTGCGCGAGAAAGATATCCGCTCTGGACTGAAGGACGTCCAGATGGCGTTGCTGGAGGCGGACGTCAACTACAATGTCGTCAAGGACTTCGTCAAGCGCGTTCAAAACAAGGCGCTCGGAGAAGAGATCCTCGATGGGCTGAACCCCACCGAGCAGCTTGTCAAGATCGTACACGATGAGCTGATCTCGCTGCTCGGCGACGAGCGGGAAGACATCGAGTTCTCCGACACGCCGCCAACGGTCATTCTGCTGTGCGGGCTGCAGGGAAGCGGTAAGACTACCACAGCGGGTAAGATCGCCCTGAAGCTCACGAAAGAGGGGCGCAATCCGCTTCTTTGCGCCACTGATGTCTACAGGCCCGCCGCGATCGACCAGCTCCAGCAGGTCGGTGAAGAGGTGGATGTCGAGGTCTTCACCCTCGGCGAAGGCGACCCGGTGCAAATTACTGAGGGAGCCGTGGCGCACGCCCGCTCCAGGGGCTATGACACGGTAATCGTCGATACAGCGGGCCGGCTGCACGTGGACGCCGACATGATGGATGAGCTGGCGACACAGGCCGATGTGGTGGACGACCCGGAAGTGCTGCTGGTCGTTGACGCGATGACCGGCCAGGAGGCCGTGAGTGTCGCCGAAGAGTTCCAGGATGCGCTTGAGCTTGACGGCCTCGTGCTGACCAAGCTCGACGGTGACGCGCGGGGTGGAGCGGCACTGTCGGCCCGGGCAGTCACGGGCAAGCCCATCAAGCTGGTTGGGACGGGCGAGAAGCTGGACGCGCTGGATCCGTTCTATCCCGACCGCATGGCCTCCCGCATCCTTGGCATGGGTGACGTGCTGTCACTTGTGGAGAAGGCGCAGGAGGCCGTAGACGAGGAAGAGGCTCAGAAGCTGCAGGAGCGGCTGATGAGCGCCCAGTTCGATCTTGAGGACTTTCGCGATCACCTCAAGAACGTGCGCAAGATGGGCCCACTCGATCAGGTCATGAAGATGATCCCCGGGATGGCCCAGCAGATGCCCGACCTCGGTCCGACAGATTTCGACGAGAGCGAACTGGACCGGGTTGAGGCGATCATCAACTCTATGACGCCGCAGGAGCGGCATAATCCGGACATGCTCAACGCCAGTCGGAAGCGGCGCATCGCCGCCGGCAGCGGGGTGCGGGTCCAGGACGTCAATATCATGTTGAAGGAATTCCGCGAGCTTTCCAAGATGATGAAGCAGCTCACCGGTGGTGGCAAGGCCCAGATCGGCGGAATGCAGATCGGGCTGCGCTGAACCCGGCGAAGGGAGCGACGTTAGCTTTGGCGACGAAGATACGACTTAAGAGGGTCGGTGGCAGGCACGATCCCCACTATCGAATAGTGGTGGCAGACAGCCGCAAGAACCGGGACGGGCGAGCCGTCGAAGAGTTGGGATCCTACAGCCCGGCCGGCGAAACCCCGGAACTGGAAGTAAACTCAGAACGCATCGAATACTGGCTCGGCACCGGCGCGCAACCGACCGACACGGTCCGGTCGCTGCTGGTCAGGGTCGGGATTCTGGAGGCATCGGCCGATTACGATCAGGAGGCCGAGGCGCCGGACGAGGGGAGTCCGGAAGAGGACGTTCAGGAGGCCAAGCAGGAAACAGAGGCATCAGCCGAAGAAGACTCTGAGGAGCCCGAGGGAGAGGACGCGGCCGATGAAGCCTCTGCGGATGATGAAGACGCCGCCGAGGCCGATGCCGAAGCCGCCGACTCCGAGGACGCGTAGTAGCTCACCATCGGCGACAAGGGCACGACAACCCACGCCTTTTCGTACGCACATACACCCGCTCACATACTGGGGGCGCATCCGATGCGAGATCTGGTAGAGCTGATGGTCAAATCTCTCGTGGACGATCCCGACCAGGCACGCGTCAACGAGGTCTCAGGCGAAAGTATCGTGGTCTATGAAGTATCGGTGGCCGAGGACGACCTGGGAAAGGTGATCGGTAAGGGCGGGCGAATCGCCAACGCGATGCGCACCATCGTGAAGGCCGCCGCGACCAAAACCGATCGGAAAGCCACCGTCGAGATACTCTCCTGAACCGGCGGTCAAGCGCATAGCAACGCGCCGTCCTGCCGCCGTACCATACGGGGAGCACAACAGCCGGATACGTCCGGCTTGGAGGATCCTATACCATGCCCGATTCCGTCACGATCCAGCGAGAAGTAGTCCTGCGCGCGATCGTTACCGAAGGCCTCAAACAGCAGCTTGACGACGAACTGTCTGATGCGATCGACCAGGTCGACCAGCGCATCACACAACTCGACGTCGGCGCGCGGCAATACGTAACCGAACTGCAGCGCAATGACATGCAGCAGGCCATGCAGGTGCGCCAGCAGATTGAGGCTGAAAAGCGTCGCTACCGCCAGGCCAAGGATCAGTTGATCCAGCGGCAGCGCCAGGTGCAGGAGCTTGAGGAAGGTACCGAGATCATTCGGGACACCGTCGAGAGCTATGTGGAAGTCTCAGTCGGTGATAACCTGCAGACCGCTCTGAGCGGTATTGAGATCGTCGTGAAAGACGACGAGGTCGTCGAGATCCGCGAGACCGAGGGTGGCATAAGCCTCGAGAGCGAGGAGGTCACCTCCGACGTTGCCGAGGTCGACGCGCCGACCATCGAGCGGCCCTGACACGCCGCGCGGCCCCGATCCTGAATTCATCGAGCTTGCCGCGGTGGTCAAGCCGCACGGGCTCGATGGTAAAGTCTGGGTCGATCTGAATACGGATTTCCCCGAGCGCCTCCCCGAGTGGCCGGCGCTGGAGCTTGTCGGTGATAGTGGGCCATCCACTGCCCGTGTCGAGTACGTCAAGGGGCTCGTTGGCGATCGATGCATTGTGAAGCTCGAGGGCGTCGATGATCGCGACCAGGCGGAAGCGATTCGCGGTCAGATCCTGCGGATTCGCAGGCGGGAGATCCCTCCTCCGCCGGAGGGCGCGTACTACGACTTCCAGATTATCGGCCTGCGGGTGGTTACCACCGAGGGTCGGGACGCGGGGCGGATCATCGATATCCTGCGCACCGGTGCGAATGATGTCTACGAGACAGACAGTGGGGCGCTGATCCCGGCGATCGAAAGCATCGTGCGGGAGATCGATCTCGAAAAAGAGCGCGTGATCGTCGAACCGATGGAGGGGCTTTTCGGCTGAGGGACTGCGACCTTAACTTGCCGTCCTCGGACTGAGAGGCCGCGAAAGGCCAGTTGTGCCCGGTCGCGATCGCCAAAGGTCGAATCAGGGACGGTGTCTTGCGTGCGGGTCGATGTTGTTACACTGTTCCCGGAGATGATCGGGCAGGCGCTCGAGTTCAGCATCATGGCGCGGGCACGCGAGGCCGGGGCGGTGACGTTCGGAGTCCACAATCCGCGCGAGTGGACCACCGACCGACATAGAATCGTTGATGACGCGCCATACGGAGGCGGCGCGGGCATGGTCCTCAAGCCCGAGCCGCTCGTTGCGTGCATTGAGGATGTCATCGCGGAGCCTGCTGCGGCGGTGGTGCTCATGACGCCGCAGGGCGAGCCGCTGAGACAGGAGCGCGTTCGCCGACTGGCCGGGCTGGAGCAGATGGTGGTCGTGGCCGGCCACTACGAGGGCGTGGACGAGCGCGTGCGCGAGTTGCTGGTTACCGACGAGCTTTCGATCGGCGACTACGTGCTGACCGGCGGGGAACTGCCCGCACTGGTACTTGTTGACGCAGTAGTGCGGCTGGTGCCGGGGGTGCTCGGCAACGAAGCCTCGGCAGCCCGGGACTCGTTCGAGCACGGGCTTCTGGAACATCCGCATTATACCCGCCCGCGAACGTTTCGCGGGATGGACGTGCCGCAGGCGCTCGTTGAGGGCGATCACGCTGAGGTAGCCCGCTGGCGGCGGAAGATGTCCCTGAAGCGAACGCTGCGCCGCCGGCCTGATCTGCTGGGGCGAGCGGAACTGACCGAAGACGACCGCGAACTGCTCGCGGAGATTGCAGCCGAAGAATCTGATGAGTGAACCACAAACCGGCGCGTGCCGCCGGTGGAACTGAGGAGCAGCTACGATGACGGACCTGCTGAGACAGATAGTAAGGGACAACATGA
>CAZAHB010000238.1:0-7961 GCA_964484945.1 uncultured Armatimonadia bacterium | reverse complement strand
ACGACGATTTCCGCGCTGGTGACGCTTCCGTTCTGGCATGCAATCTTATCCCCGGACGGCGACCAGTCCGGATCCCAGTCGCTTTCAGAGCTGATTGTCGAATAGTTGTGACCGAACAGGTCGCATACTCCGAGGCCGTAGCTTCCAATCATCGCGTAGGAAACGTGGTGGACGATGCGGTCAAGGACCTCCTGGGCGGCAACGTAGTCGATCTGAGTGTTGTAAATCGCCACGAACGCGGCGCCCTGATCGTTGGGGATCCTCTCCATTTGCATGCTGCCCGCCTGAGCCGTGTGAATGACAAAAGGCCCGATCTCCGTAGAAGGCTCCATGGGCTGAGTATCCGTCCCCGGGGGAGTCGACGTCACCTGTCCTCCGTCGCCACTGCACCCAACGAGAACCACCACGAACACACCGACACACAGCAGAAACAGTGCCCTCCGCATGTTAGCGCCTCCTTCGTCGCCTGTAGGGCTGTCTGGTTTGGTTCTTTAAAAACTATAATATCATGTATTGGAGCGAAAAAGAAGGCTTCAGGCACACTTGTTGGTTTAAGGGGCCATATGCAATCATATTTACACAAAATCCGGGGCGATCATCGGGCGTCGCCCTGTCGATTGCGACCCGCGGGAAGTCTCAGGGAGCACCATCTGTCTACTGAACGAGTGTGCAGCCCGTCGCCGGATCAATTTGTACGCTGCAGATATCGCCCTCCGCCACGACCTCACCGGTCGCATCGTAAGCGGCGGAGAAATCCCCCTGCACGGTGATGGTGTTACCGGTCTGGCTGAAGTTGTATGCGGTGTCTGAGCCGGCCGCCGCCGTCAGGGCGGTGTCCTCCAGGGCCAGCACCGAAGAGAGCTTGCCGGTCTGCGCGTTGAACAGCAGCAGCGCCGCGGTTGTGTCGCCGGCCAGAGACCACTTGTCTGCCGCCTCCCCCGCACCACTGTCCTGGACCACGTTGATCAGTTCCGGTGCCGTGACCTCGAGCGCGACCACCTGGTCACCGGCATCGTCCTGGGGCGTTACCTGAAGCTCGTCGGCGTGGTGGCTGTAGATGCCGATCCGCACGAAGTTGAGGTAGCTGGTGTCATCGAACGCCATCACCGCGCCGTAGGCCACTGACGGAGTGATTGGCGGATCGAACCCGCGGTCGGCGCCGCTCGGACCGATCAGCACCCGGCTGGTCTGCAGCGTGGGGTTGCCCAGATCCGGTTCGATCTGTATTCCGGAGACGGTGTCTGTGATGCGGTAGTTCACAGTCGGGTTTTCCCGGTCCACCACGAGTATCTCATTCGGGCCGTCGGCATTCCCGTAGTAGGCCACGAACCTGCCATCGAAGCTGTACGACGGCTGGTGTTCGCTGTCATAGAACGAAACGAGCGCCCCGTACTGCTGACCGTAAGAGGTCATCTCGAGGATGTCCCATGCCACGTTTGGAGCGCCCTCATATGCGATGAAGCCCGCGTCCGAGGTCCAGGTGGGATTGTAGCAACTGAAGGGCAGGTCTGTGATGCGATCGTGACCGGCAATATCGTACTCCGACCCCACGCATATCTCGTGGTTCCCGTAGAGGTTCGTTGAGAACGCCAGCTCCGCATTGCGGCGGTCGGGGCTGTACTCGGGGTCCACATAATCGTTGGAGCTGTCACTGGTCAGATCAACGGTGCCCTGGGCGGTTGCGTAGACAGAGTAGATGCTCCAACTGCCGTCACGGTCAGACTGAAATGCGAGACGCTCGCCGTTTGGCGCCCATGTCGGGTGGCGATCGTCGTCGGCGTGGTTCGTGAGATTAGTCGCAGCCCCACCATCGATGGACACGGTGTAGATGTCGGCGTCGCCGCCGTTGGTTGCTCTGCCGTCGAAGGCAATACTGCTTCCATCCGGCGACCACGCCGGATTACGGTCATACTCGGTCGTGTCCGTGATCTTCCGGCGATTGTCCCCCCACATGTCACTAACCCAGATGTCCCAGCTTCCATCCTCGGTGGACGAGAAGACGAGCTGGTCGAGCATCTCCTGGGCGGCGACGTACTCCAGGCTGGCTCCGTGGACTGCCACAAACGCTGCTCCAGATTCGTTGGGGATCGTCTGCATCTGAAGGTCCGCAGTGGCGGCAGTCTCAATGACGAATGGGCCAACTTCGGTGGGGGTGCCTGGCGACTCTCCGTCCGGCGGTGCGGGCGTAGAGGAAACCTGCCCACCGCCTGAGCCGCAGCCCGTAAGCGCGACTGCTATCAATACCCCGAAGAGAACGACCACGGCCGTACGAGGCTTCAAACCCATTGTCAGGCCTCCTGTCGGAAGACTTGGTAGTAATTCTCTCTTCGTGGTTGGGCGCAATTCGCCTCTATGGGCCCCGCCACATTGCCGAAAAAGCGCCGGAGGTCAACGACCGCACGGCCGGCGCGCCCCCTTCCAGGAAGCGGCCGGCCGTGTGAAAATGTCATCCGGTCTGTCGGCTTACAAAACGCTCGTGGTTCCGGCCTCTGTGTCCACTTTCACGCTGTCGATGTCGCCTTCGGCGACGAGTTCGCCCATGGCGTCGTAGACCGCGGAGAATGATCCGGAGACAACCGTGCCTGTTGCCGTCTCCTCGAATGTGGGCCCGCTCTGGCCATCGGCCGCGGCGGACAACGCCTCGTCCTCGAGGGCCAGGACTGAGGATAGTTTACCACTGTCGGGATTGAACATGAGCAGCGCGGCGGTGGTCGTGCCGGCGAGCGACCACTTACCGGCAGTCTCGCCGGGACCGCTGTCCTGCACGACGTTGATAAGCTGCGGCGCCGTGACTTCCAGCGCGACAACCTGGTCGCCGACATGGTCGCGAGGCGTAATCTTGAGCTGGTCGGCGTGATGTCCGTAGATCCCGATTCGCACGAAGTTGAGGTAGCCATTGTCCCTAAAGGCCATCACGGCACCATATGCAACTGAGGGCGTAATCGGCGGATCGAAGCCGCGATCCGAGCCACTCGGCCCAATCAGGACTCGGCTGGTCTGCAGCGTAGGGGAGCCCAGATGGGGCGCCCAGCCGCCACCGGGGGTGACCTGGTAGGCCCGGTAGGGCGGCGCGACCTCCTGCACATAGATCTCCGCCATGCCGCTCCAGGTGGTGTCGTAGCAGATGAACCTGCCATCCGTGGACCATGCGGGCCTTGCGTCGAGCGCCGGCGTGTTGCTGAATCTGTGCGTTGTGCCGCCGATCCTGCTGTCAGTGTAAATCTCCTTGTCACCGGGCCAATTGGCGTTGTAGGCGATCTCTGTACCGCCCGGGTGATAGGTCGGGAACTCGGCACCGCCTGACGTGGCGGTGGTAACCGCGGCTTGGGCGCTCCCGTCGGTCGCCATCCGGTAGATGTTGAGGAACCCGGTGCGATCTGACGCGAAAAGCAATTCGTCGCCGGTCGGCGACCAGTCCGGATCATACTCTTCGGATGCGGACGCATTGGAGATGTTCGTCGAACCCATTCCGCTGGCGTAAATCGTGTATATCTCATTGTCGCCGTCGCGATAGCTGTAGAAGGCGAGCCGTCGGCCGTCCGGAGACCAGGTGGGGTGTTTGTCATCGGCGTTATGGGAGGTGATCACTGAGGTTGACGAACCATCCTCAGTGACTATCGCGATCTCATAGTCATTGCCATCGTGGTGGGAGTACGCGATGCTGTCGGCGGTCGGCGACCACTCCGGGGCTTCGCTCGCGGTCGCTGTGTTGGTGACACGCTTCACATTGCCGCCAAACAGGTCGCAGATGTAGATGTCCGGGCTGCTGCCGTCTCGAAGGCTGGCAAAAGCGACTCGGTCGAGCATCTCCTGGGTGGCCACGTAGTCAATCTTCGCGCCGTGGACTGTGACGAATGCGGCACCGGAGTCATTGGGAACAGTCTGCATCTGAAACCCAGAGGTCGCGGTTGTGTGCATCACAAATGGTCCGACTTCCTCTGTTGGGGCCGGTGTTTGATCACTCGCGGGCGGCGACGGAGCCTGGGCCTCCTGTCCGCCGCCACTTCCTCCACATCCCGAGAGTGCTGCGACGATGACAGCGGCACACAGGCCTGACACGACACGACGCATGGAACCACCTCCACGTCTCGTCTCGAATCCTGACCAACGCTTCGGGACCGTCCCGCTCAGTCCCTTTCTACCCGCTGAATTCGTTCGAGATGAGGCGGTGTGAGGCGAAAACGGCCGGCCCGAGTGATCGGACCGGCCTTAGTCCTGCTCGTTGCACGCAACAGCGCCTACAGCACGCTCGCCGTTCCGGCCTCCACATCCACCTCCACGCTGCCGATATCGCCCTCGGCAACGAGTTCGCCGGTGGAGTCATAGACTGCGGAAAATGGGCCCTCGACGATCGTGCGGTCTCCCTCTTCGCGGAAGGTGGGGCCAGTCCGTGGACCGGCGGCGGCCGGCAGCGTCGCATCCTGCAACGCCAGCACCGAGGACACCTTGCCGGTGTCAGCATCGAACATCAGCAGCGCCGCGGAAGGCTCTCCGCTCAGCGGCCATCGCTCGACGGTTTCGCCGGGTCCGGCGTCCTGGACGATATTCACCAGATAGGGGGCCGAGATCTTCACGGCCGCCACGTTACTTCCGGCGTCACTTTGCGGAGTGACCTGAAGCTCATCGGCGTGATGACTGTATACACCGATCCGCACGAAGTTGAGGTAGCCACTGTCGTCGAATGCCATCACGGCACCGTAGGCCGTTTCCGGGGTGATGGGTGGATCTAATCCCCTGTCAGCCCCGTCGGGGCCTATCAGCACCCGACTGGTCTGCAGGGTGGGGCTGCCGAGGTCACAGTTGGATTCGTCGGCGTCCGCGCCGGTGACCTGGTACTCGCGATAGGGGGGAACCGTCTCCTTCACGTAAATGTTGCTGGTGGATTCCTCGCGCGTGAAGGCGAGAAAGTCGCCCTCTGTCGAGTATGAAGGACCGACCTCATTATGCGAGCTGAAGGTGAACTTCTGCTCCCTGCCACTGTGCGCCACATAGATATCCGCCTGGTCGCCGTCGTGACGCGAGAAAGCGATACCGCCCTGCGGCCGGACGGCGGGATCGCGGTCGATGGCTCCGTCCGGGTGGGTCACCTGTGACCCGCTGTTGGCGTCCGGGTCCATGCGGTGGATGCAGTCCGAGCCCCACTCATCCTTTACCGCGTAGTATATGTAGTTGCTGGGGGCCCACGCGCAATCGATTTCGTTTGCGTCCATCGTGTTCGTCTCAGGTATCTCGTTGGAGCCATCGATGCAGATCGAGTAGATGTCGTGAGAAAACTCGTCACGGCTGGCATAGGCCAGCATCAGCCCATCGGGCGAGAAAACGGGAGTGAGTGGTGGAGAGAGTATACCATCATTGATGCGTCGGCGATCAGTGCCGTCGGCGTTCATGAGCACGACTCCCGAGCTCAATCCTTCCTCGCAGCCTGCCGCGATAAGCTCGCCTTCTGGTGACCAGCTGGGATCGAAGTCATCGTTGTCGGATATCTGCTGCGGGTTTGTTCCGAACAGGTCACTCACCCACAGTCCACTCCCCGAGCCGGTCTCCCTGCGGTAGACGACCCGGTCGAGCATCTCCTGTGCCGCCACGTATTCCAGCGCCGCGCCGTGAATGGCCACGATGTGCGCGCCGCCGCCGTGCCTGAGTGGCTCTACCTGTAGACTCGCCGTGGCAGCCGTCTGGATGACGAACGGCCCCACGTCACTCGCCGCCGGCGGCTGGTCCTGGGGGGGAGCCGGTGTCGCTGCCATCTGCCCGCCGCCTCCACATCCCGCGAGCCCTGCCAGCAGCAATCCGACGCAGAGTACCGAAATCGCTCGATACATTCCAATCCCTCTTCTGTGTGTGTGGCGCATGATGCTGCAATGCCTTTTCTCTGTGGATGTGATCTTCCCTTCGCCGCGAGGAATTGGTTGCTCATATCCTCCTTGAGGGGAGGAAGAGGACCAGCGAATCGCTTCAGAACCTCACCCATTGAATAACGATCGGCCGGCCCGATTGCTCGAGCCGGCCGATGTGATCCATTGATGGCAACCACCGTTGCGCTTACAGCGCGCGCGTGGTGCCGGCCTCCACATCCACCTCCACGCTGCCGATATCGCCCTCGGCGACGAGTTCGCCGGTGGAGTCGTAGACCGCGGAGAAGGCTCCGGTTACAGCTGCACCGCTACCGGTCTCGCGGAATGCGGGACCGGTCTGTGTGCCGGCAGACGCTGTCAGCGCGGTGTCCTCGAGAGCGAGGACAGATGCCAGCTTTCCACTGTCCGCGTCGAACATCAGCAGCGCTGCAGTCGTATCACCCGAGAGGTCCCAATGGTTTGCGGACTCACCGGGCCCGCTGTCCTGGACAACGTTGACGAGTTGCGGAGCGGTAATTCTCAATGCCACGACACTGGTTCCGGCGTCTTCCTGCGGGGTTACCTCAAGCTGGTCGGCATGGTGACTGTAGACGCCGATCCGCGCGAAGTTGAGATAGCCCTCGTCGTTGAATGCCATCACGGCACCGTAGGCCACTGACGGTGTGATCGGCGGGTCGAATCCGCGGTCGCTCCCGCTCGGGCCGATCAGTACCCGGCTGGTCTGCAGCGTCGGATTACCCAGGTGCAGTCCCGCGCCGAATTGGGCGCCAAGTTCGGTGTCCGCCACCCGGTACGTGCGCGACGGCTTCTCGACTTCCTGCAGCCAGATCCCATCGCTACCGTCTCGATCACTCAGAAACGCGATAAACCTGCCGCACGTAGACCACGCCGAAAGAAGGTCGTGAGCGGAATGGGCGCTGAACGGTCGCACGTTTGTGCCGTTCGGAAGCGCTGTGTACACCTCTTTGGCCGCACCGTTTTCAGGGTCGCGGGTGCTGAACGAGAACATGAACCCTTCCGGGTGGAAACAGGGATGGACCGCAGCATCAGCCATGTCGGTGAGCTGGTTCAGTCCCCCGCTGTCGCAGTAGAGGCGATAGATCTCCGGGGCGTTCTCCTCGCACTGGTCGGAGGCGACAAGCAGTTCCTCGGCATCCGGGGCCCATGCGGGATGGGATTCATTGGAGGTCGGCGCATTGGAGATATTGACCTGGGAGCTGCCGTCACTGTACATGGTGTATATCTCCATGTTGCCATCGCGGTCTGTCGCAAATGCGAGGCGGCGGCCTTCGGGGGACCATGTCGGGTAGCAGTCCATAGAACTGTTGTCGGTGAGTTCTGTCCCCGAAGAGCCATCACTGTCCATCACCGCTATATCCGAACCGGATCCGTAGCCGCTGCAGTACGCGATTTGTGCACCGTCGGGCGACCATTGCGGGAAACTCTCTTCGTTGTTCGTGTCGGTGAGTTGCTGGAGATTCCCACCGAAGAGATCGCAGGTGTAGATGTCATCATTGTGGCAGAATACGATCTGATCGAGGATCTCCTGGGTTGCCACGTAGTCGAGGGCTGCACCGTGAATCGCGACGAACGCAGCGCTGGACGGACTGGGGATGGACTGTAGCTGAAGATCGGGGGTCGCGGCCGTGTGTATCACAAACGGCCCTACCTCCGTGGACGGCTCCGGGGACGCACCGCCGGGTGGAGAGGGCGCGGGCGCCATCTCACCGCCACCGCCCCCACATCCGGCAAGACCGATCAGTACATATACTGCTGCGCAGAGAAGGACCATTCGACAGCGCATTTGAGCACCTCCGTTCAGCAATCAGTATTCAATTAAGGTATCTTCACTACTCGTTAGTGGCATCCCTTCCCCTCTCGGGGCGTCGATCATCAATTGTTTCTTTCGGTTGGGTACATGCGCAAGCGGCCCGTTCCATTTCGAGAAACGGGCCGCCCGGGATCTGCAGTAGAGCCGGTGAATCAGAGGACGTTCACGGTTCCGGCCTCCACGTCCACCTCGACGCTGTCGATGCTACCCTCCGCGACGAGTTCGCCGGGGGCGTCATAGACCGCCGAGAATGGGCCCGTGACAACTGCCCCTGT
>CAZAHB010000237.1:0-8001 GCA_964484945.1 uncultured Armatimonadia bacterium | reverse complement strand
GCTACGAGCTACGAGCTACGAGCTACGAGCTACGAGCTACGAGCTACGAGCTACGGGCTACGAGCTACGAGCTACGGGCTACGGGCTACGGGCTACGGGCTACGGGCTACGGGCTACGGGCTGACAGCAGGGGCGAGGTTGCAGGTCGGAACGCCACACGCGAAAAGCTCACGGCGATGAGACGCGTTGTGGCGCCTCAATCTACCGGAGGGGATTCGAACCCGTCAAGTGCTAACACGGGAGGATATGAGATGGAACTGATCACACAGCCGATGGAGGATGGGCCCTACGAGGCGATGGTGCTGTTCAACGGCAGTACCATGCAGCACTTCTCACACAGGGATGGCAGCAAGCCCGGATGGGAACTTGACGAGGACGAGGGCTCGATGACGGTCGTCCCGAAGTCGGGCAACATCATCAGCGCCGAGCAGTTCACGGACTGCTTTTTGCACTTGGAGTTCCGCTGCCCGGATATGCCCGAGGCGGAGGGCCAGCAGAAGGCCAACTCGGGCGTGTATCTGCAGGGCCGCTACGAAATCCAGGTGCTGGACTCGTCTGGCTGGGAGACGCCGGGGCTGGGCGATTGCGGCGCTATCTACAACCAGCACGCGCCGCTCGTGAACGCGTGCAAGCCGCCCGAGCAGTGGCAGGCCTACGACATTACCTTCCGCGCCCCGCGGCTCGATGAGGACGGGAATGTGCTGGAGTACCCGCGGATGACCGTCTTCCTCAACGGGATCCTGATCCACAATAACGCAGTGCTGACGGGCCCGACCGGCGGCGAACTCGATGACGAGATGGGCCGGCCGGGGCCGCTGATGCTGCAGGATCACGGCGACGAGGTCTCCTACCGGAACATCTGGCTGGTGCACCTGCCAGAGGAGGGTTCGACGCAGTACGAGCCGAGTTAGAAACAGGCGTATGCTCAGTCGTTTGGGGGGCGTGGTTCGGCTCTGTACCGAAGCCGCCACCGGGCGGCCACGTAGGGCCGCGCCCTCCAAACGACCGGGTAACGACAGTGGTTGTTCCCCATCCCCGCTCCCCACTCCCCCTTCCCCCTGCCGTTCACCCGAACTGCCGCAGGTGCCGTGCCGCGAGGCGCACGTACCGCCACCGGTTCTCCGGCCGGTTCCAGAACGCGCCGTGCGGCTCGATGCTCACCCAGCCGTGGTAGCCGTGCTGGTGGAGGATCCCCAGCATCTTCCCCCACTCAAGCTCACCCAGCCCCGGCGGCGGCTCGATCTCCCCGTCCTCCAGAGCCAGCTTGTCCTTCGCGTGGAAGAACGTGCAGCTTCCACCGAACCGGTGGAGGAACTCGCAGGGATCGGCGTGTACGTTTCGGATGAGCCCGACCGGGTCCAGCTTCAGTCCGAGGCCCGCCACGCGCTCGATTGCCGCCGCGATCTGCGGCTCCGCGCACAAAAAGCTGCCCTCGTGGCCGAGGTACACCGCAAGGTCCATCGCCTCGGCATAGCATAGCTGCTCCCAGTGCCCCCAGACGTCGGCCAGCGCGCCGACCTGGTCGTCCTGCTCGGGCTCGCCGGCACCGGTGAAGAAGCAGTCCGCGCCGACCTCACCCGCATACTCCAGCCCTTCCATGATGATCTCGCGCGTGCCGGCCTCAGGGGGATCCGCAAGTCCCATGTGCCACACGCCGACCGCCGAGATCCGCAGGTCATACTGCTCGCACAGCGCCACCATCTCCGCCGAGTCGTCGAAGTCGCCCCGCTGTGGCGAATGATACATCAGCTCAAGCCCGTCGATGCCCGCGCCGGCGGCGAATGCCGCTGCCTCTCGGCGATCGTCTCCCGGTCGCACGATGAAAGATATTCGCATCTGCCTTCCTCCTCAGAAATGGGTGAACCCCAACATCACGTGTGACGCCTTTGACCTGTCGTTACCGTCATGGCTTATCTCTATACACAACTGGTCCGGAGGTCGTTTGCCGTTGGACGAGTTCGGTGAGGGCTGTCGTGTCGCCCGAACGGAAGGTTCCACCCCGGCCCACGCACTGGCACGGTCCGTCGTCCCCGTCACCCCAGCACATCCTCCCAACAGCCACTCGCCGCCGACTGCCGGGCCGCCTCGCACACCTGCAACACGGCGAGTCCATCCGTTGCGGTTTGCGCGGCACCCGTCTCGCCGCCTGCAATCGCTTCGATCAATGCCTCGTGCTGCGCGGCGCCCATCTCCCGGCCCGGTAGCTCAGGTGTCTCCCACGCGACTGTCTCCGACAGCGGATCATCCGCGTCCGGCGTGGAGTGCAGCGCAATGTCGGCCCCGGTTCGTGGCACGCGCAGCATGATCGTGCCATGCGTGCCGTAGACCTCGCACTGAAAGCGCGATGCGCCCGCCGCCTGCGACCACTGTACCTCGTGACTGACCGTCGCGCCAGACGCAAGCTCGTAGAGCATGAATGCGTTCGCTTCGCCGCCGCGGAGGTCGCGCTGCTCGCGGGGCTGGTCCGGCGAGACATCCGGCCTGGCGAGCTTCGCGCAGACGCGCACGATCTCCTCGCCCGAGATCCCGCGCACCAGGTCGATCCCGTGGGCGCCGATATCCATCATCGCGCCCCCATAGCCCGGTGCGCTCTCCCGCGGATTGCGGCAGCAGTTCCGCTGGCGGATCAGCTCCACGTCACCGACCGCTCCCTCAGCGACAAGCTGCGCCGCCATCAGGGACTCGTCGAAGTAGCGGTGCATGAACGATGGCATCATGAGCGTGCCGGCGACCTCCGCCGCCTCGGCCATCGCCTGCCCCTCGGCGACCGTGCGCGCGAAGGGCTTCTGAATGAAGACATGCTTCCCCGCGTTCGCGGCGGCGACCGCGATCTCCGCGTGCGAATCGATCTTCGTGAAGATGCAAACAAGGTCGAGGTCATCGCGCTCGACGACCAGTTCGTAGTCCGTCACCGCTTCGTCGGCGTCGAATCGCTGCGCGGTCTCCCGCGCCTGGTCGTCGTCGATGTCACAGGCGACCACGAAATCGGCCGCGTCGATGCGCGCAAGCGCCGGGAGGTGATAGTTGTTCGCGATACTGCCGCAGCCGATACACGCGTAGCGAACTGTCTCGGGCGCCATCTGCCTCAGTCCTCTCCGAGTGCACTGCGCAACGCCGCCATCTCCGCGCCGGTGAGCGCGCGCTCGCCCGCCTCGGCATTCATCCGCGCCTGCTGTGGAGACTTGCAGCCCGGAATCGCCACCGGGTTCGCCTGGTGGGAGATCACGAAGCGCAGGGCGGCGGTCACCATCTCCTCGCCGGGCTTGACGACCTCCTTCAGGCGCTCGACGCCCGCGATATCGCGCTCGTACTGCTCCCGCTGATCGCCGCCGGGGTTGAACGCATCACGCACCGTGTCGGTGAACTCCGTGTCGAGATCGTACTTCCCCGCCAGCAGCCCCCTGCGGAGCGGACCGCGCACCAGCACCGCAATCCCGTGCTCCTCGCAGTAGGGCAGGAAGTCGGTCTCGGGCGCCATGTTCAGCAGCGAGTAATTCACCTCGACCACCGAGCAGTTCCCGTCCACATTGAAGCGCTTGAGCACCTCCAGGTCGTTCGTGGAGATGCCATAGGCGCGGATCTTCCCGCGCTGCTGCAGCACATCGAAGGCCTCCAGAAAGACGCCGGGGTCTTCGATGTCGCCCTCGTGGCAGAGCATCACATCGACCCAGTTCGTCCGCAACCGGTGCAGCGAGGCGTGGCAGCACATCCGGATCATGTCCACCGTGTTGTGCGGCACGCCCTGGCCGGTTCGCTTCCCCCAGTGGCCAATCTTCGAGATGACGTAGACCTGGTGGCGGATCCCCGCCAGCGCCTCACCCAGGCGCATCTCCGACAGGCCGTTGGGTATGCCGTACGACTCTGCTGTGTCGAACAGGTTTATCCCCGCGTCAAATGCTTCGCGAACCGTAGCCCATGCGGTCACATCGTCGAGTTCTCCCCACTGGTTGCCGATGTTCCATGTCCCCATCCCGATCGCGGAGACGTCCCATCCAAGGTCGCCGAACTCGCGGTAAAGCATCGTTTCCACCTCCATGGCGCGGCTGTTGCTCATAGAGAACTTCGCAGCGTAGCGGATTTCTACCTCCCGCCATTCGCCCGCGCGAACCGCCGGCGTTCTTGCAGGCTTCACGGCCTCGCGCCGCGAATAGCTTCTACTGACACAGGAGGTCTGGAGGGAGTCGTATGAAAAGAGCGACACCGGGAAATCACCCACACAAGCCATTGCCCGAGCAGCGGGCACAGCTCAAATTCAGCCGATCACTCACTGATGAGGAATACCGGGCTCTGATTCACGGCGTCATCCCTCGTTCGGCCGACGATAAATGGTTCGCGTTTGAGGTGGATGACTGGTTCTCATTGTGCCGCGCCTCGACCGGACATTGCATCTTCCGCCTTCGGCTGGAGGAGACGGGGAACAGTTGGCGAGTAGCTGAGGCGTGGGTCAATCGCGACCCGGACCAGTACGCCTCGGACAATGATGAGGCCGACGCGCAGATGCTCGGTCGCCTGCTGGATGCAATAATCGAACAGAACACCGCGTGACGCGAGGGGATTGTGATGAGAGTCCTGATCATTGGCGGGACGCGCTACCTCGGACGTGAGATCATGCTGCGGCTGTCCGAGCGCGGGGACGAAGTTACCGTGCTCAATCGCGGCCGCACCGAGTGCGCGCTGCCGGAAAATGTCGAGTGCGCGACCGCGGACATCACCGAGCCGGAGACGATCGTGCAGGCACTCGCGGGGAAGACCTTCGACACCTGCGTCAACATGATCGCTATGGACGGCGCGCGTGCCGCGCAGGTCATCGACGCAGTCTGGGGCATCGTGGATCACTATGTGCAGTGCGGCTCCACCGGCGTGTTCATGCCGCTGCAGCGCTGCCCGGCGGATGAGACAGAGCCGGTCGATCCGCCGCCACCGGAGATGGGCGGCTTCGGCTCGAAGGCAGACTCCGACGAGGTCGCCCGCGAGATGTGCGCCGAGTACGACCTGCCGCTGACGATCCTGCGCCCCACGAACGTCATGGGCCCGGGCGATATTCCGATCGACCTCTTCGGCGGCCGCGACCCCGAGTTCTTCCAGAACATCCTCGACGGCGGACCCATCCGCATCCCGAACCGCGGCGAGGGGCTGCTGCAGCCCGGCGACGTGCGCGACCTCGCGGACGCGTTCGTGCTCGCGACCGACAGGCCGGAGGCCGCGGCCGAGTATAACATCTCATCGCCCTATGCGATCACGCACAACTACTATGCAGAGCTTCTCGCGGAGGCGCTGGGCGTTGACGCGCGGGCCGAGCATGTGCCGGTCGATGACCTGATCGAGGAATACGGGGGCACTGACCGGTTCTCGGTGCGCGGGATTCGCTTCTTTGCCGAGCACATGTGCTTCACCATCGAGAAGGCCCGGACCGAACTGGGCTACGAGCCGCAGTACACCGCCGAGGACTCGGTGGAGCAGACGGTGCGCTGGATGTTCGACAACAACGTGATTATGCGGGGCTGATTCCGGACAACCGCGACTTCGTGCTGAACTCGCGCGACCATCATTTTGCCAATGTGGGGCAGGCATCCTCTCATATTCCAGGAATTGCGAGGGCATCAATGGAAGCCGTACGGAGGGGCCGCTGTCGTTTATCGGCACGAGGGCGACAGCTTCCCTGCCAGCCCGTCGTTCGGTCTGCGACACAGATAACGACAACAGCGGGCGGGCAAGGAAGCTTCGTCGCTTCCGCTAAACGGCAGCGGAAGCCCCTCACCCTCCCGCCTCACACGACGAGGCGTGAGGGCCGCCCCTCCTGACGACCGCAACGCGCTCACTCATTGTCAACTCAGATTCGGATCGCTTTGACACACCGCGAATTGCTTGAATATGAAATTCTGCCTGCCGACGTTCGTCGAACACAAATTACAGGGAGGCTCACCGATGGACATTGACATTCCGGCAATGGAACTGAAGACCGGTGCGCAGATGCCGAAGCTCGGCCTTGGCACGTGGAAGCTCACCGGCGACACCTGCGTGAAGGCCGTTGACGCGGCCCTGCGCATGGGCTACACGCACATCGATACCGCCGACGTCTACGGCAACCATCGGCAGGTGGCCGAGGGCATCGCGGATCACGACCGCGAGAGCTTCTGGATCACGTCCAAGGTCAACCGGGGCGACCTGCAGTACGATGACGTGCTTGCAACGTGCGAGAAGAATCTTGAGGAGCTTGGGACCGACTATGTGGACCTGTACCTGATCCACTGGCCGGACCCGTCGGTACCGGTCGAGGAGACTTTCCGCGCGCTCAGGCGCATCAACGACGAGGGCATGGCCCGCAATATCGGTGTCAGCAATTTCCTGGTGGAGCATCTCCCCGAGGCGATCGAGGTCGCCGAGGTCCCCATCGTGAACGATCAGATCAAGTTCCATCCGGCCCATCAGCCGTGGGACGTCGTGGAGCTTTGCCGGGAGAATGACATCGCGGTCACGGCCTACTCACCGCTGGGGCACGGCGATCTGCTCGATAACCCGACGCTGAAGGGCATCGCCGAGGAAGTGGATCGCACGGTCGCGCAGGTCTGCATCCGCTGGCTGCTGCAGCAGGAGATGATCGTGATCCCGAAAGGCTCCAGCGAGGAGCATCTGCGCGAGAACATGCAGGTCTTCGACTTCCACATCTCCCCCGAGCGGGATGAGCAGATCAGGGCGATGGCTTGAACATCACAGCCATATCACCGGTCGGTGGGTGCCCCGTCTATTCTGCGGGGCACCCCCTCAGAATCCGTTCACTTAGTTTCGTATCGACATCCAGTAGTCATCGTCTGGCTCACCATTGACCTCACTCTCGGTGAGCCACTTGACGTGACCATCCACGAACGCGCAGTTCATCCCCCCAGTGTGCCGCTGGTTGGCATTGCGCTCCGAGTAGCTTCCTCGTTCCGGTGGGTAGATCGCCGGCCGTCCGTCGCTATCGGGGTTCCCGCCGGAGGGGCCCGTGCTCTCACCGAACATGATCGTTTCGCTGGGGTGGGTGACCTGCGACAGCGTGGCGGCCGCGATTCCGGGGCCGTATGTGCCTCCTGTCGAAGGACGTCCCAGGTAGGAGTAGTTGTAGCCGTAACTCCAGTCGTATTCCGGGTAGGGGATGGACCAGTTGTAGTTCGGGTACGCATGTCCGTCGACAGGAGATGCGGTCGGACAAATGAGGAGAGCGTTGTTCTTGATGTAAGGCGCCAGCATGTCTGTCCAGTTACACAACACAATCGTCGGACTTGCAAGGTTCCGGTAGTGCAATAGGACGTCGTCATAATCGCCCACGTACATGCTGTTGGCCAGCGCTATCTGCTTGAGGTTGCTCGCACAGCTTGCCTGCCGGGCCTTCTCGCGGGCCCGGGCGAAGACCGGAAACAGGATTGCCGCCAGAATCGCGATAATCGCTATTACCACAAGAAGCTCGATTAAAGTGAAGCCCTGACGCATACAGAATCGCCTCCTGAGCAGTCAGTCATATCTGACATTGGTATGCATTTTTGCCGTTGCGTGAGCAAAATCCTTCCCGTATTGGGAATTGAGCAGCGGTCACTGCATCAAACAGGAAGCGCGATCCTGGGTCCTTCGCTCCGCCGCCTGCTGCAGCAGGAGATGATCGTGATCCCAAAGGGCCCCAGTGAGGAGCATTTGCGAGAGAATCTGCAGGTCTTCGATTTCCACATCTCACCCGAACAGGATGAGCAGGTCAGGGCGATGACGTGATGCGTCCTGCCTCGCGCAAATACATGAGAAGACTGCCAGTTTTCCTCCTCTTTCTCGTGGTTGGAGGTATTTTTCTTGACCGTTGGGAATGGGGATGATAGCATGCTGGATGAAACGTATGATTGTATCCTGTCAGAGCGTAGGAGGCTGTGTTCATGTCGCGAAACAGGGGTTTCACATTGATCGAGCTACTTGTCGTCATCGCCATTATCTGACTGTTGAACAACCGGCTTGTGTTTTCCGCGCAGTCCGTTTCCCCCG
>CAZAHB010000236.1:0-8015 GCA_964484945.1 uncultured Armatimonadia bacterium | reverse complement strand
GGCCCGCATTCGTTGCCGTAATGATTCCAATCATTAGACTTTGATACAGAGCCGATCGCAGCGGCCCCTCCATGAACGGCCTGTCGCTATGACCACAGGGCGCGGCAGCCGCCCCGCGATCCAGACGCCACGAGTCCGTCCAGCCCCTGTCGCCGCCACCTGCTGGCCCACACGCACCGGGGCCGTTCGTCGAGTTGAGACAGTAGCCGCATCTTGAAGTCTACCGCCCCACACGCACCGGGGCCGTGCCCTCGATCCCCGCCGATACCGCGCGTGCCGTCACGGTCCACGTTCCGCGCGCGTCGTTGAGCGCAAACGGGATGTCGAACTCGTAGTGCCCTCCCTCCGCGAGGGCCTCGTGCGAGTACTCCCGGTTCACCTCGCCATCGGGCTCTCGCACCACGATCTCCAGCGGCATCGCGGCGTCGATCCGGTTGTCGGCGCCCAGCACGGAGATGACCATCGTCGCCGGTTGCCCGATCTGCACCGGACCGGCCGCGCCCACCGTCACCCGCTGCGGCTCCTCGGGATACAGCGCCAGCAGCGTCCCCTCCCACACCCCGACCTCCACGGGGACCGCGAGGCGATCTCCCCGCGCGGTACACTGGATCGGCTCACCGCTGAGCGCATCGTAGACCGCGACATCCGCCTCGGGCACGGTGATCGTCGCCCGCACAGTCTCCTCGCCGAAGCCCGCCTTCTCGTCGAGGGCATCCAGGTCGCTGTCCTCGTTGATGAACTGGTTGTGCAGGATGTCCTGTTCATGATCCATCAGGTGTACGACCCACAGGTACTCCACGCCCTGGTGCTGGAAGTGCCGCAGGAGGATATGCGGGTCGTCCGTCCGCGCCCATGGCTGCGCGTGCTCCTCCACGGCTTTTTTCGCCCGCGCGATCTGCTCGAGTTGCCCGTAGCCGCCGCGCCGACTCCCCTCAGCCCACGGGAAGTCCAGCACCTGCGCGCCCGGGACCTCCACCCCGCACGCACTGTCGCAGATGACCGTCCCGCCTCCGTCCATGTACTGTCGCACCAGCTTCAGGTTGCTTTCGGTCAGGTGGTCCACGTCATGAAGCACCACGACCTCGTAGCGATCACCCATCTCGGGTAGTTCCTCCGGCCAGACCGGTTCGACCTCCGCGTGCGCCATGGCGAGGTTGCAGAACGCGTACGTGGTCTGGATGTGCGCGCCCGGGCGGAATGCGCTGTTCTCGAAGGGCATCAGGATCCCGACATTGCGCTCTGCCGGTTGAAGCTCGGTCAGCAGCTTCCCGTGAGTCCGCGGGAGCGGCTTGATTCGCTCGAAAGCCGCGACCGCGCCGTCGGACAGGTTGCCGTAGGTGAAGTAGACCAGCCCGTCGAGGCCGCTTGCCATGAAAAGGTGCCAGTTGTTGACGTGGTAGGCCTCTTCGTCGCGCATGCAGTCGGGCCACAGCCACTGGTCCATCTCGCGATTGCCCATCCGACCCAGTTCATACCACCAGACCTGGCCGAGCGCGGGGACCCAGTAGTAGTTGTAGTTGTATGAGCAGATCAGGTTGAAGCCCGGCTCACCGAAGGTCCACGGCGGCCACTGGCTCGACCACATGTTCACCAGCGGGATCTGCATCGCTCCCGGAATGGGCCCGATTCGCCCGCGACCGTCGGTGGCCTCCAGCACCGCGTCCGTCACGTCATCCGCGAAGCCCGCGAGCACGTCCGTCGCCAGAAAGCGCTGCCAGGTCAGCCACGGGTCATCGTCGGGGATGATGCCCGGCTCGCGCTCGATGGTGACCTGCCGATCCGCGTCCATCAGTTCCTCCGGGCGCGGCGGCTCGTAGCCGTACTGTTCCTCAAAGCGCTCCACGTTCGCCGGGTTGTAGTCCAGGCCGGCGCGGGCCGAGAAGTCATCCCAGGTGTTGATGACCGGCTGGAAGCCCGGGTGTGGTGCCACGCGCTCGACCTGCCGGCCCATGCTCTCCGCCCACGCGGCCTGCCACTGCGTATTGGCGATCCCGGTCAGCGTCCGGCGCTTGCCCTCCCAGGGGTTCGGGAAGGGCTTGCCGGCCGCGTTCAGGCGGTACAGCTCTTCTTCCGGTGTGCTGAAGCCGACCTCGGCGGGATCTCCGTGCAGGCGTGCGGTCGTCGGCATCGCGTACCACAGGCAGCGGTCCAGAACCTCTGCCCGCGGATGGCTGTCGAGCACCCCCGTCATCCCCAGACTCCGGCAGTGCTCGATGTACCAGTCAAGCCGACGCTTGATCGTCGGCGCGCGACCGGTGAAGGCCATGTAGAGGCCCTCATAATCCGGCTCAGGACAGACGGTCAGCGGCGTCTCGGCGACGAGGTCTTCACCGGCGGCGGTCACCTCAGCGCGTAACGTATACTCCGCGGCGCGGAGATCGGCCAGGTCCAGTTGCACGCGCACATCGCCGGTCTCGCCTGCGGGCGCGGTGATCTGATACGCCTGCTGCCACGCCGCGGCACGCTCCGGGTCATCGATGATCCTCAGCCGCAGCGCCCCCTGCACAGCCGCATCGGTGCGGTTCGTCAGGTGCACCCGGACCGGCACTGTCTCCGAACGCGTCCAGGCATGCCGCGGAAGCTCCTCATTGGCGTACGGGACCACCGACAGCTCAAGCTCCGGCGGCGCGGTGACCTCCTCGGGAACATCCGGCACCTGCGCGATCTCGCCATCGTAAAGCGCCAGACGGTAGCCGTCCTCCATCATCAGCGTGTCGCTCTCTCCATCCAGTTGCGGAGGGATGGAGATGAAGCCGCTTCGCGGATAGTTCTCATTGAAGTTCTTCAGCCACACCCCGGACAGGTCCAGCTTCGCGTCATCGACGAAGCTGATGGTGATCTCCTCGCCTGGCACGGGCCTGACCGGAGACCACGCGCCCTGCACGCCCCACTCCCGCCCTGCCTCGGTGACCTCCGCCGGGCCGGGCGAGCCGTAGTAGTACTTCCGATCGGCCTTGATCCCCAGCACCTTTGTGCGGCCGTCCAGCGTACGCCTGGGGCCGTAGCGGTCCTGCCAGGCGTACATGGGGATGTCACCGTGCCACACTACGCGCCCACCGGCCTTCAGGTAGCGCGTGATCCGGCAGTCGGGCACATTCGGCTCGCCAGGAGCGTCGAGGACCTCCTCCGGCACGAGCGTATACGGCACCACGCCCATCACCGCCACCAGCACCGTCCCTGGCGCGTCTTCGGGTGTCACGCGGTCCATCCAGTCACCGACCTGTTCGGCGTTCATGACCGTGAAGCCGCGCAGCTTGTAGAACCTCGCCGCGGCGTCCGCGTTCTGCACCCATCCGGTCTCGTAGCTCGCGTCGTAGTAGACAACCTGCTCCTGCGCGGGCGCGCAGATGGCGGTAACAAGCAATACCGCAGTCGTCACGATGACAGTTCGCATCTCTGGCCCTCCCCGGGGCTGGTGCTGAGGCACTCCTGAACGTTCGCGCACGACACCGGTCAGCCCTCCCGCCGGAGGGGTCTTGCTCCCCGAAGGCGAAACGAAGACAGCGCGTCCGGGGAGGTATCCGACCATGCGACTGTTCCGCCGCACGATACTCTGTTCATTCTGCCTGCTGATTTCGCTGCAGGCTGGCTGTCGGGAGGCCGCGGAGCCGCGAGTGACCGCCCCCGGCGAGTCGCGCGCGGCGCTCATGGGTGTCGAGGATCTGCAGCGAGCGCTGGACCGCCCGCACCTCGCCGACCTCGTCGCCGCCATCGACGAGGGTGACCGCATCCGCCATGAACTCGCCGACGGCACACGTGTGCTGATCACGCGGGATCGCGGGCATGTTGTGGCCATCATCGACGATGATGGTGACATGCCCGCGGACGCGACCGGTCCGGACGGTGACAGCGACTGCCTCGCGGTGGATATGGACGCCGACGGATCGCTTGACCGCACCATCGACTACGATGACCTGGACGCGGACGGTCGCGCCGACCAGATGGTGCAGACCTACACGGTGCAGAGCACGTGGGGCAGGCGCCCGTTCATGGTCATCGCGCGCGACTTCGACGCGGGGCCGCTGCGCCTGTGGTCATTGCGCGACTACGGGTACACCCAGCGGCCCTGCCAGTGGGACTGCGACTTCGGCGGGGACGGCTGGTTCGCGATGTTTCGGCGCTCGGGCGGGCGCTGGATCGCGACACTGGAATGTCCCTTCAATTTCTACGATCTCGATGGCGACGCACGTGCCGAGGAGACGGTGCGCATCATCGCCGAGGGGACGAGGCTGCACTCGGCGCGCTATTCCATCAACGCCGACAACGACCGCACCGGCGAGCAGCTTTACGATTACGATGTCAGCGTGACCTGCCTGGGCTCGGTTGGAGCGCCGCGTCGTGCGCTCGAGAGGCTCACCCACCGCAGCGGTGACCGGGTCGGGCCGATGCTTCGCTGGGAGAGCGTGCGCGAGACCGCTCGTGCAGCCGACTGGGAGCGCTGCCTGCTTATCTGGGATGAGAACGATCACAACGTGGCGGCGCGCAAGCCCGGCCGCGAGCGCTGGGAGGGGATCCTCAACGCCTCTTTCCGCGGCTTCCCGCAGGAGGGCGGCCCGCCCACGCTCCGCGCAAACAAGCGCTTTGAACTGGACGCGGACTTCTCAGGCGAAATGCGGCTCTACTGGTGGCCTGCCGACGGCCGCCTGCACCTGTACGGCGCCGAGCAGGGCGCGATCGATGTGGATTATGACTACGATGACGCAACCGACCTGCATATCGAGTATGCGGACACCGACGAGGACGGCTTCTTCGACCGCCGCACCGTCAGCTATCCGCGAACCGACCTTCCCGACCGCACCATCGACGGCCCGCGCGAGTACACGATCCCCGGCAAGCCCGACGGCACCACCATTCCGCTCGACTACGAGGCGATCTCACCCTTCTGGCCGGAGCAGATGGCCGGGCACTCGCAGGCCGCCGCGGACTTGCTCACCGCGCTGGGGGCCACCGCCGACCGCCTGGACCTGCCATTCCATTGCGAAGCGCTGGACTTCTACGAGACCGCGACCGCCGATGATTTCGCCTGCATCGACCGCCTCCGGGCCAGCGCCGAGGCCGAGCGCTACTACCGCGAACTGACGGTGGAGCTTGCGTTCGCGCACCTGATCGCGGACGCGCCCGAGCCTGCGGCGGAGCGGCTGCGAGAGGCGCGGGAGCGGTGGGACGCGGGCGATGCGGCGGGGGCGGTTGGGCACCTGAGCACAGCGAATTGAAGGTATCCCGCCTCCACCCGCGAACCATACATTCAGCACATAACGTTCCCCGACAGGAGCATTGACTATCATGGCTGACGCGCTTGCGCTTCATGACGGACCGAAGGCCGTTCAGACCGATCCGGGCGATATCTTCGACTGGCCCATCATCACAGAGGAGGATGAGCAGGCGGTCCTCGATGTCCTGCGCAAACGCGCGATGTCCGCGCGCGACATCACCGAGAAGTTCGAGGAGGACTTCGCGCAGTGGCATGACATGGATTACTGCCTCGGCTTCTCGAGCGGCACCGCCTCACTGCAGGCCGCGATGTGGGCCTGCGGCGTGGGTGTAGGCGACGAGATCATCGTTCCGAGCCTGACGTACTGGGCCTCGGCGCTTCCCGCTTTCACCCTTCAGGCCACCCCGGTCTTCGCCGATGTCGAGTTCGAATCGCTGTGCATCGATCCCGACGACATCGAGCGGCACATCACCGAGAATACGAAGGCGATCGTGCCGGTCCACTACTGCGGGCATCCCGCGGACATGGACCCGATCATGGAGATCGCCGAGGAGTATGACCTGAAGGTCATCGAGGACGTCTCACATGCCCACGGCGGGCTGTACAAGGGCCGATTGGTCGGCACCATCGGTCACGTCGGCTGCATGTCTGTGATGAGCGGAAAGTCCCTTGCGGTGGGCGAGGGCGGAATGATGATAACCAACGACCGGCAGATCTGGGAGCGCGGCATCGCGTGGGGGCACTACGGCCGCACCACCGCCACCCAGTGGACCGGTGAGCTTGAGGAAGAGGTCATCACCGATCCCGAGTTGAAGCCGTTCACCGGCCTGCCCTGGGGCGGGTACAAGTATCGCATGCACCAGATGTCCTCGGCGGTCGGCCGCGTGCAGCTCAAGTACTATCAGGAGCGCATGGAGGAGATCCAGAAGGCCATGAACTACTTCTGGGACCTCCTCGAGGACGTGCCGGGCGTGAAGGACCATCGCCCGCCGGAGGACGAGAACTCGACCATGGGCGGCTGGTACGCCGCACACGGCCTCTACGTGGCGGAGGAACTTGGCGGGCTGCCGATCGGCAAGTTCGCGGAGGCCGTCCAGGCCGAGGGCGGGAAGTGCAGCCCCGGTGCGAACTTCGCGCTGCACCTGCACCCGCTGCTGAACGAGGCGGACATCTACCGCCACGGCAAGCCCACGCGGATCGCCAACTCCGACCGCGACCTGCGCCAGCCCGAGGGCTCGCTGCCGGTCACCGAGTCGATCCAGGAGCGCTGCTACTCGATCCCGTGGTTCAAGCACTACCGTCCGGAGATCATCGAGGAGCAGGCGCTCGCCTACCGCAAGGCAGCCGAGCACGCGGATTCGTTGATGGAAGACTGAGGTCGAACACGGCGACCTCACCCCCCGCGATCCCCCCTCTCCCTCACACCTGGCGACAAAGGACACGTCGCCAGGCGGAAGAGGGGGGAGGGACACAATTGTCAGCGGGGCCGACCGAGACGTGATCGTCTGCGATCAAAACGGACGCATGCCCCCTCCCGCCGGAGGTGTCGTTCACCTTCACTTCGCTTCGCGAAGTGCGGGAGGGGGTGCCCGAGTGTCGTGTGCGAGGGTGGGGGAGGTTGTCGTTCCGGCCGCCCCGCCGTCCTCGATTATCCACTGCAGGTTTCCGGCGTTTGACCGTACACAACAAGGAGGAACCAACCATGGCCGACTTTGGCTACGACGACACACCGATGCTGCCCGGAACCGACTGGCACGTACACGATGGCGACCGCCCGCAGCCGCCGGTGGTTGCCCCCGCCACACCCAGCACCCAGGATGAGTCCGGCGAGCCCCCGTCCGACGCGGTCATCCTGTTCGACGGCACCGATCTGTCGAACTGGGAAGCGAAAGAGGGCGGCGAGGCCGAGTGGAAGGTCGAGAACGGCTACATGGAGGTCGTGCCCGGCACCGGCTACATCCAGACGAAGGAAGAGTTCGGCGACTGCCACCTGCACGTTGAGTGGCGCGCGCCCGACGAGATCTCCGGCGAGGGCCAGGGCCGCGGGAACTCCGGCGTGTTCCTGATGGGCGAGTACGAGATCCAGGTGCTCGACTGCTATGACAACCCCACCTATGCCGATGGCACCACCGGCGCGATCTACGGGCAGTATCCGCCGCTGGCGAACGCCTGCCGCAAGCCCGGCGAGTGGCAGGTCTACGACATCATCTGGGAGGCCCCGCGCTTTGAGGGCGAGGAGTGCGTGAAGCCCGCGCGCGTGACGGTCATCCTCAACGGCGTGGTGCTGCACCACGCGCAGGAGCTTCTGGGCGTGACCTCGCACCGGGTGCTCACCGAGTATGACGTGGTTGCCGAGGAGGGGCCGCTGGCGCTGCAGGATCACGGCGACCTGGTGCGCTTCCGCAACATCTGGTACCGCCCGCTGCCCGACTACGACGAGGGGTAGCGGCAGCAAAGACAGCAACAAGAGCAACAAGAGCAACGACAGCGAACGGCGCCAGGCAGCCTGCCGCCGTCCCCGCAGAACGAACCGAGGGCGCCATCATCGCGATGGCGCCCTCGTGTGCAGTATGATGTCCGGCCTCCATCACTGCTCGCGCTCAAGCAGCCGCTGCAGGTCGATGATGTAGTTCGCCGTGCGGCGGCGGATCTGCCCGAAGTCCCCCCCGTCAAAGTCACCCGCCACATGCGAGACCACCGGATAGTTCTCGAACTCCTCGCGCGCCACCTCGGCAACGTCCTCCGCCGACGGCATCCGCCCGCGCAGGTCCGCGAGCCACTCTGCCGCGTGGCCCGCGCGGGG
>CAZAHB010000235.1:0-8034 GCA_964484945.1 uncultured Armatimonadia bacterium | reverse complement strand
TCCAGGGGGCTCACGATCCCATTCGCGGCCTCATTCCCCCCGCCCCGCTACCGCCCGATACGTCGCCTGCGCTGCCCTGCGTATACGTAGCGCTGGCCCTTGCCCGGCGTGGGTGGGAGCGGACGGCCCTTCAATCCCCGCCGATAGATCCCCGTGTGCTCACCGTTCCGTGTGATCACTTCGTAGTGCCCGGCCTCAGGTGCCGGCTGTCCTGCTCGCAGCCTGTCCTGCACGGTCCCGTGCCTCCCTGTTACGACAGCAACGAAAGCAAAGAAAGCAACAGCAGCAACGAAAGCGACGGCAATGCCCCACAGCATCGCCGAGCCCGGCTGCTTCCCCCACGCCATGTGTTGTGCGAACAGGCTGCAGTTGTGGTGTGGCCCCCCTGTCTTACAACCACCGATCGTACGCTTCCGGTTCCCCTCCGAATTCGAGCCTGATGACTGTGCTGAGCGAATTCTGGTATGCCATCGGCGGCAGGCCGTGGATGAACAGCCGATCCTCCCGCTGCTCGAAGTCAAGCTCCTCGCCGGTGGCCAGCAACGTGGCGGATGTGACCGGGCTCTTCACCATCCCGACGGTCAGGTCCTGCCCGGTGGGTTTGGTAATCTGCAGATAGGCCGTGTTCCCCTTCACGGTGGTGAAGCCGAAGCATCCCCACTCGAACGGGCTGCGCCGCGTGCCGTAGATCGACTCCCCGTGCAGGTCCATCCACTCGCCAATCTCGCGCAGGCGCTGGATCGATTCGGCGGGGAAGGCCCCGTCGCCCTTCGGGCCGACGTTGAGCAGCAAGTTCCCGCCCATGGAGTTGATGCGCGCGAGTGTTGCGATCAGGTCCTCGGTGGACTTCCACTGGGTATCGCCCGCGTGCCAGCCCCACGAGCCGTTCATGGTCATGCAGGTCTCCCAGGCGCGGTCGGGCTGCGACGCGCGGACGTGCTGCTCGGGCGTGTCGTGGTCCTCCGGCACGCGCGAGCGGTCGTTGATGATGATCCCCGGCTGAAGCTCGCGGACCATCGCGTTCATCTCGTCGGCATGCCAGCCCTCGCCATCGTAGAGGCCGCCGCCGTCGTACCAGAGGATCGCGAGGTCGCCGTAGTTGGTGCACAGCTCGCGTACGAGGCCCTGGGTGTAGTCGATGAAGCGCTGATGGCCCTCCTCGTCACCGTGGTGACCGGCCTCGTAATCGGGGTGGTGCCAGTCCTTGAGCGAGTAGTAGAAGCCGAGCTTGAGCCCTGCGTCGTGGCAGGCCTCGGCAAGCTCTGCCATCAGGTCGCGGCCGATCGTCTCGACCGTGTTGTAGTCATTGTGCTCGCTGCCGAACAGACAGAAGCCGTCGTGGTGCTTGGTGGTGCAGACGAGGTATTTCATGCCTGCTTCCTGCGCCATGCGGACCCACTCGCGCGGGTCGTAGTGCGCGGGGTTCCAGTTGCGCGCGACGGTCTCGTACTCCTCGACGGGCCAGCGCTCGCGGTTCATCACCCACTCGCCGCGGGCAAGCTCCGAATACGCGCCCCAGTGGATGAACATGCCGAACTTCGCATCCAGCCACCACTGCATGTGGGGGCTGGTGATGTCTCCGACGCGGGTTTGCATGATGCACCTCCGGTGCAGTGGCGACGAGCTACGAGCGACGAGTGGCAAGCAGACGACAACGGCAGGTTGCGGGGCCGTTCGCTCGTCGCCCGCAGCTCGTCGCTCGTCGCTTACTCTATCCCCATCTCGCGCATGTTGTCGTAGCTGATCTTCAGCGACTCGAACGGGTCGCGCTCGCACTGGTCCTGCTCGACGATGTAGTACTCCGCGCCGATCTCCTCGCAGGCCGCGACGATGCCGTCCCAGTCGAGGTTGCCCTCGCCGATCTCGGCGAAGACCTGCTCGCGCCCGTGCATGGTCATGTCCTTGAAGTGGATGACCGGCGCGCGCTCGCCCATCTCTTTCAGCCATGCCACAGGGCTGCCGCCGCCGTGCTGGAGCCAGTAGACGTCCGGCTCGAAGTTGAAGTACTCCGGATCGCCGTCCTCCATCATGATCTGAAGGGCGGTGCGGCCGTCCTCGTACTTCTCAAGCTCATGGCTGTGGTTGTGGTAGACGAAGACGAGGCCGTGCTCGGCCATCGCGGCCGCGACCTCGGACGCCTCCTTCGCGAAGTCCGACCAGGTCTCCGCGCTCTTCTGATACTCCTGGGGAGCGCCGCCGATGCCGGCGTACGTGCAATCGTAGATCTCGTGCAATTCCACGGTCCCCGCGAGGTCATCGCGCATCATGTCGAAGCCGATGTGCGTGGCGCAGATGTTGAGGTCGGCCGCGTCGCAGGCTTCCTTGATGAACTCGGGGTCGATCTCTCCGTGGCCGGAAAGCTGGGCCGACTCGTAGCCGATCTCGCGGACCTTCTGGACAGTCTCGGCGAAGTCGTCGGGGGTCTGGCAGAACTCGCGGACGGTGTAGAGCTGTGCGGCGATCTTCGAAGCCATCGTAGAACCCTCCCGGGTAATGGACTGAACGTGACGGGGTATTCGTGGGGAGAGGGGGAGGGACCTTCCGGGACCTGTCCGGTCATTCGTGTAGTGGGCGCTGATTGTGGTAGCACTATACTTCGTTTTCTGTGAACCTATTGACATGGTGGGCGGGGGGGGGTAACATCATCCACACGAAGGGGGGCTCACCGATGCGAAACGCAATCAGGTCATTCCCGGGGATCATCCTCACCATCGCGCTGATGGCGGGGCGATCAGATGCGACGGTCACGGGCACACTGCCGCTGCCTCTCCCATCGTCGATCACTCTCGACCTCCCGCATGTACCAGATGATGCACCCACGCGGATGATAGTGGCCGGCCGAACCGCGGCGAACGGCGAATACGCTGATGTCTGGCACAGCGAAGTGACGTCCACAGAGTCGGCAGGAACGGTCACCGTTCGGATCAGCGATCCCCAGGTGCACGACCGCTACCTCTACGCGGCGACCATCACGTGCGCGCCGGAAGCCGAGGACGTCGCAGAGCGCCGGTGGGGAATGACGCTGGGTCTCGATGGCGTCCAGATGCTGGCTGCGGACGCACCGCAGCAGTGGGACACGGTGGGGCGCGTCGAGGAGACGCTGGCCGATGCACCGGCGTCGGACATGGTGGTCGCGTCAGTGGCCCTCAACGATTCTGCGGGGCCGATTGCGGGTGGTACGCGCGGCCTGTCCGCGACGCTGACCATCTCGAATCAGGGCGACGAGCCCGCGCGCATCCTCCACACCTCTCTGGTTCCTCAAGTGAACGGCAGTCGCCGCCTCGCGGCGTTCTCGTCGTTTCCGTCGTCATCTCGACCCCGCTTGCTTCCGCCCGGGGAGTCGGTGCAGCAAACCTTTCGCGTGGACACGTTCGATGACACCCCTGTCGGCGACCTGTGGATGGTTCCGGTCGTGATCTACGTCGATGCGGCGGCCGACCTTCTGCGCAACGCAGACCCCGGCGAGCCGGGCGGGGAGGATGCTCTGTGGACGGCGCCGGAGGACGGTGGCGAATTTGACGCGACAGCGATCTCGAATGACGCTCTCGCGGCGTTCGCCGACCGCGTTGCCGACTGGCAGGATTACAGTGAGGTCACGTTCTCGCCACCCGCCGGTGTCGGCGTCTCCGGCGAGAGCTATGCTCCTCTGGCCCTTCCGCAGGCGATGGAGGCGGTCGTCCCGGTGCAGGAGACGGCCCCGATCCCACTCCCGGACGCTGAAGGCTCCGACCTCGCATTCGGGTGCGCATCGTGGGGCGGAGAGCGGGTACGTCTTGAGTTGCTCGACGAAGCCGGCGGTACGATCTCAGCCGTTGAGCGGAATTTCACAGGCTTCTGGTGGCGCGATTCGGTCTACAACTGGACGGAGCGAGTGCTCACGATACCCCTGCCCGAAGGTGCGGCCAGCGCGCGCATCGCGCTCATCGGGCGCAACAAGACAACGTGGTGGGATGACTGCTACCTGGTTCCACGGAATGCCGTACGGCGGGCCACCGGCGAACCTCTGACGCTGAACGTGGCCGCGCCTTCTTCGACAGACAGGTCCATCGTCCACCTCGGCGAAGACCGCGAGACGCAGGGCAACTGGATCGGCAACTACGGCTCATACTGCTGGATACTCTCCGCCATGTCGGCGCCCCGCGATATGGTTGGCGGACAGGTGGAGCCGATCAAGTGTAAGCACTTCGACTTTGACGCCAACTACAAGAACGAGGTCATCCGCGTTCGCGGCGAGGGCGAGTTCCGGTACGCGGGCTGGACGTCGAATCCGAAGGACGCCCTGACGCGACACTGGGTCGGCGCCATGCGTTCGTACGAGGCGCGCGCGCTGGAGAACCCGCAGTGGGGTGAACGCACTTACGCCTCATGGGATGACCACGGAGAATTGCACCCGACCGACTGGTGGGGGCCGGACCTGCTGGTACGCCTGCGCATTCCCGATGGCCTCTGGAAGGTCAGCTTCTACTTCCTCGACTGGGACTGGCATGCGGCCCCGTTCCCACGCGACCATCGCATCGAACTGGGCGGGCCCGACGAGGCCCCCGAGTGCTTTGCCCGTGTGACCGATGCCGGGCAGGGCGTCTACAAGGCCTTCGCAGTGCGCGGCGGGCGGGACATCGTCGTGCGCATTCGCAAGGACCAGAGCGCCGCGGTGCTCGCATCGGGCGTGTTCCTCGATCCGCTCGCGGCCCCGGAGCTTCACCCGCTCGGCGCGAAGATCCCGGAGGACCTCCGCGAGACCCTCAAGCGCCTGGACACTCTCGACGCCGATGATATTGCCGCGCAGGTCGCGGTGCCCGAACTGGCCCGGCAGGTTGACGACATTGCTACGGCAGGTCCCGACGTGCTCGCCGACCCGGCAACGCAGCGACTGCGCGTGGAGCTGTGGCGGCGCACCGTGGGCCACGTCCGGGAGCAGCAGGAGGCCTTCGACGCCTACGTGGCGGCGGTCGAGCAGTCACCGGAGCCGGAGCGAGTCGTGGAACACCTGCTGCGGGAGGCCGAGGACTACTTCGATGAGGGCGCCCTCGGCCCGGCGGAATTGCGGCATGACGCGGCACTGGAGATCATGCGCGGCTTCTCCGACGCCACTGAGATGGCGAGCGCTCACCGTGACGCGGCTCTTCGGTTCCGCGTTGAGCACCCTCTGTACGCGCAGCGCCAGATTGCGTCCTGTCTCGAAGCGGTTGCGGACAGACCGAGGGAGGATCAGGTGACGTATGCCCGCGCGCTTGCGGACGAGCTGTTCACGGTCGCGAGCGCCGACTACAAGGAGGGCCGCGGACTCGTGCGACTGCCCTACGCACTGGCGGAGTACGCCTATCGGCGCCTGGTTGACCTGGTCGGCTACGACGGCCTGACCGCGGACGAGCGCATGAAGCTGATGCTGGCGGTCGAGCGGCAGACCTGGTACACGCTTGGCTGGGAGCGGTTGGCGGCGGAGCAGGAGCGCCTGATCGAGAGCATCCCCGAGGACGAGGTGACCGGCGAACTGCTGACCCACCTCATCCGCAGCTACGCCGTCCTCGCGCAGAGCGACGCAAGCTACATTGAGAAGGCGGCCGAGGTGGCCGAGCGGCTGAAGACCGAATTGCCCGACGGCGACTGGACGCTGGACGCGTACTTTCGAATGGCGCAGATCTACTACCACAAGCGTCAGAATGAGAAGGCAAGGGAAGCCTGCCGCAAAGTGATCGAACTGGCCCCGGGAACACCCGAAGCGGGGTCGGCTGAGCGCATGATCGAGCAGATGGAGAAGGGGCGTAAGACGATGTCGGGAATGTGGAGAGTGGTTGTGACGGTAGTTGCGATGATGGCTGTGGCCGTGGCACCCGCCGCGGCGGGCAAGACTTGGGACGCGGGTGCGTCGATCGATGGGGATCTGGACGACAACGATATCGAGGTGCCGGCTTCATCGGAGGACGGGGACTCAACGGGGACCATCGGATAGATGGGCGGCGACTCGGATCACTGGATTGAGGGGAACCAGTCCGAGCCGGACGACGAAGGCACGGCGGCGGACGACCTTGGAGGATGGGAAGAGGGCGTCAAGTGTTGGTGGACCGCCACCTATGGTACAGTCACACAGAACTCGTTCACCACAACATGGACGGCCCCTTACAAACAGGGCGTTGACGATCACGTCGAGATTGGCGTCATCGACCTTCCCAAGGAGATCGCGCAGGGCGACGCGGGCAACCGCGACGATCCGGGACGTGAGTACTTCGGCACACCACAAGACCGCCGGGCAACCGCGTATTGGATAACCTGGGAAGGTAGAGTTAGCGGCAGCACAAGTCATGACTTCGACTTCAACCAGACTACCGCTGCGCCCCTGGGTGTTGGGCAGCAACTGGGCGTGATCGATCCAGACACGCCGAACAGCAACGGCTTCCACAAGAAGGTCGAAATCGTGGGCCAACTGTCTCCCGCGCGTGCGGGCGTACAGACCGTCCTCCATCAATGGTATGAGGGTTTCTCTGAGCTTGATGGTGTAAGAACCACCACTGACCTGACTGAGGACAATACCGCCATGCATGAAGTATCGGACACGAATGGCCGTGTGTACGTCTGGGACGCGCCGGGGGTGAAATTCACACCAGAATGGGGCAAGGCTGCTGAGTCTACCGCGTTCGAATGGAACTACCAGTTCACGGATAAGGCCTTCTGGCCAGACGGGCGCAAGTTGAGTGATTCGGTGAATTGGCATAGGATCATCGAGTTGTCTGGACGGCAGTTGTTCCTTACCTGGGACAGGCCACCGGACCAGAACCGGTGACTGCTCTTCCGTCGTAGTTGACCTCACCCGGTAGCTATGCTCAGATACGCGCCTCCACTCACACGGACGGAGGCAATGGCAGGAGGCGATCACATGCGTACGGTGATCCGAGTATGCGCGATGGCAGTTCTGATGGGCTTCACTCTGGCCTTCTCGGCTGCAGTCTCTGACACGCCTTCAGGACTGGTGAAGCAAGGCGATGCGGACCTGTTGGACGTGCGGGACCGTCTCGTCAGCGGCCTCACCAGTCTGCTTGCCGATACTGGTACAGCTGAAGCAGACTTCGAGCAGCGTCGTGACGTGCTGTTCGCTCTCGGCTATCAGCGTCCGGAGGCGGCAGGTCCGGTTGGGATGGTGCTTGCGTGCCTGTCAGAGGCTGCGCCCACGTCAGCTCATATGGGAGGACGTGGGTTCCGCTCCTACGGAATCCTCCCATTGGAGTACGTTCATCCAGGGCGATATGCCGCAGCACGCGTCGGGCTGCCGGCACTTTCTGGTCTCGTAGACATCATGTCAAGCAATGTGCCTGGAGATGCCCGACATGAAGCGGCGTATGAGGCGCTATCCCTGATGCTGGGGCCTGTCCAAGCATATTGGTCTTCCCTCGGGACCTCGGAGGTTTTCGGTGGAACTAACTCCAGCACTGCCTTGCTCGGGTCAGGCACGCTATGGGCTCCTCTGCACGCGACAACTGCGCGGCCAGCTGAAGACGTCCAGTTGCCACCTGAGGCACTGGTGGGAATGTCATCACCTTGCCCGTACGTGCGGCACGTACACAAGGTGCGGCTCCAGACCGACCGCGACCGCAACGTCCGTGCGCTGGCCGCGCGCATTGCCAACAGGAGCGGCGACCAGGACGACCGGGTGAGTGCGGCGATCACTCTGGGCCGGATCCGGGGCGTTTCCGAGGAGGGCGCTCGGGCACTCATCGAAATGCTCATCGAGGAGCGCCCGTCGCCGGAGCAGCCATTTACCGAGGAAGCGACCCCCGCATCGCTCGCGCTCGTGCGCATCGGGCTGCCCATCGTCCCCTTCCTCACGCACGAGATCGTCAACACCGAAAGCAGCCGCACGCGGCGCAACTCCGTGGCCGTTATGGCCGTCATGCTCGGTGAGCACGCAGAACCGTGGCTTGCCGACGCTACCTCGGAGGCGCCCGCGGATGTGCAGGAAGACGCGACGGCAGCACTGGCATCCTGGTCGGACTACCTTGATGGTCAGGGATATCATGCTGCAGCGATGCAGGAGGGAGATGC
>CAZAHB010000234.1:0-8386 GCA_964484945.1 uncultured Armatimonadia bacterium | reverse complement strand
TGTTCACCAGTGGAACGCACTCCTCGCCGAAAGTCTTTCGCAGCTGAGCCGACCACTCGCCGGGCCAGTCCGGGGACGCGAGGGGCTTCGAGAACACGCAGACCGGATGACAGGTGTGATGCAGAAGCAGCGCCGGCACGTCGAGGGTCTCGGTCCGCGCCACCATCACCCCGACCTCCGGGTCGATCGGCCCTTCGATGTACCGGATGGTCTGCTCGGGGGAGGGTTGCTCCCACGCGCGGGTCACCATCGTAATGCCGCCGTCCATGGTGACCGCGCGACGGTTCGCGGCCCAGCGCCCGTCGCTGCCTGATGCCGCGGCGATCTGAGCAGGCTGGGCGGCCGCAGCGGCCCGGGCGATGGCATCCACCGCGCGGTCGGCGGCCCACCGGGAGTACTCGTCATCCCCGCCGCGCACCCACTGGAACTCATCGGGGAGGTCGGGGAAGTCCGGGTCCAGCATGAAGTGCCCGATCGGTGGCGCCGAATGTGTCTGGGTCGCGTGCACCATCAGCGCGTCCGGCTCGATCCCCAGCAGGGCGTGGACTTCGTCGCGGATGTACTCCGTCCAGCGCTCAGTGATGATGGTCACATCGAGAGCGAGGACACACAGCTCCCGATCCGCTGTCTCGAACACGACTGCCTTCGCTTCCAGCGGGTCCAGCGCGACGCGCGGGGGACGGTGGTATCCGACCGCGCCGGCAAGCTGGGTGCCGCACCGGGGTGTGATGTCAACAGCCGCCGCGCCAACTTCGAGCGTGCCTGTAGCGGACATGGTCACTCACCTCTGAGGGAGATTACCTGCACCGCTGCACGTTTCGTCGCCGGACGGTGAGCGCCTGCCCATGTACACAAGAAACGCCCCCCGGAGTGCGGGGGGCGCCGGATCGTCTCAAGCTACATGGGGGTTACGGATTGGAGCCTTCGTACTCCCCGTTCCAGAAGCGGCTGCTGCTGTCGCGATGCGGGATCGCGGACTGCTGCATCCACTTGGCGTGCCCGTCGATGAAGCCACAGTTCGCGCCGCCGTTATGGCGGGCGGGGATCTCATGGCCGTCACCGATTGGCTCGGCCTCGTCGTCGTCTCCGTCGATGGCGTAGACATTGCCGCCATCAGAGTCGGCGAAGAACATGGTCTCAGCCGGGTACTCGATCTGGGCCAGAGCATCGCCAACGTTGTATGTGTTGACCCCGTAGCTGCCGCCACCGGTGTAACCGCCGTTGTAGCCGCTGCTGTCACTGGGGCAGGTCCAGATCTGGTAATTCTTCGTGTAGGGGTACAGGATGGTGTGCCAGAGCATGTATTCGCCGTTGTAGGTAGAACCGTTCGGCAATTCGTACCCTGCTCCGCCGACATTAATGTTCAGCGGCGGAAGCGTCTCGTCGTAGTCCTGCGCGTACATGTTGACTGCCAGCATGGTCTCTTTGACATTCGACAGACACTGCGTCTGTCGGGCTTTCTCGCGTGCCCGCGCGAAAACCGGGAAGAGAATAGCGGCAAGGATCGCGATGATCGCGATGACCACCAGCAGTTCGATGAGGGTGAATCCTTTGGTAAAGCCTTTACGCAACGTAGTGTGCCTCCTTCCAATAATTGGGATGCTGTCGTCATCCTACATCAAGGACGAGTTCCACGCAACAGGAGTTCTGCCAGACGCCAAATTTGGCAGAGTAGATATGGCGCAAGTGTGAACCCACCGATCGGAGCCTGTTGCCGGGGCGTGCGCGCGGGGACGTCGCCGTGAGCAGAGGCCTCACCGATCAAACCACAGATTGACTGGCATGACAGGGGGGGAAACAAACGCGAGGACGCACATCCGGCAGCATCAGGCGCGTCGGCCGGTCCGATCTACGGGCACACAAGCCTCATCCAGCCGGTCCGCCAAATCCCGTCGCCACATGCACGGGCGGGTTCTCCCGCATGGTCTCGAATGTCTTGAAGTCGAATTCATCGCGCCACTCTTCAGCCGGCGTTCCAACCATCACAACCGGCCTGTCACGCAGTTGCGGATCGCTCAGGTCGGTCGCGTCCCAGTAATCATACTGTGACTCGCGGTAGCCCACGTAGCTTCCCGCGCCGAAGGTGGTCGGCCGCCCCTCGAGATAGAACGCAAGCTGACTGGCTGTGCCGTAGTGGCCGGCGATCACCAGTGGCTCTTTCCCGGTCCGTTCCTGGAGGTCATCGCGGAGTTGATCGACGAAGGCCGCCTGCTCGCGGGCACCGGTCAGGCGGTACATCGGTATCGCCTCACCTGCCACGGGCACCTGTGCCCAGGCGTGCGGAAACGCGACGATCGTCGCGGTCACGAGGCCGAAGCCTGCCGCCCAGCGCCAGCATATCACCCACCAGTTGCGCGGGGGACTCGGTGGCTTCACACCCGCCTCGCGCGCGGCACCCGCGTGTCGCTCCCAGTTTCGTCTCCGACGGCGCCAGCGAGGGAACTCGCTTACCGAGTATCCGGCCACAAGTACCAGCAGCGTCAGGTACCCGCTGATCGGCCAGTTCGCCTCCACGCGGGTCATAAGTGATACCAAAATGAAGAATACGATCGTTGGCAGACCGACACTCAGCAGGAACGCGTGCGCTGTCCAGCGCTCAGGGCCGTCCCTCCGCTCGCGGATCGCGCGGACCGTCGCCAATACGACCAGCGCGAACATCGGCGGGCCGAGGACACCGATCTGCGCCGCCAGCAACTCCAGCATCGAAGCAAGGCCGTGCGGATTCTGCCACTCGGGTTCCACATCGCCGCCGGGAGCGCCCAGATGCCCCAACTCGTGGCGAATCGCGGGCCATCCGTTCTCGGCGTTCCACACGATCCACGGGGAAATGCCGATGGCAAAGCACACCAGCACGAGGAGGATTGCCGCCAGCAGGCGGCGGTCCCAGCGAAGCTTTTTGCGTCGAAGGACGGCATAAAGCAACAGGCCCGGCGCGAGCAGGACGCTGATGTACTTCACGAGGAACCCGACACCCATCGCCAGCCCCAGCAGCCCCCACAGCAACCACGGTTGCCGCCCGTCTTCGTGGGCACGGAAGGCATGCCACGCAATCCAGGCGCAGATGATCCACGAAGCCATGAATGGCGGATCGATGGTCATCAGCAGCGCTTCGAATTGAAAGATGGGTATGACCGAAAACGCAACCACGGCCAGAAAGCCGGCACGCTGATCCCCCGTGATGTCGTTAGCCAGTCGAGCCAGGGCGAGCCCGCCGATCGCTGAAGAGAGGGCCGCCGGGAGACGGATCGCCCACTCGCTGACACCGAAAAGGCCCGTGCTGGCCGCGATCATCCAGGCCACACCGGGCCCCTTGGAATAGTAGGACAGACCCAGCCGCCGCGACCACTCCCAGTAGTGGGCCTCGTCGCCAACAAGCTCAATCGGGAACAGCCACACGAGGTGGATGATGCGAATGACCAGCAGCACCAAGACCAGGAGGATGGTCTCCGGCCATCCGGCCCAGCTTAACCACTGCAGTCTTTCTGAGCTTTGCGTTTGACTTTCTGATTCCGCCATAGAGCCCTGCGCCACCTGCGCCGCCTCCTTCGAGGTGGTAGGTTACGCGTAACGGGCTTGCGGCGCAAGGGGGTTGCAGCGATGGCTACTTCTCTGACGGAGACACTTCGTGGTCGGGGTCCCACCATAGAATGTGCACAACGCCCAAGTGGCGGATTCCGATAATCCGCCGTGTGCTGTCTATCCTGAGGGAGTAGAGCGAGTCCGCAGCATCGTCCAGTTTGATCTTCTCGAGGCGCCGCATTGCCTTTGACGACACTGATTCCGTCGCCAAGTCGTGGCATTTTGCAGCCCTGAGTTGTTCGAATGTCATACCTTCGAATGCGCCCAATCGTTTCAGCACTTTGCCAAGTCGCTTCCCCTTCATCGCACTGAAACACCAGGGTCCATCGGAGTCCACCACGCAGAATGACCAGCGGGGGCACTCCCCTGATGGTCCAGGATTCGCCAGTCGCCGCGGTGTCTTCAGATCCGAAGGCGGTGTTTCCTCATGTGTCGGGCGCTTCTCACTGCTGTTCCCCATCCGGCGAAAGCCCCCCATAGTACTCCTCGAGCGAGGCGAGTGTAATCTCACGGTCACCCCGCTCGCCCGGAGCGAGTCCAGTGCGAGCTTGTTGCCATGGGTCTTCAAGATGCGTGAGGTCACTAAGCCATTGGGGCGAGCGGTTACCGTAGTACTCCAATACTGCATCAATTGTGCGGATGGCTTCCGTGTCGAGACAAGTCGGGTCTCCCTTCGGCCAACGGCTCACAATGTACTGGCCCCTATGGGTCTCATAGAGGTCGCGAACCACGGGTCCGTTGGCCCACGCTTCAATGGCCTCATCGAAGAGAGGACGCTGATCCCAGACGACTGACCAGGCCTGCGAATAGTAGACCAACTTCTGCAGCTTCATCGCCGTCATTCGCCCTCGGTTCTCCAGAATGTAGGCCGCAACGTCATGCACAGTCGCGGCACCTACTGATGTGCTCATCGGACCCAGCCTCCCCTCGAACATATTCATCGGCCAGCCGAACGCCGACATTGACCGATCTCCCGAACTTTACAGTATAGTATACCACATGTACATATACACAACAACAGCATGATCGCGTCAGTGGTCCGAGCTTCCCCGCACGTACACCTTCCCCTGCTCATTGATCCGATCGTACACCTCGCAACCCAGTGCCTCCGCCAGCGGCCGCAGGTCCACGCGCGTCGTGCCGTCCTCCAGCGCCGCATTGCATTCGATCACATCGCTGCCCGGCAGCATCACGATCTTCGGACGCGTCGCGCTCGCGGGGCTCGCACCTGCCTCCATCACATCCCGCCGGAACTGCGCCAGCGAAAGCTTCAGCCCCGGGCACGTCTTGTGCGCGAACTGCCGGTGGAAGCGGATGTCGCGCGTGCTCAGATCGAAGCGCTCCAACAGCGCCGCGACGACCCGGTGGCCGCTCGCGAGGCCATCGTACTCCTCGGGCTCATCGCGGTCGAAGTTTGCGACAAAGGACACACCGATCGTGTGCGCATTGCGCCCGGCGACATGCGCACCCGACCGCTCAATCGGCCGGCACAGGAAGATCGCTCCGTCCGGCCCGACCATCACGTGATATCCGTTGTCCGACCATCCGCGCACGCCTGTGTGATAACGCCGCACGCCGCGCACCGTGCTGATGCCACGGTAGTCGGCCGCGGCGGGTTTCCACGTATGATGCACCACGACCTCATCGATCCTCCGCCGCACCTCTCTCGCGTCAACGTGCGCGCGGAACTGCTCCATCGTGACTTCGCGCTCTGTGGGCATGTCCAGTCCTCCCCGGGGGCTGGTTCGGCATTCACACCGCGAGGCCCGGAGCACTCGCCCCGGGCCCGCGGATGCGTTCATATCCCTCGCGTCGTGTCAGTTGCCGGACGGCTGGCAGGTTCCGTCGAGGCCGTAGACCATCGCCTCGACCGTCTCCCGCGCCACGTTCGGGTAGCCCTTCTGCTTGAGCTTCTCGGTGACGTAGCGCCGCTTTGCCTCACCGTTGCCCGGGCCGTAGATCTGCTCGGCCGCGCGCACAAGCTCCAGCAAAAGCTGCCTGAGCTTCTCGTCCTTCAGCCGCTGGACATACTGGCGGACCAGCGCCAGCCCCGCCGCAATCAGCAGCGTGCTTACGCCCGGAAGCAGCACGTCCTGCAGCCACCCACCGATGATCTCCATTCGCCAATCGCCTCCCTGCACGTGATGAGGCCCGCCTCCTCGGGCGGGCCCTGTCGAGATGCAACAGCCTTAATTGCCCTGGGTCGTCCCCGGCCGTTGTCGTCACCGTTCCCCTTTTCCCGGATCCCGGTTCCCGATTCCCGGCCGTTCCTATCGCCTGCACACCGCGATGAGAACCCCCATGTGATACAGCGTGTAGAGAAACACGAAGCTGAACAACGCTTCGGTGAGCCAGGCGTAGTCAAGCGATGCCTGTTCGGCACCAACGAGCACCGCGGCCGTGCTGCTCACCCGCAGCAGCACCAGGAGGGCAATCCCGATCTGGCACGGGCCATTGACGCGCAAACGCATCAACGCCCGCCAGACCCACACGGCCCCTCCTACGAACACTGCGTTGCAGGCCGCCGTGACTATTTGCGCGCAAACTGCGTCAGCCGGCATCATCTGGATCAGCCATCTCCTTCCGCTCATGCTCAAATGCGCTCTCGATTCGCATCTTGAATGTCTGTAGTGTTGTCGTGCCACAGACCGCCGCGAAGAACGCCGTCCCGAAGTCATGATCGACCACGTGCGCCATGGTCACCGAGACGATCAGGTTCCCGAGGAACCCAAGGTGCAGTCTGCCATGGCTCAGTCGAGGCAGGACCACCACCCTGTCCTCCAGCGCAACGTTCGCCAGCGCGCCCAGCACTCCCGCACCCGTACAGCGCAGAAATGGCCAGATCTCGCGGGCCAACGCGGCCATCACGGCCGCAAGTTCGCCTCCGTCCCCCACGCATCTCAACTCTTCCGCGCGTCAGTCGGTCGAAGCGGCAGACGCCGCTTCGTCACTGCACTTGCTCGCCGATCCCTTCGCGCGTCCACGTGTAGTCGAAATCTGCCGCCACGGCCCCACCGTTGCTGGCGGTGAGCAGGAACGTATCCGCCCGCCATGTCTCCGAGATCTCCCAGGTGAAATCCGCGGAACTCGACTGCACAGTGATCGCCCCCGGCACGCGAAGCGCTTCGTGTGTGACGTATACGCTCGAATCGCCGCCCGCGGGCACACCGCTTATCGTTCCCTCGCCACCGAGGCTGCGCCAGGCCAGCGGGAAGCACTGCCTGTCCACGCCATCCACGCTGTTATCGATCTCCACAACGGCCCCCGCGCCGTCCAGTTCAAGTGTGCCCAGGTAGATCGCGTCCGTCGGACCGCTGCCGGAAAGCTGCGCGAACACGTTCACGGTGCCATCCATCGGACCATCTGCATCGGCCTCCAGGAAGACGTGGTTCACCGCACCGTCGGTCAGCCCGCTGATTGCCTGAGACTGTGTGGTCTCACACCAGCACGCCCCCACCAGCCCCTGTCCGGCGTCCACGGTCCTGTCCGCCATGATCGTCCATCCGGCGGCCACTCCCGGCTGCAGGATCTTTGTCAGAATCGCCCCAAGCACCCGATCAACCGTATCCGCGAGACGATTGTTGTGCTCGGGTTGCACGAAATCATCAACTGCGACATCAGTCGCAAAACCGTAGGTGTCCGTCGAATTCGCCATATGCAATCACTCCTGTTCGGCGTATATGCTGCGGGCCCGCCTCTCACGTGAGCCCTGTTAGCCGCTGATGTATCGTCCTGCTCCGTATCTCCCTCGACTGTAGAGCGCGTACGATCGCACCTCGCCGGCGCTCCAGTCCCATCGTTTTGCGCCCACATGCCCGCCGGGCCTCAGCGCCGCCCGCATGGGCATCCGGTCCACGGTCGTGCTCCCGCCCGGCTGCCCGGGCCTCGCGCGCCGGTCGATCTCCTCACGAACCTGCTGCATATCCATCACGTCGCCTCCTTCAGCCACCGCGCGGTGATCCGGGTCACCGCTGCACCTGCATCGTCCTCGCGCCGGTCGAGACGGTGGCGCACGCTCGTCACGCGGTAGAGCTTCCCATCCGCCCCGACACTCTCACCGCCCAGAACTTCCACCACCTGACCGATCCGCACCTCGGGCAGCAGTGGCGTGTACACTTCGATGTGCTCCGGCCGCCGCGACAGCTCGGCGAATCGGTCCTGGCAGAGCCGGTTGACCATCTCCTGGCTGACGCAGCTCTCCAGCGCCTCCACGTGCATCTTGCGCCAGCCCACGTACCGATCGCTGCTCGGGTCATACAGGGAGGCGGGGTCGTATGCGGCCGCACCGACAGGCTGGTCATCGCCTCCCAGCCCGGACACCACAACGTAGTTGGCGAACTCCCGCACCGCCGAAAGGCTCAGTCGCGGCCTGCGGATCTGCAGCACCTCGCCCTCGGCCTGCGGGTCGGGCGCCTCCGCCGAGCGCGTGAAAAGCTGCCAGTCCACGTCACTCGGGCACGCCCCGGTTGCGCTCCCATCGTGCGCGGTGACGTCCCCCGCCGTCCGCGCCGTCCGACAGTGCCGGCAGGCTTTCACGAACCTTCCCTGCTCATCGAAGAAAAGGCCTGCAGCGTAGTCGAAAGCGGCCACCTGGCGCAGAAACTCCAGCCACTCCCGCCCCGGCTCTGGATACCACAGCGGCCGCTCAGGCTGCCCGGCACTCAGCTCGGTCCCGGTGTCCTCGAGTACCTGCTCGGAGCGGTCGAAACCGCACCGGTCGAGCACCCAGTGGAACACATCCACCACCGGCCAGCCGTCAAACAGCGGGCAGCGCCCGTCCGACTTCTCGTCCCGAAGCCGGATCATC
>CAZAHB010000233.1:0-8465 GCA_964484945.1 uncultured Armatimonadia bacterium | reverse complement strand
GATGGCGTCACCGGCGCCCTTGACCTCGATCACGCCACGCGCGGGCTTGCCGCCCTGAAGTATCTCGGAGGGGTCTCCGGATTGGGTCTGCTCGCGGGTGAAGAGGCCGCCGTCGGGGATGCCGGCGCCGCTGCTGGCGAGTTGCATGACGCAGCGGACCTCCGGGTCGAGGTCCTCACCGATGGAGTTGAGCAGCGCGGCGAGGGGCTCGTAGTAGGAGGTCTCATCGGTGGCTGCGCCGGTGGCGTGGATGGTGCGCAGGTTCTTCAGGTAGTCTTCGACTGGATGGGGCAAGGCGAGTTCCCCCTTCAGAGCGTGAGCGGTTGCTCGGGGCGGCGAATGGATACTTCGCGCCCGGAAGGTACGTTCCCTCCCCGCGAGGGAACGCGGCCCTCCCCGGCGAAATGCTGCATGTTACTCATCCTTCGACACGGGAGCATGCGCCATGCGCTGCTCCGCCATCGTCGCGCTGATTCTGATCACCGCCTGCGCGGGGTTCGCGCAGGATGCCGAGCAGCCCGACGAGGAGCACTTTGGCGCCCCGCGGATCTACAACCCGGAGTATGAGAAAGCCGCGCGGGAGTACGCGGAGATGGTTCATGACCTCGGTCTGACCTACACCCCCTACACAGGCTGGGGCGTGAACGCGAATATCCCGCAGTTCGATACCTTCGGCCAGGAGATGCTCGCCGAACCGGTCAAGAACATCGGCTGGGGGTGCTTCCTGCACAACCACGCGAGCACGTTCGGTGACTGGTGGCTGCACGGCGCGAAGCATCTCATCGAGCAGACCGGCCTCGACGGGGTGTACATGGACGGGATGGCGATGCCGCGACTGATGTTCAACGAGCTTGACGGCTATGCGTGGACCGACCGCGACGGCAACCGGCGCGGCAGCTACTGCATATGGGCCATCCGCGACTTCATCGAGCGACTCTACATCTACACCCACCACGAGGCGCCGAAGCCCTGCTACGTGCGCAATCACTACAACCTCGAGACATACTGCATCGGCGCCTTCACCGATGAGCGCGTCACCGGCGAGGGACAGTACCACGCGGGCGATACCGTGCTCGGCGTGAACTCCCCCGGGGAGTTCCGCGCCAACTTCATGACTCACCTCAACGGGGTCGCGACCACCGGCCTGTGGTGGAACTGGCAGAAGCTCCCGGTCACGCGCAACGAAATGCACGCGATGTTCCTGCTGCATGACGTCCCGATGGTGGTCGGCGGCGGGATCGTCCGCTACTACGGCAACCAGATCGGCTACGGGGAGAAGACGCGCCCGTGGGTGCGTCTGCTGAAGCTCCGCCAGGCCTTCGAGGGCGCGGAGTTCGTCGGCTACTGGCAGCGCGACCTGATCGAGGAAGCGCCGGAGGGCCTTCTCGCCAGCGCGTGGATCGATCGCGAGGATGGCCGCGCGCTGATGGTCGTGAGCAATCTCCCCGATGAAGCGTGGAGCGGCGAAGTGACGTTCGACCGCGAGGCGCTCGGGATCCCCGCCGACTCGCAGCCGGTGGACGCGATGTTCGACGAACCGATCGAGGCGGATGGCGACACGATTTCGCTGGAGATCGAGCCGCAGCGCTACCGCCTGATCGTCTTCGGCGACCGCGTGCCGGTGCCGGAGAATCCACGGGTGGATTGAAACTCCAACCGACGTGGACAGCGTGAGGTGAGACCCAATGCGCAACTGGATCTGTATCACGGTGCTGGGCGCGCTGCTCGTCATGGCGGTGCCCGGCGGATGTGCGGTTTCCGAGGAGGGCCTGGTGGCCCACTGGAGCTTCGACGCGGGCTCCGGCGAGGTGGCGCGTGACCTGACCGGCCACGGCCATGACGCCACGATCAACGGGCCCGAGTGGGCACGCTCACCACGCGGCCACGCCCTGCGCTTCGACGGTGAGGATGACACCGTCGCCTACGCGGACGTGGACTCGATGATGATCGAGGGCGACATGACACTGATGGTCTGGCTGAGGACCCGGGCGGCGGATGGTGCCGACACCAACCGACTGATCTTCGGCGATTCGGGCGCCGGGGTCGAGCGCAATCTCAACCTCCGCATCAGCTCGTACAATGTGATCATGTTCGAGTGGGCCAACGGTACCAGCAATGCCATTCTCCGCGCGGATGATGACGTGCTGGACGGCTCCTGGCGGCATCTGGCGGTCGTGGCCGACTGGAGCGACCAGAAGCGCGTCACGCTGTTCGTTGACGGTGATCCGACCGCCGAGATGCGCATGCCGCTCCCGATCAGCAGGGCACCGACACCGGGCCGGATGTCCGGGCAGTGGGCGGGCGGATGCCTGAAGGGAGACCTCGATGACATCCGTCTCTACGATCGCGCGCTGAGCGTCGAGGAGGTGCGGGAGGCGTTCACAGGCGGCGCTGCGCTGCAGGTCGGGCGCTCGCAGACGGTGTTCGGGCAGCATCAGGGCGCCCCCGCGGCGGCGATGACCACCAGTCTGAAGAACTGGACCGATGAGACGCTGGACGTGCACCTGCAGGCGCCCGGCGGCGAGCGCGACCTCTCGCTGGAGCCATCAGATGAAGTCGCACTTCCTGTCGGTTATGCCGAACTGGCGTCGATGTTCGACGCGCGCAGCGATCTGCTGCTCGTGAGCGACAGTGAGCCCGCTCATCTGACGGTGACCACGGACTACGATGGCTTTGAGGATGTCCAGCAGGCGGATGTGCAACCGGAGACGTATCTGCAGCCGATCCGAGTGACGGTGGAGAATCCCTGGCGCAGAGACATGGCGCCGGGCAGGACCGAGCAGATCGCGATGCGCGCGGAACTTCCGGTGGCGCAGGATCTCCGCGAGCGATGCGCGCTTGAGATCGCGCTGACGTCGCGAGAGACCGCGGACGTCGTCGCCGAGCGCAGGATCGAGGGGCCGAGCGACGTTGAGGAGATCGCCTTCGACGCGGCAGACCTGCCCTGGGGCGCGTACGACGTGCGGGCCGCGCTTGTGAATCCGGAGGGGCGCGAACTTTGCGCGACAGCACCGCTGGCGACAGTCCTGCCCGGCGGCGACCAGCAGATTGTGGTGCTCAACAACCTCTGCAGCGAGCTTATGAACGCGCGGGAGCGGGGGCTTCTGGCCGCGGACAATCTGGCCTTCATGAATCCCCGTGACGGCTGGTGCTTCTTCAGCGTGGAGGGCGATGCGACCGTCGCCCTCGATGGAGAAGAGTTGCCGCTGAGGCGCTGGGACGACGATCAGCCGGCCGAGGCGATGCGCCTGCTGCCGGCGGGGCGTCATGTGCTGGCGATCAACGGCGAACCATCGCAGGTGATCGCGCGCGCGATTCCGGCGCTGGTGCACAACGTCTACCCGACCGCTCCGCGCATTCGGCCTTTCGGCGAGCATACCTGGGAGCGACTCGCGGACTGGACGCTGCCCAACGCGAACATGATCGAGAGCCATAAGGCGGAGATCCCCGAGGCCGCTGAATGGGTGGAGATGGACCGAAGCTGGATCCTCAATCGCAGCGCGCCGGGGCGCCGAGGCACTGACCCGTCGGTCGAGGAGATGCTGGCGTACTGGCGAGGCGCTCCCGGCTGGGGGACGCCGCGGATGTCGGGCATGCAGGTTGACGAGTACGGTCCAAGCTTCGGGCGTGAGAAGCTGACCGCGACGGCGCGTTCGGCGGCGATGCTTTCTGCAGACCCCCAGTTCAGCGGCAAGCAGTGGATCCCGTTCGTGGTGCGCATGTACGGCACGGACGCGGCGGAACTTTTCATGAAGACCACACTGGCGGCAGGCTGGCCGTTCTCGATCGAGCGCTACATCGGCGAACTGCCTGCCGAGCAGGAGGATCGCGAGCAGATTGAGGCGCTGCTGGTGGGAGAAGCGGAAGCCTGGGATGCCGCCTACCCGGGCTCTCTGCGCCGCGCGATTATGACGCTGATGTACGCCTACCTGCCCTACTGCACCACGAACCGCTGCCCGACCGCGGACTTCCGCGTGCATCTGCAGATGCAGATGGAGGTGCTGGCGACGCACCCGGCCTGGTTCGGTCTGTGGGGCGTGCAGCCGTATCGAGCCAATTACGTGAACGAGGAGATCCTCGACTACATGGGGGCGCTGCTGCGGCATTACTGCATCGAGGGCAATACCGAACCGCTTATCGAGGACCCATACGAACTGACGCACGTGCTGAACCCGGATTTCAAGAACGGAACGGACCACTGGGCGACAGACCCGGCGCAGGAGGGGAGCATCACCACCGATGAGTTCGCGGGCTACGGGACACTGCAGGGCCGGTATCCGTGGGCGAGCATGGGTGAGACGTTCCTGGTCATGGAGCGCAGTGGCGAGGCGCCAAACGTCGCCGCGCAACAGATCACTGGCCTGCAGTCCGGGCGCCTGTACTCGCTGAAGGTGATCACCGCGGACCGCCAGGATCTGATAGCGGGCGAATCGCGGGATGCGCCATGCGCGGTCACGGTGGCGGTCGAGGGCGCGGACGTGCAGGAGGGAGCGTTCTCCTATCCGTTCGTGAGCGCCCGGGGCCCGAAGCCGTTCACGCGCGATCACCCGTTCCACATGGTCTACCACTACGTGCAGTTCCGCGCCACTGCGCCGACGGCGCGCCTGACGCTCTCCGACTGGGAGAGCGCCGACGACCCGGGCGGGCCCGTGGGTCAGGAGACCATCTTCAGCTTCGTGGAAGTGCAGCCGGTGTTTGAGGGATAGGCGTCGCGCGCGCCCTTCACTTGATAAGGAAGCCCGTCCGCCCCTCCGGCTCCCAGCCGAGGTCGTTGGTGATGACGAAGCGCTTGAAGCGAACCGTCGTGTCACCGATGGCGCGGAGCGCCAGTTCATGCTCACCCGCGGAGGCCTGATACGCCATCGCGGCGTCCGGGGTCCCCTGCGTTGGGCGCAGGCAGTCCCAAAGCTCCGTCTCCAGCGTCGGCCCGCCGTGGCCAACACAGATGTACTGCAGATCCAGGTTCTGTGCGCCGAGGTCATCGCCATCGAGAGCCAGCCGCACCCGCGCGCCTATCTTACCGTCGAGGCTCTCCAGCAGCCCCCAGACCACAAACCGCCCGTCCGCGGGCACCCGGGTCTCGAAGCCCGTGCCCGCGACCGGTTCCCGGGTGGTCAGTTCGCCCGCCCCGCCTGGCGGGTCGCTGCGGTAGACGACGTAACCCGCCACCTCTTTCGCGTATCGCGCCGGCTGCCATGAGAGCGTCAGTCGGTCGCCGTCGCGCTCGGCGCCGACCTCCCGCGGAGCTCCCGGCTGCGCCATGACCATCGTGTAGAACTCCACGTCATGCAGCATGCGCCTCCTCACCGGCAAGCATCCGCAGTCGGGTCGCAGCCTGTGCCGGGTCTTCGGTCACACCCAGCGCGGTGACGGTCGGTGGCTCCGGGGCCTCCGTCCAGACAGCTTCATCGAGCGATCCGTCGAGGGCCGGCGGCTGCTCGATGAACTGTACAGCGTACTCCGGCCTCTCGGCGGCGCAGCTGATGGTCGCGGCGAGCAGAAGCATCCAGGTCCAGCTTCAGTTGGCGAAGCCAATCTGCGGCATGGAAATCACCCAGACGTCTGCATGGTGGCACTGACAGGCATTTTCACGAAAAAAGTCGACGGGGCCCTCTATGGCTCCGCATCAAACATTAAGGATAACGGCAAACGGCCTGTCGCGCCTTGCGCCACGGATGGGGGGAGGTAGGCGACACCTCTGGCTCCCCATCCCTCCGGACGACAACGACGCGCCTTTGAGCCGTCCGGAGGTCGGGCGAGCCTTCGCCCGACGCGGGCCATAAGGCCCGCATTTGTTGCCGTGATTAGCCCAATCCTTAGACTTTGATACAGAGCCGCCCTCCATCGTACCCGCTTAAATGAAAACGGGGCCGCCGCGCGGGCGACCCCGGGAAGTGTCATCTGTTATGGGTACATCAGGTGTCTTTGCGCCGTCGGCGGAGTGCTGCAAGTCCGGCCAGCCCGAGCCCCATCAGGGCCATCGACGCGGGTTCGGGATTCGGCACACACTCAGTCGTATCCCAGGTCTGCTCAGGGCTGCCATCGTCATGGGTCGCTCCGCAGAAGTCGAAGCTTGCGGGGATACCCACCGAGGGAGTATCGCTCACCGGAATGATCCAGTCCAGCGTGTTCGGGCCGCCGCTGTTGAAAGTGATGTAGTAATCGGACGTGTCGTTGCCGTCCGTTTCGTCCTTGGTGTCCAGGTCAGTGAAGGTGAAGTCCCCGGCTCCGCTGTTCAGCGTCTGGTCCCAGTGATGGTAATGGCTTACATCGTGGGTCAGTGTTGTCGGCGCCGAGAAGTGGGCATCGAGGATGAAGTCCACTCCGCCGTCGTCGAAGGCGTCTGGGACGTAGTTGATGTCACCACTTGATCCGCCGGGGTTGGCGTCGATGTAAACCGCGTACATCTCCGCCCAATCGAAGTCAGTGGCCGTCGGCTGCCCCGCCAGCTCCATGCGGAAGTAGTGGTTGCCTCCCGCCTGTCGATACCACAGTCCGGAGGCGATATCCGCTCCGTCGAGAGCACCGCCGCTGGTGTCGCCGGAGACGTCAGACGTCCAGGGGGTTGCGTCCCACGACGGAACAAACCCACTGCTGCCCCAGTCGGCGTGGACCATCCCTGCTGCGAAGACAAACGCCAGAACCACAAAAAGCGTCATCCACCTCGTCATGCCAGTTCCCCTTTTGCATCGCTTTCCATGATATGAACATTGTAGTGCTGAGCAATTGTGTGTCAAGCCGAATCAGAAAAAAAGCTTACCCTGTTACTTGAGATTGTGTGGAGTGCGCCTCCATGTCTCCATGTCTGTTTTCTACTTTGCCAGCCGACTGACCAGTTCCTTCACGCCGGCCGAGGATTCCCCGCGGGCGATGATCGCCAACCCGCCCGCTGCGTCGCGTTCGGGCACCTGTTCCACGCTCAACTCCGCCTCCGACATGTCCACGTAAACCGGTCCGTCCTCAGTCGGCACGAAGCCCTTGGCGCGGTAGATCTCGTCACGTAGAGCCTTAAGCTCCTCGACGAGTTCATCCATATCCACCGGTTCATCGAAGCCCAGCGAGTAGCGGGCATACTTCGGATCGGCGCACAACGCGTAGTCGCCCTCGAGGCCGCGCGGCCCGCCGCCGCTGAAAAGGTCCACCTCGGCCTGGCAGCGCACCGTGCGCACCACTGGAGCCTCGGCGTTGATCCCGCGGACAATCTCCTCCGCCTCTGAAATCTCATCCGCATCGAACAGGTCGATCTTGTTAAGCAGCACCACGTCGGCCGCCTCTATCTGGGCGCTCATGTTCGGCAGCGTCTGCACGAGCTTCGGCAGGCTGCCGGGGTCCACGATGCTCACGATGGTCGCGAGATCGTAGACCTCGTCCAGCCCCGTCTCATCCAGCATCTGCTCGATCACCATCGGATTCGCGACACCGCTGGCCTCGATCACCACGCCCTTCAGCGGATTCCTTTCGGTGTCAAAGCGCTCGGGGATCTGCTTGAGATTGCCCACGAACTGCGTCACGAGGCAGCGGCAGAAGATGCTGCCGCCGGGGACCGAGAGCACGTCGTCCTCGACCTCCTCGAGCAGCACCCCGTCCACGTCCTCGGGCGAGAACTCGTTGATGAGGTAGACGATCCGCTCGTTGGCGCGCTGTTGCGCCACATGCTTCAGAAAGGTGGTCTTCCCGCTGCCGAGGAAGCCGGTAACGAGGCAGATGGGGATCATTGCTGCGACTTCTCCTCCATGCGCTCCTTGATGGCCCTGATCAGTTGCGGCTGATCGGGGATGATCGACTTGAAGGTGGGCACCCCGTCGATGCAGATGGTCGGGACATGGCCGGCGTCGAGTCGGCAGAACATCCCCAGTCCCTCGCGGCGGGTAATCTTGTGCTCGTTGACGACCACCCTCTCGCCAATCGCCTCCGCAGCGCGCTCGGCCGCATCGGTCATATACTGGCATGGCGCGCAGGTGGATGAATCGAGGGTTATGACGTCCACGATGACCTCGTCGAGCGCATCGTAATCGGGGATCTCGACATCCTCGAACTCGTCTTCCTCGGCCTCGATGACAGTCTGACGCGCGATTTCACGCTCATACTCATCCACCGCCATCAGACCCGCCGCCGCCACGTTCTCGGGCGGCGTGTCATACGGCAGGTCGCAGCCAGGCGCGAGGATGTAGCCCCTGCTGTCGCCGATGTCGATGCATTCAAGCGCCGCCGTCTTCGCCTGCTGCTCGCTGCCGAGCAAAAGGACGACCGTCAGTTGCAGGTTCCCGCCGAAGGACTTGTCGTTCTCCCGCGCGACGTCGCGCAGGTACTCAAGGTCCACGTTCTCGTCTACGGAGATGTTGTCACAGGTGGTCTGCGCCATCGCCTCGATGTTGCGCGTCGCGTCACCGCAGCAGAAGTACGAGGCAGGGGCGCCGCGATCGTGGATGTGATCGAACACCTCGTCGGGCGCGGGGGCCACGAAC
>CAZAHB010000232.1:0-8572 GCA_964484945.1 uncultured Armatimonadia bacterium | reverse complement strand
CGCAAAGCGCGACAAGGCGTTTCTCCGTTATCCTTAATGTTTGATACGGACCCGGGAGGACTGGGAGCGCGCCATCGAGCACTATCAGGCATACATCGAGGGGCACGAGAGGGCCGCGGGCGCGAAGCGAAGTCTCGAGCGCTGTCTTGATCGCAAGCGCATGCGCGACATGGGCCTGCGCCGCTGCCCGGTATGTGGGGCGGAGAATCCGCGCAGCAACACGCGCTGCACCGAGTGCGGCTTCTACCTGAAGGGCCTCGCGGAGATCATGGACGTTCTGACCACACCCGACCTGATGCGGGTGTGGAAGTGGCTGATATTGGTGTTCCTGGTGCCGGGGCTCGCGGTCGGATTGATGGCGAGCATCATTCCACCCGGAGTCTCGGTTGCGATGCTGGCGATCAGCGTCATCGCTACATTCTTCTTTCTCTACGGACGCTTCAGACACGAAGGGAGCTAGTTTGCCAGATGCCCGCAGAGATGTCGCCTCGAGAGCGAGTTTTGACCGCAATGCGGCGGGAGAAGCCCGACCGCGTTCCCAGGGAGGCCGGCTTCACCCCGGCCGTGCAGGAGATGTTCGAGGAGCAGACGGGCTCGACCGACCCACGGGCATACTTCGGCATGGAGCGGCGTGGCGTCGGGTTCAAGCGCCCCGACGAGCTTCCGGACTTCTCGCGGTTCTACCCGGATGGTGTCCCCGAGGGTTGCAGCTTCAACGAGTACGGCACCGGCCGCGCGCCATCGGACTTTTACCATTTCACCAGCAGGATGTATCCGCTGGAGGATGCGGAGACCGTCGAGGAACTCGAACAGTTCCCGTGGCCCGACTACACGCCACAGTGGCGCCACGAGCACCTCGAAGGTGATGTGGCGGGCCTGCACGACGACGAGTGGTTCGTCGCGGGCAGCGTGGGGCATATATGGGAGAACGCGTGGCAGACAACCCGGATGGAAAAGCTGATGGAGAAGATGGTGCTCGATCCGCCCTTCGCCGCGTACATCTTCGACCAGATCACCGAGGACCGGGCCTTCATGGCGAAGCGGTACGGGCAGGCCGGCTGTGATATGATCCACTGTGGCGACGACATCGGCATGCAGGACCGGCTGATGATGAGTCCGGAGATGTGGCGCGAGTGGCTCAAGCCGCGCTGGCGCAAGGTCGTGAAGGCCGCAAAAGACGAGAATCCGGACATTCTCGCGTGGTATCACTCCGACGGTGATGTGCGACCGGTCATCGAGGATCTGATCGAGATCGGCTTCGATATCCTCAACCCCGTGCAACCCGAGTGCATGGACCCGGCGGAGCTGAAGCAAAAGTACGGGGACAGGCTCGCGTTCTGGGGCTGCATCGGCACCCAGACCACGATGCCCTTTGGCGACCCCGACGAGGTGCGCGAGGCCGTGAAGTGGACTATCGAGAATGTAGGTTATGACGGAGGACTGTTGATCGCGCCCACGCATGTCCTCGAACCGGACGTGCCGTGGGAGAACATTGAAGCGCTCTTTGAGGCGGTGGAGGAGTATGGCGTGTATGAGTAGGGCTGGAAGGGCAGTCGTGCTGGTTGTCGCACTCATGGCACTGACCCTTGCCGGTGGCTGCATGTTCGTGGACGCGACGTTCTCGGTGTCTCCGGACGGCTCCAGAGACGCCCGCATGGAGGCGGGCGTGCTCAAATCGATGGCGGAACAGGGCGAGGGCGACTTCACGACCGATATCAATGAGAACCTCGTGCAGGAGAACTGGACGGAACTGGATGAGTTCGACCGCGGCAAATGGCGCGTGAAGGCATGGGAGGGGCATGCCGGCCCGGGCCAGAAGCTCTTCGCCGCAGCCGACGGCCCGAATCCTCAGTTCGGGACACAGCAGCACGCGCTCAGCACCGTCTACACCTTCGAGATGCCGCTTCCCGAGGGGCCTGTCATGGGGCCGACTGACGGTGGCGCTCAGCCCCCGACACAGGAGCAGGAGGGGGAGGGCGCCGGTGACAACGGGGCCCAGGACATGCAGCAGATGAACGAGGCGATGGGCCAGATGATGCAGGCGATGATGTCCAGCGGCGACGCGGGCCTGCGCTTCTCTGTTGACTTGCCCGGCGAGGTCATGGCAACGAACGGCCAACTCATGTCGCCCGCGAATGCCTCCTGGAGGATCGATCTGACCGCTCAGGAGATGCCCTATGATATGCTGACGGCGAAGTCGCGGCTGCCCAACTGGCCTGTGGTGGGCAAGCTTGCCGGCCAGATGACGCAGATGGGCCGCTGGGACCTGGTGCCTGCGCTGATTGCAGGCGTGCGCCGCGGTGTGCTGCCCGATCCGGTCAGCGATGATCCGATGTCGGCGGAACTGGACACCATCATGTACGTGCAGGCCGTGGAGATCATGATGACGCTCGACCAGGTGGCGGGTGAGCAGATCGCCAACCAGGTCATGGGCGAACTGGGAATCACCGGGGATCCCGATCCGGCGGCGGTTGAAGAGATCGCGGTGCAGCTCGAAGGCATCGACCTCGGACGGCAGATCGATCGGGGCGTGACCGAACAGTTGCTGAATGCGCTCGGAGGCGGGTAGGTTCGCGCGCTCGTCGGCCGCCGGGGGGAGGAACAATTGCGGGTCGCGAAGCGTGTACATAACACGGATGCAGGCACCGGGCATGGACAGCGGGAAGACTGGCAGGAGGAACTATGAGCACACGGCCGGATTTGGGCTTCACGCCGGGGCAGATGAGCACGATGCGATTGCTCATGCATCTGCCCAACTTCATCAAGCTCTACACCCGCCTGTTCGCCGATAAGCGAGTAAGCAGCCTCGCGAAGGCGCTGGTGGTGGTAGCGATCGCATACTTTCTGATGCCGCTGGACACGCTCACGGACTTTCTGATTCCGCTGGGATGGATTGATGACGCCGCGGTTCTCACCGGTGCATTGTGGGCATTTGTGAAACTCTGCCCCAGGCGCGTGGTCGAAGAGCATGTGGAGATCATCGACAGCGGCGGCTGAACCCCGCCGTCGGTGCCGTAGCCGTTGACCTGTCCTTGCCGTTGCTTGCGACTTGCGACTTGCCGTCCATGACTGTCGTTCCTCAGGGTGGATGAAATGGCTGCGATCAGGGCAGAGCGGGACCTGCCGCAGGATGAACCAACGATACGCAGATTTCACCTGCGGCGTGACCTCGACGCCGTGCTGGAGTTCCAGTTCGAGGTCTACGAGACCAATTTCCCGGGATTCCGCGTCGATCAGGGCTTCCGCGACGATTACACCCGGGATCTGCGGCGGGCCGATCGCGACCCCACCGAGATGCTGTTCGTCCTCGAACAGGAGGACCACGTGGTCGGCTTCATCTGGGGATCGATGATGAGGACGCTTGTAGATGACAGAGTTGGGTATATTAAGAATGTATACGTGGCACCGCACCTGCGCGGCTCAGGGCAGTCACAGCGCCTCATGGATGTGATGGAGGCGTGGCTGTGGGATCAGGGCGCGTCAAAGATCATGCTCGATGCCAGTACGGTCAATGAGCGTGCAGTGGCCTTCTACGAGAAGCTGGGATATGACATCGAAAGAGTCCGAATGGTCAAACGGCCTGATGATGACGAAACTAATCTGTGGTAAGAGGGGATGACCCCATCAGATGCTGCAGGAACTGAGAAAAGTGGATGAGCTGATCGAGGAGGGTGACCTCGTAGCAGCTCAGCACGCATGCAAGCGAATCCTGCAGCAGCATCCCACAGACGCGGCCGCACATGAGAAGATGGGCGATGTGATGGCCCGGCGGGAGCTGTGGGAGGATGCGGCGGAATGGTACGATCTCGCCGCTCAGCTCAATGAGACTGAGGCCATCAAGGCCAAGCGCTCCGAAGCCCGCCAGCGCGCGAAGGAAGCCCGCACCGGTGGGCCGGAGCCTCACCTGGTTGAAGACGCCGAGTCCCCGCGTCGACTGCTGATGTGGCTCGGGATAGCCGCTGCGGCGATGCTTCTGGTCGCTATCGGTGTGATCTTCAGCATCGCCAGAGGTGGCGAGGAGGACGAAGCCGTCACAACCACCCGGACAGTGGACCAGGACGGTCCGTCCACGACCACGCCGGGCCTGACGTCACCCAGCTCCGTACGAGGCACGCGAGATACGCCGTCGCCCAGCGGAAGTGGCAACGCGCGCTCTATGCCCGCAGCGCGAGCCAACCCCCAGCAGCACTGGCGCGCTACGCAGACCCCGCGCAGGGCTCCGCGGCGTCCCGTCACCAGTCGTAGTCGAACCGGGATTTCGGCCGATTCACCGGAGCCGACCACCGATCATGACCAGGCTGTTGTCAATGCCATCAGCTCGCTGACCTGGGATGATAACCGGCCGATGACCGGGCGCGTCAGCGCGATGGTGGACCCCTACTCCGGATACGCCATGATCAGCGTTACGATTCCGCGCACACTCCCCGACGCGGGGATGGTCGAAACCGTTGTCCGGCAGGCCTGGCGCGTGGCGCTCACGGCCGTCCAGACCGACGAAGTCATCACCTCGATGACCGTGCGGATGGTCCGGGTGGTTGAAGACGGAGAGCGCGTGGTGGCATTTCGTGGAAACACTAACAGGCGAACGCTGACGAGCCTGAAGACAGACAGCCCGGACTTTGACACCCTCTGGAACCGGGTCTTCGCATCGGTGTGGTGGAACTCCCAGATCGGCGGCGAACCACCTGCCATGGCCGAAGGCAACGACGAGCGCACGAACAACGGTGCGTCGTAAACGGTTTGCAGACGGTATTTGGACTCAAAAGATGGCTCAGATTAGGGGGCGAATCCGTGAAGCGAGCCAGTCCTGTGAATCATCCCCCTGCGACATGGATACATGTCGCCCTCCTTGTCTGCCTCACCTGTCTCGCCCACGCCGACCCGCTTCCGATGGAGGAGATGTTCGCCGGCGGGCGCATCATGCCCGCCGAGCAGGTCCCGGTGGACATGGCCTCCGAGACGCTGAACGTGACTTTGACGCGTATCCCCTCGGAACGTCCCGACAGCCCCTTCGAGCAGATGCGAGGCCTGTGCATCGCGGACGTTTCGGCGGAGTATGCCCTCCAGGCCGATGAGGACATGACGGTGCCGGTGCTCTTCCCGGTGGTAGGAGCCGCCGCGGAGATGGCGTTCTCCGTCAACGGAAAGCCGGTTGAGCCGCGGATTGTGCGCGATGCGGACATCTTCGCCGCGTACAGCCCCGCGTGGCGCAGGACCATCGACGGCTTCATCGCGGGAGACAAGCGCCTCAGCGAGATCGTGAGCGACGCACAGCCTGCGATCGAGAAGGCCCGAAAACTCCGCGAAGAGGATCACCGTCGGAGCAGTTCCGGACTATACTCGCGACTGTCCGGGCAGTTCGGTCGGCGCCTGCGGCAGCTTGGCCTTCCCGAGGACCTGAACTGGGAGCTGGCGCGCTACGTGCAGGATGACTGGGACAAGTACCTCGAAGACGGGCCGGGTCCCGGCGGTACGCCATACGCCGCGGCGCGGATTCGCATGTGGTCGGAGCGCGAACTGGCGCTGGCGATCGACCCGGAGAGCCCGGACCCGCTGGCGCTGTGGATGCCTCCGCCCACGAGCATGTTCACCCCCCTGGTCTTCGCGATGGCTGAACTGCCGCTGGAAGCGGGCAATAATTCGCTCGAAGTGAGCTACCGCCAGCCGGTGAGCTTCCGTAACCGCGAGCCCGCCAATCCTCCGAAGCGCGATTTCGTCAAGTCTCACGGCCAGGTCTCGCAGTTCGACTTCATCCTCCAGACCGCCCGCTTCTGGCGCAGCTTCGGTGACCTTCAGTGCACCATCGACCTGCCCGGGGACACCGTGCAGGCAGAGTGCAACCTGTCGGGCGCGGAGGTGGACCTGAGCGGTGACCCGCGGGTGAGGCTGATCACCAGCGGCCTGCCCGACGAGAACCTGCGCGTGGACTTCGCGGTCTTCGAGTGGAAGGAGGCCGAAGGAGAGCCGGAGGCCCCGGAGGACGTCCCGGAGATCGCGCTGGATGTAGCGTGGGAGGACGTGGTCGAGACCGACGGCGAGAGGCGCGCCTTCGGCCGGATGAGCCCGCTGATCGCAGGCGACAGGCTGTTCGCGGGCTATGCGGAGCACGTCATAGTCTACGACCTCGAGAGCGGCGAGCGTGAAGCGGAGTTTGGGATCGGAGGCGAACCGTCAGAAGTTGTGCTCGAGGGCGAACGGCTTCTGATCGCGTATGAGGCGCGCATCGGCAGGAGGGGCGTGGACCACGCGCTGGGCCTGGCGATGGCGGACCTGGCGTCGAAGAGCCTGCAGTGGGCGCTGCACGACACGTCCGAATGCAATGGGGCACCGGGGGGCGTGCTCATTGCTGACGAGACCGCCGTCGGCTGGGGCGTGCGCGGACCGGTGCTGGCCGCGGACCTCGACAGCGGCGAGAAGCTGTGGGAGATGGAGTTCGCAGCGCGAGGTGCGGTGACGGACGGGGAGCGCGTCTACGTGTGCGGCAGCGCCGACACGAGCAGCGGAGACCACGCAGACGCGAAACGAAGCAGTGTGATCGCCCTCGATGCGCGCAGCGGCGAGCGGCTCTGGGAGACGCCCGTCGGCTACTGGGCGCTGGAGGTCGCCCTGGACGGCTCGCGGCTGCTGGCGATTTCGACGAAAACGCGCGCGAGTGACACTCAGATGGTGGCGTTGCGGGCCGATGATGGCGACGTGCTGTGGCGACACGCGCTCTCGCGTTCGGTCAGTTCGAACGGTGTGCATCAGATTATCCCGTTCGGCGACGGTGTGACGGTCATCGATGATCAGGGAATCTCACACTGGACGCTCGGCCCCCCGCCACGCGAAGCGTGGAGACTTCAGTCGAAGTACCAAATGCTCGAGAGCCCGCGTGTGCAGAATGGACATGCCTGCATGCTCATGGAGGCGGGGCTGGCACGGGTGGACCTTGCGAGCGGTGCAATCGAGTGGACCGCGCCCCAGTTCGAGCACCGGGGGCCCTTCTTTGCGGGTGTCGGAGAGCGTGTGGCGAAGGTCGAGCGCATGAACGGCGCGGTCGTGTGCTTCGAGGCCGCCACCGACGGAGCCGAGGAGCCGCGAGAGGTTCCCCTGGCGGGCGCGGTGCCCGAGGACGTGCGCGAGACGCTATCCTCCGCTCCCGCGGCAGGCTGGCCCGAACCGCTGATGATGAGCGTGTACCAGGATCAGTTCAAGCCCTCCGGCGGCCTTGCGCCCGATGATCCGGAATACACCGTCAACGCCGGCTACGTGGACCTGTCGGCGGAGCCGGTCTCCCCGCCGGAGCCCGAGCGGGCGGCGCAGCATACGGGCGCGCCCGCGAACCGAGGGGCCTGGCGCAGCCTGGCGGGGACCGTGATCGCCCTGGTGGCGCTGGTGCTTATTGTTGGCGCAGTCATCTGGCGCCGCAATGGAAGCTGAGCCTCAAAGCGGCTCGGGCGCGGGCTCCTCTGAAGGCTTCGGCGGCTCCTGGGCGATGCACTCGCGCAGGAACTGTGCATCCTCATTCATGCCGACCTCGGTGGGCGGGAAGTTCTCGGGGTGCCAGAACTTCTCGTACTCGTCGGATATGTAGCCTTCGTATCCGGCGACCTTGAGCCGGTTGACGATAAGCTCCCAGTCAAGCTCGCCGTCCTCGGCGACCATGACCGCGTGCGGCTCGCCGTCCTCGTTGCGCTGCATCTGCTTGGCGTGCACGTGCACCAGCCACGGCGTGACCAGCGCCAGCGCCTCGTCGAGAGTCTCCTCGCCACACGCGTGGACCCAGTAGTGATCCCACAGGATCCCGACCGACTCCATGTCCACCGCACCCGCGAACTCCGCGGCCTGCTGCGCGCTCCAGGTCAGGTGCCCCCTGTGTGTCTCGCAGGCGAGCTTCACCCCGTTGTCCATCGCGATCAAACCGGCCTCCTTCAGGCCCGAGACGGTCCTGGCGAAGACGTCCACGCGCTCGTAGTCATCCATCGGCCACTGGCCGGTGATCGCGCGGACGGTGGGGCACTCAAGCTCCCGGGCGACACCGCAGGCGAGGCGCATTCCGTCAAGCGTGGCCTGTTTCTCCACGTCGGTCATGTAGTTGCGGTAGTAGGGCGTGAGGCAGGCGAACTCGACGCCCTCCTGTTGCGCGTGGTCTCGAATGCGCTTGATGTCATCGGGCTCAAGCTCCTCGAGATGCATCTGGCCGTCTTCGGCACAGCGCACCTCGATCCCGTCCAGGCCAATCTCCGCACAGAACGAGATCGCCTCGAAGATGTCCATGTCCGGCATGCCCATGGTGTGTCCGGCGAGTTTCATGGTTGATGGCTCCTTATCAGCGACGAGTTACGGGCGACGAGCGACGAGCGACGAGCGACGAGCGACGAGCAGACGGCGACGGCTGGCAGGCTGGAACACACATTCCAGAAATTGCGAGGGCATCAACGGTCGTACGGAGGGGCTGCTTTTCGCGCCTGCGGCGGGAAAAGTGGCGCCCGAGTGTCCGCTGTCGTGACTCCCGCTTCGCGGGGTCCTGCGGCACGAGGGCGACAGCTTCCCTGCCAGCCCGTCGTTCGGCCTGCCACACATCCAACGGCAA
>CAZAHB010000231.1:0-8643 GCA_964484945.1 uncultured Armatimonadia bacterium | reverse complement strand
GGGCTCTGGTGGCCGATCGGCACATACACGGGATCGCTCTCCGCCGGACCGTCGCAGAGGCCGATCCCCACCAGCTCGGCGCGGAAGGGGTTGAGGGAGGTGGTCTCGGTGGCGAGGGCCACCGGGCGGGCCGGACCGGTGCGGGCCATCAGGCGCTCCACTAACGCCGCCAGCGCCTCCGCGTCCTCACAGGCGAGCGCAGACTTCACCCGCGCCTCGGCGTCATCGACATTGCCTGGATCGAAGACCGTCACCGCGAGCGCCGTCTCCCCACCCGGCGGCCCGACAAGCTCCACGTCCACATCGGCGTCGATCGCGAAGTCCAGCGTGGCATACGTCCGCGTCGTCCCCGAATCGACCACCAGCAGGTTCTCGCCCTCGCTCAGTTCGATCTCCACCGGCTCGTCGCGATCTCCGGTCTCAAGTTCCTCTCCGTTCAGGCTTGCACGATGCAGCCCCAGGCGCCCGTAGGGCAACAGCATCGCCGAGCAATCCTCCGGTGCGTCGATGACCGTCGCGACGACCGCCACGACGCGGTCGGCCAGTTCACCCTCGGGCAGATAGTCGTAAAACCGCACATCAAGCGTATGCTGCGGCGGGCGGACGATTTCGGCGGAACTTAGATGCTCCGGATAGACCGGATCCTGCGTCAGGAACGGGATCTCCCTGGGGGACATATCCGTCCACGGTTCGGTGCCCACCGGCCCGATCTCCACCGCCGTCTCCCATGCGGAGTCATCGAACTGAGGCGTCATCCATGGCGCGCCCAGCGGCTCGCCGAGGTCCTCTCGCGCATCGAACTGCTCGGCCCACCCCATCTGCATGGCCGAGCGCGGGACGTTCCGCCGCCAGCCCGTGTGCGGGGCGACTCTCCAGCTTGCATCGGAGACAGCGACCGTCTCGCCATCGGCCTCGATCCGCGCGATGAGCCCTCCACGCCCGGGCATGTACTGATAGGTTGAAACGCCGAAGTGGTGCACGAGCACCGCGATGACGTTCTCCCCCACGCGCAGGTGCCGGGCGATGTCGTAACTGTCGTACTGCTGATCGAAGGGCCAGCAGCGGTTGGGCCCGCGCCCCACGCGCTGACCGTTGACGTAAACGACATACCGGCTGTCGGCGGAGATGTGCAGTGTGGCGTCCTCGGGCCCGTCATCCAGCGTGAACGCCTTCCGGGCGGCGAGGTAGTAGTTGTTCGGCGAGTGTTCTCCTTCGATGAATATCCACTGTGCGTCCGCAAACGTATGATCGGTCGTCAAAGCAATCAATCCCAGGGTGCGCGGTATACGCGCGAGAGTTCATGCGCGGGGGTACGCCGAGCAGCAATAGTAGTAACGCCTGGCGAAATGCTTGCAGTTCCAACGGTGTTGAATTGGGCGTTCTGAGCATCTCTCGGAGATGACCACGTGTCACGCAGAGGCCGCGGGCTGCGAGCACTGCGGCCTCTGCCATGACGGTTCCGTGCTCGCCGAGTTACTGCAGCTTCGCATCCGCGAAGACGGCGTGGTCGGCGTTCATGTCATCGCCGCCGTCGCCGGTCAGCAGCCGCAGCTTCTCGGCGCCGGCCACGGACAGTTCGATCGGCTGGCTCTCGCCACCGTGCAGAACGTCGCTTTCGAAGACGCGCTGCCACTCGCCGTCGCGCAACACCTCCACCACGAACTCCACCGAGCCCCGCTCGCCCACCGCATCGTCCACACCGATGACCGCGCTGAATGTCACCGCCGCCGAAAGACCATCTGACAGCTCGTATCCTGCGCGCGCGAAGTTGCCCTGGTCGGTGCTCGTGGGGTGCAGCAGAAGGCCCTTCTGGTATTGTTCGCCGTCGAGGGTGATTGGCGCGTTGCCCTTGTAGTTCGTGTCCTTCTTCAGGCCACCGTGCGCGATTACGTTCTCGGCCGGGAGGTCGCTGAGGTAGACGCCGCCCTCCTCGCCAAGCTGCATCGCCTCGTAACTGGCCGAGACCACGCTCGAGGGGGCTGCCTCAGGGCGGTCCGGGTTGATCGCGATAGCCCGCAGCGTGGTGTTCTCAGTGATCGTGATCGGGCCGTCGTAGCGGGGCGAATCCGCCGTCGGCGTCCCGCCATCGAGAGTATAGTGAATCTCGCTTTCCGCCCCGCGAGGCGACGGTGAGAGTTCAACCTGAAGCTCGCCGACGAAAGCCCGGGATTCGGGATTGATGACCGGCTCCGAAACCGGCAGCGAGGGGCGATACTCGTCCACGTAGAGGCCGATGTCCTCGAAGGGGATCGGCTGGAAGTCCTCCAGCCGCTCGTAGATGATCGAATCCGGCTCCAGCGCGAAGTTCATCTGCGCCGCGTTCTCGAACCCCGGATCCTCCTCGAGGCTGAGGTTGTCCTCGACAGTGCCGAACTCAACCGCCGGCTTGCTGATGGACAGGTCGCCGGAGTTGACGGTGACGTTCAGGCGCACCACATTGTATTTCGGCACACCGGGGTCCTCGTCGAGGATGTTTACCAGATGCGGGTAGCGCGTCGCCCACGGTTCCTCCTGGTACGGCACGGTACCGAGCCGCTTCATGATCGAGTCGCCCTCTTCGGGCGTGGCCCAGCCCATGCCCCGATTGTCGAGGCGGATGCTCTGCGGGCAGTCGATCATGACGTTGTTCTCGAGGATGTTCGCCCGTCCGCCGCCGATAAGCATCGCGCGGGGCACCGCGTAGATGACGTTCCCGTGGACGGTGGTGCCGGAGTACATGTCGTCGAGATAGACCGCCTGGTTACTGACGGACGGCCCGCCCTGCAGGTGATGGAAGAAGTTGTGCCGGATGGCGGTCCCGCGCTGCGTCCAGTCGCGGCCGGTGTAGATCGCGCCGGCGTCGTCGGTGTCCATGCAGACGTGGTGGATGTGGTTCAGTTCGATAACGTGCTCATTGCCGCTGAAGCCCATGCCCATGTGCGGGGCATCGTGGATAAGGTTGTGGGCGGCGCGGCAGCCGACTCCGCGGATGGAGATGCCGGGCGCATAGGTACTCACGAGGCGGCTGAAGTGATGCACGTGGTTGTTGACGACCTCGTGGCCCGACGGCGTGAGGGTGGCTCTGTCGCCGCCACTCATGGTGATGCCGCTCTGGCCCATATTCGACACGTTGCAGCCGGTCACGAGGTGGTTGCTGCCGCCGCTGACGGTCATCGCATTGCGGGCCATGTTGCGGACCGTGCAGCCCGCGATCTCATTCGCTTCGCCGCCGGTGACGCTGATGGCGCGTGCCTGCGAAAACTCCAGGGTCAGATCCCGCAGCGTGACGTAGGAGGCGTCTTCGACCGTGATCATGGTCTCGTTGAGCGTGGACAGGCCGATTTCCACGCCCTCCATCGCTTCCGGAGGGTAGAAGTACACAAGCCCGTTCTGGCGGTCCACATGATACTCGCCCGGCAGATCCAGTTCCTCGAGCAGTCCCATGGCGTAGTAAAGGCCTCCGGAGCGCCCGCCGACGCCGTAGTGGTGTGGCGCGGCCATCGTGATCGTGTCATTCTCCGGGTCGATCTCACCCACGCGGATGACTTCATCGTACCACTTGAAGCACCAGTAGCCGTTGAGGTAGACCTCGGGCGCGGACTGCCAGCGCTCAGGGCGCTCGCCGCTGTAGCGGAACACGCCGGGCCGGTCGTCGGTATCGCCGTGGCGGGGCACCGAGCCGCGCTCGAGAACTTCCGCGATCTCAGCATAGCCCTCGTTGGGCCAGCGCGCGAGCTGCATCGGCTGCCCGTTGAAGAACAGCTCCGGCCAGCCGGCATAGCCGCGGAAGGTGTCCGGCCACTGCTTCAGTTCGCCGACGCCGAAATCCGACAGGTTGGCCTGGACAACGTGCTCCCGGGCCTCCTCGGGGATGCGCGCGAGGACATCGTCGTCGGTCACCGGCTGGAAGTCGTCCGCAGACATGACCGGCCCGCCGATCAGCCGCGCTCGCTCGTCGGGATGGGCGCGGATGGTCAACCGGGCTCCCTCGGAGCCGGAATCCGCTGCGGTGACGGCGATACTCTCCTCTACGCGGTAATCGCCCTCGCGGAGGACAATGACCACCGGTTCGTCCGTGAAGTCGCCGGCTTCACGACCGGCCCGGACGGACTCGATTGCCGCCTGGTGTGTGGCCCTCGGCTGCGTCTCTGTGCCGGAATTAGCATCGTCGCCATCCGGGGCGACGAAGATCTCGCGGGCGTGGACAGATGTGCAACTTGTGGCGGCAAGAAGGGCTGCGAGACAGATGACAGTTGTGATGGGAAGACGAGCAATGGTCCAATCCATCGATGGAACCCCCGGGCTCAGTGGTATAAGGAATGCGTGTACCGAGGTGCTAATTCGCGCCATCGGCTGCCGGGACCTTCTGAGGCGAGAACATCGGCACGCAGGCCGGCGCCACCTCCGGGGCCGCTCACACCAGACTGCCATCTACCAGCGGAAGTATCGATAGGGATCGTCGCCATACTCGAAGTCCGTGCGGTAATCCGGGTGGTAGAAGCCGACGGGCATCTCGGCGTATCGGGCCTCGCGGTCGCGCTCGCCGATGGGCGCCATCGACGGTGACGCGATCCAGTAGGTGGCGACCTCGTCAACCATGTTCAAGAACGACAGGCGGACGTTGCTGTCCCCCTGGTTGGGTTGCCACTCAAACCGGAACTGCTGCCAGTCCGTGCCGAGAGACGCTTTCACCGACGGGCCGACCGGGTGGTAGGGCGCATGATTCATCTGCACCTGCGCCGAGATCTCCGTGGGCTTGCTGGCCTTCGCGCGGAAGTCGATGGCGTAGGTCTGGCCCTCCTGCACCTCCAGGCCGCCCTGGTTGAGCATGATATGCCAGCCGGTGTCGCTTGGCTGCGTGACGTCGATGCGGGCCGAGAAGGCTTCGCCCTGCAGGTCCTCGGGCACATCTTCGGTGATCTCGATGGTGGCTTCTGATGTGCCGAAGCTGGAGAAATTCCAGTTGTTGGTGCCGGAAAAGAAGTCCGTGTTCTCGAGCATCGATACGCCGACCGGAGGCGGGGGTGGGGTAAGGACCAGGCGCATCTCGCCGGGGCGGGCGCCGAAGCCGCCGCCCCCGAAGTTGTCGAACACGCGGATGGCTATAGTGTGGGTGCCGGGGGTGATCAGACGGCCCGGAACCCGGTACTCGCGCTCCACGTTCCACCCGCTCCGCGAGCCGATGCGCTCGCCGTCAAAGTACGTGACGTCATCGTCGTCCACGTTGCCGAGGTGCAGGATGACATCCTTGCCGCGCCACACCTCGGGGATGCTGACCTCGCGCCGGAACCACGCGGCCCCGTTGATCTGCCAGTTTTCGCCGAAGCTCTCCCAGTACGCGGGCAGATGGCACTGCTCCCAGTCGGAGTCATCGTACTCCGGCTCGGCCCACTGCCGCGCCTCTTCGGCGATGCCCGCGTCCTCCTGCCGATCATCAGTGGTCGCTACCTCCGGCAGCCGCCGCTCCACCCTGCAGCGCCACTGTCCGTCCAGCTCAATCGGCGCCCACTGCTGCGCCCAGCCGAGTTCCAGGCCGAGTTGATCCATGGTGAAAGCAGCACCGAGGTTAGTCAGGATCTGCGCCAGCGTCCGCGTCAGGCGCCACTCGCTGTAGCGCAGGTAGGTGCGCTCGTCGGCGCCGAGATCCCACGGCGCAAGCTGCATGGCGATCGCCACACCGTCGCCGATCTCAACCCGGCCGAGGATTCCGTTCGGTCCGGCGGCCTCCCCGGTGAGCAGCGGCGCTTCGACGTCCGCGCGCAGGCGCAGATCCGACAGCGACAGGCCACGCGCCTCCGGCCAGTCCGGAACGCCCTCGGGGATGCCCGCGGTGCCTGTCTGCGCCTGCAGGCCGAGCGGCAGGTCACCCGACTCGCGGGGCATCAGCACTGCCCGTCCGCCTGCCTGCAGGAAGGCCCGCAGCGCCGCGTCATCGACATCGTGGTCGGATCCGATGACAGCAAGGGCCGGCGGCTCCGGGAGGGCGTCGGCGCGCTCGAAGCGCAGACCCATGGCTTCGAAATGCGCCGCACCGGCCGCGTCGCCGAGCCAGGCGACCTTCGGCACGCGCGGGATGACCTCAGCATCCGAGGCGTAGTCGATCAGGCGGGTCACCAGCAGGTCCGCGACGGGCTCGAGCTTTCCGCGATCCGCAAGATCGAGCGTGCAGACGATCAGCCGGCCGAGGCCCGCGTCCAGCTCCATCAGCGGCGTCCACGCGAGGTCGAACTCGCCCTCCAGCAGCGGTCGCCAGCCGGCGTGGTGGGGCTTCTCGATGGCTGCGCTGGAGACGCTGCCGCGGTTGCCCCAGTGCCAGCCGTGCTGCGGGGTCTGATTCGGGGCGTCCTCCTGCCCGCCCCAGAACTGCTCAACGAGCGTACCCGCGCCGCGCCAGTCGCGCAGGTCGGCGGCATCGAGGCCGGCCACTACCGGATTGTCTGTCCGCGTCGGCACCGGGTAGAAGCGCCGGGAGACCTGAGGGCACACGCGCATGCCCATGGCGTCGCGGAACCAGTCCGGGCTCTGCGCGAACAGGACCACGCGCCCGCCGTCGAGCACAAACTGCCGGACCGAGCCGGGTGGCTGCGTGTCCGCCTCCATCGCGCGGCGGCCGATGACCAGCACCTCTCCCGGCGCTGACGCGCCGTCCCAGGCGACCGTCTCCACGCCCACACGCGTCAGCAGCTTCGAGGTATCCCCCTCCGGATCGAAGATGCGCACACTCTGGTCGGAGGTCGGTGGCTCGGGATAGACGCGGAAGGCGAACGTGTCGCTGTGCTCTTGCTCACCGATCGTTGCCTCCAGCCGGATCTCGCCGTCGGTCTTCGTGGTGACCGCGGGGGCGCTGAATACGGGGATGCGCAGGCGCACGTCCGAAGCCGGCTGCACGCGCCCGGATTCGTCGCCCGAGGCGAACTCTTCATCGCCAATGACAACCTGCCAGCGCGCGGAGAACTCCAGGGCCTCGCGGGCGTCGTTGATCAGCACGATCTGCTTGTCGAAGTCATCGCCCGGATAGAAGTGGTGGTCCTTTTCGGTGAACGCCTCCCGAGAGCCGGCAATCCACGCCAGCGTCGGACCGTTGACCTCCATGAGTGTCTCGCCGGCCGGCCGGACCTCGGTCCCGGCGCCGGGCCGGATGCCCGACAGGCGGCCCTGCTGGATGTGCGTGGAGAAAGGACCGCGCCGGCCTGGCTCAAAGTCAAGCGTCACAGGCTCGCGGTAGACGTCCCGGTCCTCATCAAAGCCGTGGGCCAGCCCCCACGGGACCATGCCGCCCGTAATGCCCCAGGTGCGCCAGCTTCGCCACGTGTTGCGCACGAAAAGCTCCTGCAGGCGCTGGAAGGCCGGAGCGCCGTCCAACTCTGACCTGCCGTGCCACGTATCGTAGTTCTGCTCACCGTTGAACGCCTCCACCATCCGCTCGCGATAGTCGTCCTGCTCAAGCTCGTAGGCCTCGGAGCCGAGGTAGATCGCGCAGAACTCGGTCATCAGCGGCTCGCTGCGCATGGCATCGCCGTAGCCGAGCCGCCCGCGCAGCATCGTCGGGCTCAGCGGTGTGCCGAATTCGATGGGCAAGAAGCAGAATTCGCCGTTTTCCGCCCAGTCACTGAGCCACTCCTCGCGCTCCTGCAGCGGCGTCATGCACAGGTAGTTATTGGTTGTCTGAAAGTCCCCCACGTACGCTCCGTGATGCGTGAAAACCGGGCGCGTCGGGTCATGCTGCTTGATGATCGAGACGCCCTCCATGCCGGCTTCCGCCCGCTGCTGCCAGTTCGGGTCCTGCATCCATCCGGCCCGCCCGATCAGTCGCGGGTTCTGATCCTGCCTGGCGCCGAAGAAGTTGGCCGTGGTCGCCCACATCACCGCGGAGGGGTGATTGCGCATAGTGCGCAACTCCGCGGCCATGGCCTCCTCCCACTCGCCCTTGCGCTCGTCCCACGCGAAGCTCCAGTGCTCATCGCGCATGTACTCCTTCATCGACAGCGCGCAGCCCGCCATCAGGAAGCCCCTGCGATCCCCCCGATCCAGCCACAGTTCCCGGAACTGAACCTTCCCGCGCTCCCCGTGGTCCCAGGGCCACTGCTCCCCCAGGGTGAATCCGGCCCACAGATAGGCGTCTATCATGCCGTCTATGGCCTCGACGACCCAGGCTGCCGAGTTCCAGCTATCCGAGACGTTGATGGGCCGCAGGCGGATCTCTCGCCCGTTGAGGAAGAACCGCCTCCCTTCGATCCAGAACTCGCGGAAGCCGAACTCCTGCGAGTATTCGTCCTCGAGACCGGCGCCCTCCACGTGTAGCTGCAGCGTGTATAGATTCGGCTGTCGCAAACCCCACAGTCGCGGATCGTCCCACTCCCAGGTGACTTCGACCGTCTGCAGCGCCTCAGCCGCCACGTCGGCCGTGGCCGTGAAGCGCTCCTCCTCGCGACCGGCCTCGTCGAGCAGCGACGCCGTGACGGCCACCTGGCCGGCCTCGCCCACCTCCGCAAGTTCGAATTGCACCGCGAGTTGGTCACTCCGCACAGAGGGCTTCACGAACACGTCCGTGATGTGCGCGCCGGACGGTCGCGAGCGGAGGAAGACGTTGCCGATGATCCCTCGCGATTCGAGGCCCTCCGCGGTGGTCTGCTCCCCGGAGAGGATCGCATCGACTGCGTCCTC
>CAZAHB010000230.1:0-8740 GCA_964484945.1 uncultured Armatimonadia bacterium | reverse complement strand
CGCCCCCCCCCCCCCCCCCCCCCCCCTCCCCCCCCCCCCCCCCCGCCCCCCGGCGCGCCCCCCCCCCCCCCCCCCCCGCCCGCCCCTGCGCCGCCTGCGAAGGCGGCCGAGTGGTCGCCTCCGCCGATCGACCCGGCCGATCAGCCCATCGTGGACGCCTTCCTCGGCCATGTCGAGTCCGGCGCGAAGTACTGCACACCTGAGCGCATGGCGCGCTTCGCCTCCCAGCCCGAGGACATCATGTGGCAGGCCTCGCGCCACATACGCGTGCCGCTGGTGGCGTTCCAGCTTACGGGCGAGCAGGGCTACCTCGACACCTTCGTCGAGCGCCTGGAGACGCTTCTGGCGGAGATGACCGAGGACGCGGAGGGCCATCCCGGCTGGTACGGCCTGCCGCTGAAGCTGTTCCGCCACCCGGATCACCCCGAAGAGCCGGTTGACGTCATCATCACCTCGCTGAAGATGGCGCATCTGATGTCCGACTTCGTCATCACCGTCCGCGCCGCAGGTCTCGCGGATCAGTACGCGGAGCAGATCGCCCGCTACGTGCCGCTCGTCCGCGCGCTGGTGGACAAGTGGGATGCCCGCGGGAACTTCCGCGTGCTGCCGGATGGCGGCGCGGTCTACATCACACACGAGCGCCTCAAGCCCGTGAAGGCCCACCTCACCCAGCCGCACAACAAGCACGCGATCGCAGTCAAGGCCCTCGTGAGCGTCTACCGCGCCACCCGCGACCCAAAGTACATCGAGAAGGCCGCCCGCCTCGGCGCGCGTTTCAAGCGCTGCCTGACGCTGGAGGGCGATCACTACCGCTGGAACTACTGGGATCCGGCGGGCGAGTGGGACGTGCACCCGGAGGACCCGGGCAAGTGGAAGCACTGGCTCGGCGTCGAGCATCGCGGCGGCTACTACGCGCACTCGCTGTCGCAGGCGGTGCTGCTGCACGAGCTTGGCCTGATCTTCGGCGAGGAGGACATCCAGCGATTCCTGCGCACGCAGACGCAGGTCGCGTGGAACGGAAGCCTCGACGCCCCGAAGTGGTTCCGGCTGGACGGCCGCGATGCTCCCGAAGGCCACACCTATCTGTGCCGCTGGCTGGCGCCGTATGACGAGCGGGTGTGGGAGCTTGCGTTCGGCGAGCGCGCGCGGGCCGAACGCCTCGCGAACAGGGACCACTCGTGGCAGGGCAGCATCGTGGCGATGGGGTGGCTGGAGGACCGTTACCTGGTTATCCCGCGCTGGGAGAGCGACGGCCCATCCGACGCTGAACTCGTGGCCGAGTGGGCGTCCGGAGAGGGTGCAGAGCTGCTGGAGGAGCTTGCGTGCGAGTTCAGCGGATCCGGCTACGAGGCACCGGCGACGCCGCATGACGCACCGTCCATCGGTTAACAAAGCGCAATAAAGTTAGAGACCACGTAACACTTTCCCTTATAATCACAATTGACCATTAGTAGTCACATTTACTCGCCGTGAAGGGGAAGTGGCAACGATGCGTCTCGTTGCGGTCTTCGTAGTGCTCGCGCTGTTGACCTCCGTGACAGTCAACGCACAGGTCCCCCGTCGGTCAAGCCAGCTGGAGAGCGAGCCCATTCCCGCGGATGTGCGTCGGTCGGCCGTGCAGACTGTGACCGCTCCGGTCGTGCGCGCGAGGATAGTCAACTCGGTACTCGCCTCAGATCAGGGCCGCGCTATGCTGCAGAAGGCGCTGGGTGATCGGGATTCCGACCCGAAGGCCCTCTGTACTCAGACGCTCGCCGGGCAGACCGTCACGGCAGGCCCTGCGCTGCGTATTGACCCCGCGACTCCCGACATCCAACACGAAGTGGGCTATGACGCGATCGACTGGTACAGGGGCGTGACCATCTCGCCGATGGGCGCCCCGCGGTTCGCTGAGGGAGATGAATTCTATTCGGTCGGGGTCACAGATATTGAGGGGGTGGACCTGTCTGAGGACCTCCTGACGCTCCCGGAGGTCGTGGACCAGGACGCCCTGCCGGACATCGACGATGTGATGGTGGTTGCGCAACTGCCCGCCGAGCCTGGGACGTACCTCGTCACCGTTCAGCTCACACCCTACGGGCATCAGGTGAATGACTGGCGGGACGTAACTGTGGATGATGGTCTACGCGAAAAGATAAGAATCTCCGGGGCTCTCATGTCGAGCGCCTCCCCCTGGACGCCTCTCGCCGACGGGACTGCGGTCGTGCTCACGTACTCGATCAGTGGGGACGAGGCATTCGGCGCGTACCAGTCTGTGCCCAACGTCAATTTCGTCCTTCGCATCGAGAAGGACACCGCACTGAACCTGCGTCTGATGTTCGGGGGCGTCACGATCATGCGGTTGTAGCGAAGGGCGCAGTCACCTGAAGGACCTTGTGCGCTCCATGCGGAAACAACGCCTCAGCACCGCCTCGCGGCAGACGCTGGCCGGGAGAGCGTCAGTCCGTCACGCTACGGGAGAGACCGCCATGCCACGGTTTCCGCTGCTGCAGCTCACCGTCTGCGCCGCCCTGATCCTCGCGCTCATACCCGCCGCCGCCGAGGAGGTCACCGTCCGCGATGGTCACGTGTTCGTTGACGGCGAGCCATTCTTCGCCATTGGGATGTACTCGGTTGGCACGCGCGACCTCCCTGCGCTGGCGGAGGCGGGCTTCAACCTCGCACACACCTACGGGTGGGAGGGCCAGAACACATTTGATGGCGGACAGCACTGGCTCGACACCTGTCAGGAGCATGGGTTGAAGGCGCTGGTCGGCCTGTACCGACCGCCGGTGAAGAAAGCTGAGTTCGAGGGCGCGATTCGACGGATTGAGAAATTCCGCGAGCATCCCGCTCTGCTGGCGTGGCACACAATGGATGAACCGGGGTGGGAGAAAGAAGGTGACCGCGGGGACATCTACATGCCAGAGGCCTACCAGGTCTGCAGGGAGCATGATCCCGACCACCCGGTGACGGGCGTCTTCTGTCACTTCGCGGACCCCGGCCTGTTCATCGATTCGGTCGATATCGTGCAGGCGGACTACTACCCCATCCCGCCCATTCCGGCAAACTGGTTCTCAGGAACCGGTCTGCGCGGGATCAAGCAGTACGCGGACATCACCCGCCGGGTCTCCGACGGCGAGGCGCCGTTCTGGTACGTGGCGCAGTTCTTCGACTACTCCGTCTCCAAGGAGAACAGCTATGAGGTGCCGGAGGAGTGGCAACGCGGTCCGACGCCGCGAGAAATTCGCGCCATGACCTACACCGCGGTTGCCTCCGGCGCGCGCGGCGTGCTCTACTGGTCGCTCTCTCGCGCGATGCGCACCGACTGGCACCGCGACTCGCTCTCGCGCGTGGAGCGCTGGAATGCGCTTGTGGACGTGGTGGACGAACTCCATGAGCTGATGCCGGTGCTGACCGCGACCGGTCCCGAGGCGATCCTCCAGCGCGACCGCGTCGTATCCATGGTCAAGAGCGATGGCGAGGACACGTATCTGATCGCCTGCAACTACGAGCGGAAGCCCACGGAGGCGAGGCTGGTGATCCCGGGCGTGCGCGCGGGAACGCTGGAGATGCCGTTCCGCGATGAGACCGCGCGCATCGAGGACGGTGCGGCCACGGTACACTTCGAGAGGCTGGAGGCGCGGGTGTATCGCCTGCGCGATGACGGGAGCGTCAGGCGGTTCTGAGCGGGGTCAGATCAAGTCGAGGTCCGGTCCACCGGGCTCTGCGGCATCGACAAGTTCGAACTTCAGGTGCCTCGTGATCCGGATTCCGTCGTCGGCCAGCGCATCCCCGCGGAGTTGCTCATAGAAGCTGTAATCGAGGCCGGCCCACGCGGGCGAGATGCCGATGCGCGGCAGGAACTCGCGCAGGTCGTCTTCGGCAACCGGTGACCTCTGCTCCAGCAGTGCGTCCACATCCTCGGGGCTTGTGGTTTCGATGAGCAGTGGCTCCAGGACTTCTCCGTGAGTTTGCCGTTCCTCATGTGGCTCTTCTGAAGCCTCGGTCTCAGTCTCTTCTTCGGGCCAGACCCCGTCCTCATCCAGCCCGAGAAAGCCCTCGCTGGTCTCGACCCATGTGTCCTCTTCCTCGAACATGTCCGGATGCTCGTCGGCGAACTCAGCGAACAGTTCCTCCGCAAGCGCCTCGTCGAACTCCTGATCAGCCATTGTGTCGAGGTAGTCGATGAGTTCGCCATCTTGGAAGAGGTAATACTGCCAGTCTTCACTGTCGAGGACGGTGAAACTGATGGCCCACGTTTCGAGTTCGGCGGACAACCCGGCCGACAGCATCTCGGTGAGCATGATGTTCGAATCGAGAAGCCCCACCCAGCCCGATCGCGCTTCACTGACACGCACTGCCCGCACCTGAGTGAGCAGGTCCCACAGTGAAACCATGTGCGGCGCCTCGTCGGTTGGGTCGTAACCGGTTTCTACCATGACGCGTTCGATGGCGTCACAGACAGTGGCGACATCGTCTGAACGGACGTGAATGCTGCTGGAGAATGAGTCCATCTGCTCTCGACCTCCATGCTGGAGTTACAGCTGCCACGCTCCGAAGCTGCCCGGCTCCACGAAACCTGTCACGCACTGCGACCACGAGGAAAGCTCCCTCTCCGGGCGGCGCTGGCGGCAGATGTTCGCGCGCAGCGTCGCGCCTGCCCGGGGCACCTCCCACTTCATCGCCGACCACGGCAGCGCGATCTCGACGTTCCAGAAGCCGTCATCCCCCTTCGTCATGAGCGCGGCACTTTCGTAGTCGGGGTTCCACGAGGTGTCGCCCGCCTCCTCAGTGTGGATCGCGTCCCAGCGCACACCCTCGGGGTTGATGATGATGTGGAAGAACCGATCGTCTTCAGGTTGCTGGACGAACAGGTCCACGCTGTCGCCGAGCCACACGTTGTCGTCACGCGTGCTCCCGACCAGTTCCATCTCTTCGATCATCGGCTCCATGCAGCGCACCGCCACGTAGAGCGCCTCATCATCATACGCCACATGCGCGAGGGTGGTCGCAGGCTCCTCGTCATTAGATGTAGCGGTGGGGAGGAACGGCTCCAGTGCCGTCGCCCGCTGCCATGCCGCGTCATCCCGTCGGGCATCGATTGTCGGCGCGAGGGCAGGTGGAATTTTCGCGATCGTCGCCTGCCGGTGGAGCAGCGCGTCCTGGATCTCCGCCTGCATCCGTTCGTGGGCCCGCTGCCAGATGGCGTCCGCGTCGATCTCCACCGGCTGGCCGGCCTCGAGCTTCGCGCGGGCGCCGCGGATGGCCTCGGGCAGGCCCTCGGGGATGTCCTTACCGGTCCACCAGTTCATACGCTCCGAGTAGCACCAGACGTAGCGGTCTGCGGTCTTCAGCGCCCAGTAGACGTTGTGCTCGAACCACTGCGCACGCTCCTCGGGCGTCATGTACTCAGAGGGCAGCTTGCGGTCGCGCAGGCCGAACACCTGGTCCACGTAGAGCGCCTGGGAGGCCAGCACCTGGCCACGATAGGTCCGGTGGTTCTCCGGGGCGATCGCCCCCAGCGCGCCCTGCTTGATGTAGTGGTAGACATTCAGGTACTGGTCAGGTTTGTGGTAGTAATAGGCGGGCTCGTTGCCGTCGTTGAGGAGCGTCGCCGGGTCCATGGCGTCGAGCATCCCGTTGACGAAGGCGGGGTAGAGGCCGTAGTGGTAATCGCGCAGGACCTCGTCGCGCTCCTCGGCGGTCTCGGCCGTCGCGGCATTGCGGACACCACCGAGTGTGGTCAGGAAGAAAGTGTGGATGACCGGTTCGCTCATCTCGGCCTCGACGGCGTCCATGAACTGTGCGCCACGCTCGCGGACTTTCGCCTGGAATTCACTGAAGCTCTTCTCATCCGCGTGTGGTTGCGAGGGGTAGTGCCAGGGGTTCTCGCCGTAGGGCTCGCAGTCGAAGCACACGCCGACGCAATTGCCGATCTCCGCCCCGCGTGAGAGCAGGCTCACGTTACCGGTGATGATCTCCCAGTGCTCGTCGGAGAACCAGTCCATCTTCGAGGCGGCGTACATCATCAGGAAGTTGTCGGTGAAGCGATCCCACTCGATCTGCTCCAGCGCCTCGAACTCGGCCGCGTACTCTTCGCGCGTATGCGCCACCGGGTTAAAGACCTGCCCCAGTCCGCGCACGCGCATCAGCAGGCCGTCGAAGGGCTGCTTCTCCATCTCGCGGATGTTCTCGGCCACGTAGCTCGGTTGCGGGACGTCCCACCCGTACTCCAGCAGCTTCTTCTGAGGCGGTCCTGCGTGCTCGACCTGCGCGAAACTGAGCGTACAGACGCACGCGAGTGTGATCGCGGTAAGTGTGCGGGTCATATTGATCGCCTCCTGCAGGGATCGGCGCGAACAGTACCACACGCGCCGCAGGCTGTTGGAGGGGCCGCCGCGCGAAGCGTGGTGACCCCGCCCCATACAGTTTGTCGTCCGCATAACGGCAGACCCAACGGTTGTCGGTGTGCGTGGGCCGGGGTGGAACCTCCCGCTCCGCGGGATCCTCACGCCGCTACACGACAGCGGTTGCTCGGGCGGCCCCTCCACGGCAACGACGGTGGTAGGTCGTTCGTCTTACAACTCCACCACGTCTCCCGTCTCCATCGACTCGTAGACCGCCTCGCCGAGGCGCAGCGATTCGTAGCTGTCCCACAGGTCCGGGCCGCCCTCGACCTCGCCCAGGCAGCGCAGCGCGAAGTGCCGGACCTCGCCGAGGTAGCCGAAGTTCGCCTTCGAATCTGCGATGCCCGTCCACGCAGGATCGACTTCATGTGTGAACGGACCGATGCGCCCGTCGAACTCCATCCAGTCATTCGGCGGCTGCCACTTCAGCGACTGCATCCCGTCGATCTCGATCCGCGACTCGAAGCCCACCAGCTTCACCCACTCGCGGATGTCACGGAAGCCCTGCTTCGTCTCCAGCGCATTCAGATCAAGCTGTCCGATCGCGCCGGATTCGAACTGCAGGTTCACCAGGTAAGCGAACTGCGTATCGGTGACCTCGCGGTAGAGCGCGCTGACGCTCGCCACCTCGCCGCCGAGGAAGCGCGTGAGGTCGAAGATGTGGCAAAGCTGGCCGATCAGGAAGGCCCGCCGCGCCGAGTCGATGCCCCAGATCTGCGGATAGGGCCCCTGGCCGAAGTGGATTGTCAGCGTGTTGAGATCCCCGAACTGCTCGCGGCCCATTATCTCTTTCGCCATGCGGTAGACATAGGCGAATCGCTTCATGAAACCGCACTGGCCCCACGTGTCGTTGGGCTCGGCGCTCTCGGCAAGCTCCTTCGCCTCGGGTGAGGTGTTCGCCGACGGCTTCTCCACGTACACGGGAATGCCGCGCTCCAGCACGATCGGCGCCACCTCGTACTGCATCGGCGCGGGGCCGATGCAGAAGACACCGTCGGGCTGCTGCTCGTCGAGCATCTTCTCGGCGTCAGTGTAGACCTCGCGGGCGCCGAAGTTGCGGGCGTTGCGTTGGGCCCTGGTTTCGTCGAGGTCGCAGACGGCGACCAGGTCGATCTGCGGGACCTTGTGGATGTTCGGGTAGATGGAGCTGGTGGCGAAGCCCCCCGCTCCGATAAATGCCAGTCGAGCCCTGCGGTCTTCGGGCATTGGTTGTGCCTCCCATGAGCGCCTTGATGTGCAGGGTGCTTCGCCGGAGGCGGCGCGAGGTCCTTTGAAGAAGGGAAAGTAGAGAGTGAAAAGTGAAGAGTGAAAAGGGACGACGGCAAGCAGGATGCTTGCCCTCACATGAGAGGCACTCAGCCTCTCTTGACACATGGCGCACGCTTCCAGCGTGCGGTCGTTGCTGCCTGTGTGCCGGCGAGTGGTGAGAGCAGGGATATCCTCCCTCGCGCCCGGGGCGCGAGAGAGGTCTCCTCTCAACGTAACCGCGCCGGGCGCGAGCACGCCCGTCCTCCGGACGACAGACGACTACCTGCGCTTCCGCCCTCTGGTGAACACCAGGACCCCGAGGCCGAGGATGATCCCGACAAAGATGAGGATGTTCGCGACACGGTCGCCGGGCAGGCCGATGCCGCCGTCGGGGCCGGCGGTGGCGTACCAGATCAGGCCTGCTCCCAGGGCGCATGCCGCGAGCAATCCGCACAGCCAGATGAAGATCCACTGGAATGCAGAAGCCGCCGCCTCCCAGTCGAAAACTCCCGCGCGGGCAGACCTGCGGGCATCCGGTGTGGAGCCGAGGCGCGTTTCGAAGTGATCGGCGAGGTCGCTGAACGTGCGCGCCAGTTCGCCCTCCAGTTCCCCCTCACGGATCATGGTGATGAAGAAGGGGCTGAACGTGTTCGGATAGCGACTGAATGACGTCGCGAGCGTGTGGCCCATCTCCATATCTTCCTGGACCTGCTCGAGGACCTCGCGCAGCAGCGCATTGGACGTCTGCTCACGAATGGTCTCGAGGATTTCGAGAATATTAATATTCGCCTTGGTCAGCGTGGAGAACTGGCGGCACATCGACGCGAGTTCGGCATTGGTAATCTGACCTTCGGTCTCTTCGGCCATCGTGGCATCACCCGAAAGGTTGTTCGCGCCGGGAAGCGTGGGGACCTCCCGTGGCATGCCATTGCCGTCCGGAGGCCGGTCATGCCGATGCCTGATGCCGTGCGGTCGTGCAACAGACGGCTCCGGCAGCAGTGCCCGACCCCGAACGGCGACGGCCCCGCGAGCGCCGGTCGTCGTTGCCGTCCGGAGGGCGGGCGTGCCCACGCCCGACGCCGTCTGTCGAAGACGCGCCTACT
>CAZAHB010000229.1:0-8755 GCA_964484945.1 uncultured Armatimonadia bacterium | reverse complement strand
CGTTCGCCATCTCCTCCGCGCTCATCACCCGCATCTGCCCGGTTCGACTGTCGATCACGGTCATGCGGTCGGTGCAGGAGTAGCACGGATCGAGGCTGCCGATGTCAATCGGCACATCTGCCAGCACATCGCCGGCAATCATCGGCCCGACAGCCTGCAGATTCGCGTAGGTTGGGGCGCGTACTCGCCAGCGTGCCGGGCGGTTCTCTTCGCCGGTCAGCACCCAGTGGAAGCTCTCCCCGCGCGGCGCCTCGACCGTCGAGATGCCCTGCAGGCCGGCCGGGATCGGGTCGGACATCTCCGTGCGAACCTCTCCGTCGGGCATCTGCTCGAGGCACTGGCGGATGATGGAGATCGCGACCGGCGTCTCCTCGAGCCTGACGAATGTCCGCGCGAGGGTATCGCAGCCATCGTTGACGCACTTCTCGACCTCGACCTCGTCATAGGCCGCATATGGGTGATCGACACGGACATCGATGGCCTTGCCAGAGCCGCGCGCCACCGGCCCCAGCGAGCAAAGCTGTCGCGCTTCCTCCGGGGTAAGCTCACCGACGTCGTCGAGACGCGCGGTCAGCGTTGCATCGCCCGGCACGGCCTCCTGCAGAGCGGTCCACTCGCGTTCGATGTCAGCGAGCACCTTCTCGATCTTCGCGAAGTCCTCTTCGTCGATATCGCGGCGCACACCGCCGACGATGTTCATTCCGTAGGTCTTGCGGTTCCCCGTCAACTCCTCGCACAGCCACATGACCGGTTCGCGCATCCGCCAGGTCTCCATGAACAGGGTGTCGAAGCCGATGATATGCCCGGCAACGCCCGTCCAGAGCATGTGCGAGTGCAGGCGCTCAAGCTCGAGGAAGATGGTGCGGATGTAGTCCGCGCGCCGCGGCACTTCGATCTCCGCCGCCTCCTCCACAGCCTGGCAGTACGCGCAGGAGTGGACGAAGCCGCAGATCCCGCAGATGCGCTCGGCGATGAATGGAATCTGGTTGTAGGTGAGGTCCGAGGAGCCGAGCTTCTCAATGCCGCGGTGGTTGTAAAAGCCCCGGTAGTCCGAGTCCACCACAACCTCACCGTCCACGAAGACCGCGAAGGCCTCCGGCTCGTGCTGTGTGGGGAAATACGGCCCGACCGGGACCATCACCGCGCCCTCGGGGCCCTCCTTCATCTCAGGCGCCATGTCCTCGGCGGCCGTGGGCTTGTCCTGGGCGTCGAAGTCATTGCGCAGGGGATAGATGTCATCGGGCCAGTCGTCCGGCAGCACGAGTCGGCGCGGGTCCGGATGCCCGACTGCCTCCACTCCCATGAGGTCCTGCATCTCGCGCTCGCCCCATCCCGCGCCCGGGATAGAGGGCGTGATCGAGTCGATGCTTGGATCATCCTGCGGCACGCGCGTGTGCAGTGTCACGTAAAGATTGTCATCGTCAAACGCGAAGAAGTGGCTGATCAGGTAGGCGTCATTCGCCTCCCGATCGTCGGTGGCCGCAGTTATTACGTACCGGCCACCGGACTGGTTGAACACCTCGTCGGAGGCGTCCACCACTGCGCTGGGGTCAATCGTGCAGTACAGACGAGTCTCGCCACGGGCCTCTGTTTCGAGGAGCCCGTCGCCGATACGACCGATCAGACGCTGCGTAATCTCTTCACCAGTCACGATCCAGTCCTCCTCTTCCCTCTCTGTGACGGCGCCAGCAGCGGAATTTGGGCACCGCTGTCCCCGCGGCGTGGATATGTGATGTGCAATCGACGTTCATGCGTAAACAACTCATTCTCCTCGGGCAACCATGCGTCACCCGTTCGAATGTTACTCCCCGTCATCTGATGACGGGTACGCGCTCAAGGGTATTTCAGACGCACTTTCCCCGGATTCCTCCGTGTTCTCGGACGATTCCTCGTCAAGCGGGTTCAGGAAGCTCGGCAGCTTAATCTCTCGATAGACGCTCCGCAGCACCGGTGTAAAGGGCCAGAACCATCCGCTTGCGGGCAGTCGGGTGGTCGCGAGGGGGATATCCAGGCCGCTCTGCCAGCTTGGAACCTCGCGCGTGGGCGCTCCGCCCAGTCGCGACAGTCCCCATGCCACCAGTGCAGCGACCACCACCAGCACGAAGATCGCGGGCGGCACGAAACCGCCGACCATCCCGGCGGTCGGTCCGCCGATGATCAGCATACCGCCCTCAACTCCGGTGAGCGGCGTTCCGATAGACAGCATCTCACGCCACGCCGCGGACGCAGGCCCCGCCATCAGCGCCGGCCAGAGGCCGGCCGCGACCAGCCCCGCCACGAGCGCGAACTGAGGCACCCGCATCGGGCCCGGCACCTCGTCGGTCTCGGCGCAGCACTGCGGGTCAGCCGGTGCGCCGAGGAAGGCCGCGCCGACGTACTTCAGGGCGTACGCCATCGCGAGAATACTTCCCAGCACCACTACGAGCATGAATACCGCCATCAGCGGCTGCGCCGCCGCGCCCTGCAGCGTCGCCTGCAGAAGCAGCCACTTAGCGATAAAGCCCGCCGTCAGCGGGATTCCGCCAAGCGACAGCCCGCCCGCGATGGCTGCCAGCTTCGTCGCGGGCATGCGATCGCCCAGTCCGCCGAGTTGCACCAGATCGCGCGTGCCGGTGGCATGCAGCACCGAACCGGCGGTCAGGAACATAAGGGACTTGTGCATCCCGTCGGCGAGCACGAAGACCATCGCGGCCACGAAGGCCAGGCCGGCCAGTAGCGGGTCGGTCACCACGAAAGCGATGCTGACGCCGAGGCACAGCAGGATGTAGCCGGACTGGCTGACCGACGAGTACGCCAGCAGCCGCTTGGTGTCATTGTTCGCGGCAGCGGCCGCCCCGCCCAGCAGTACGCTGAGTGCCCCGAAGACAGCCAGCACCGAGCCCCAGACTATCATGGCGCTCTCGTCGGCACCGCCGCGCACCATGAGTTCCGCCGACTGGTGGGCGACGTCGTAGGCCGCGAGCTTGATCATCACGCCCGAGAGCAGCGCGCTCACGGGGGAGGGTGCTGCGGGGTGGGCATCGGGCAGCCAGTCGCCCATCGGGTAGATACCCAGCTTGGTCATAAACCCGAAGGCCATCAGGCCGAAGACCAGATGCGGCATCCATGATCCGCGGGCGAACCACTGCGCCACCGTCTCCTGCGCTGCGTGATACGCGAAGCTTCCGGAGGCGTTGTGAAGCAGCATGATCGCCACGAAGATCGCCGCGTTACCGATCAGCGTGAAAAGCGCGAACTTGATGCCCGCGTGCAGCACTTCGGGCTTGTGGTATTCGTGAAGGATGAGCGCAAGTCCCGACAGCGACATGATGCTCCATGCCACGAAGAATGAAAGAAGGTTCGGCAGGCAGACCACGGCGGCCATCGAGCCGAGGAACAGCATCAGCATCGGGTAATAGCGCATGACCGGGTGAGGGGGCATGCCCTCTTCGCGAGCGGTGTGATCGATGTAGCGCACCGAGTAGATCGTCGCGAGGGCTCCGAGGCCGAGCACCAGCCACACGAAGATCAGATTCAGCTTTGTGAAGTGGAAGGCCATCGGCACGCCGGCGACGGTTCCGAAGTTCACTCCCACCGGTGAAGAGTCCCAGGCAATCGCGCCCAGCCACCCTCCTGCCCCCGCCGCACCAACGACCGCCAGGCTGCAGATCCATCCACACAGCCGCGGCCAGCGACTCAGCACCACACCGGCCACCAGTCCTACACCCAATAGTCCGAAAAGAAGTTCGACGCTCAATTGTGCGGCCCCGAGCATGAAGTCTCACCTGTCGATGCGCCACACGCCTGTGACTGTCAGTTTTCAGCTATCAGATATGAGCTTCAGGCCGTCAGCCGTTTGCCGCAAGCCGTTAGACGACTGCTGCTAGCCGTCCGCCGTTGCCTGTAACCTGTAACCTGCAACCTGTAACCTGCGACTTGCGACTTGCGACTTGCGACTGCCGTCTTGCTACTCTTCCTCGAGTCGTCGGTATTCCGTCAGCGAGAAGACCGGCCCGTCGATGCAGACGTACGTGCCCTTGATCGCGCAATGCCCGCATTTGCCCACACCGCAGGACATTCGCCGCTCCAGCGACAGGAAGATGTACTCCGGGTTGAGCCCGAGGTTCTCGCACTCCATGATCACGAAGCGGTACATCACCGGGGGCCCGACGATGGTGGCCGACGTCATCAGCGCATCGACCTCGAGGTCTTCGAACAGGGTCGTGATCAGGCCCACGTGCCCGTCCCAGTCCGGGTGCGGGCGATCGATCGTCAGGCGCAGGTTGATATCATCCCGCTCCTGCCACTCGGCCATCAGTTCGTTGTAGAGCATCTGCTCGGGATTGGCCATCCCGTAAAAGACCGTCAACTCACCGTACTCATCGCGATCATTGAGAATCGCCTCGACCAGCCCGCGCTGGGGTGCCATGCCGATGCCGCCGGCGACTACCAGCATGTCACGCCCGCGCATCATCTCCATGGGAAAGCCGTTGCCGAACGGCCCGCGGATTCCCACATGCCCCCCCGGGTCCATGTCATGAAGCTGTTCGGTGACACGCCCACCGGGATAGCGTCGGACGGTCATCCGGATCAGGCCGTCATCACCGGGCATGCTGCACAGCGTGAACGGCGCCTCCCCGGCGCCGAAGACCGTCACCAGCATGAACTGGCCCGGCTTGTACGGCATCGGCTCATCGTCGAGGAGTCTGAAGACGAATGTCTTCTCCAGCGAATTCTCCTCGATGGACTGGACCAGTTCCGCGCTGCGCGGGACGTACGTTCCCTCACGATGCTGCATCAGTCTTCATCGGTCCCCTCTTCGATCGCGGCCTGGGATTCTCGGTGCGGCAGCTCGTAGTGCGGGCAATCTTTGCACTCCCAGCCGCGCTCTCTGATGGTCTGCGCTATCCGGGGCAGGTCGATCTGCGCCGAACATATCTGCACACAGCGCCCACAGCCGACACAGCCGGGCCGCCCGTACTTGTTAAAGGTGTCCTCGCACATCTTGTGATGCGCGTAGTGAAACATGCGCTCGGCCTCGTTCTCGCGCGGGTTGAAGCCCGATGCTTCCAGCGAGTAGCCGGGGAAATGACACGAGTCCCAGCATCGAATGCGCGCGCCGACACCGTCTTCCACGTACTCGTGGGTGTCGAAGCACGAACAGACCGGGCAGACCAGCGAACAGCTTCCACAGGAGAAGCACTTCGCTCCCAGCTCCTCCCAAAGCTCCTCGGGGGTCTCGTCGCCGGAGATCCAGCGCATGGCCTGCGCGATGTTTCCGCGCCGCTCGAACCGATCGAAGTTCTCATTGACGCGGCGGTCGCGCTCTTCGAGCAACTCGGGGTCCGCGCTTTCCAGCAGATCCCCGGCAACCTCAACCAGCCGATCGCCGCGCTCTGAGCCGACCTCTACGAGATACACATCGTCCATCGGCGTCAGTTGCAGATCGTAGCCACCCGTCGCCACGGGTCCGGCGTTTGAGCAGGTGCACCAGCAGGCATCATTCTGTGGCTCCACGCAGGCCATGGCGACGATGGTGTTCGCCTCTCGCCGCCGGGCGTAAACGTCATCGGCGAACTCGCCACCGAGGAAGAACCGATCCAGGTACTCAATGGCCGCGACATCACAGGGGCGGACGCCGAAGAGGATCTGCGACGGCGTGTCCTCCGTGGCCCGGACCTCGGGCGCTTCGCCCTCGGTCATGGCGTAGGTGAAGACTGCTTCGCGTTGCGGGAGAACATAGCAGGCTGGTGAAATAAGCGCGTTCTCGTAGTCAAGCTCCACCTCGTCGGCTTCATCCACCGCGGCGAAGACCAGGTCGCCCTGCCTGGCAGTGGTGGGCGCGACCAGGCGGTCTGTTGCGTCCATCAACGCCTCGATGAACTCACGAATCCGGTCTTCAGGGAGCGCGAATGTCTCCGTTGTCTGGGGCGTCTGCTGCTCCACGGCAATCACCGGCTGTATTGTGACTTTGTGAAAACGCGCACGGGGCGGCGCATAGAAATATCCCTCCGGGCCGCGAACTGAGCACTGCGCCGCCCCGTGTTCACTGTCTTCGACACCGTTGGCTGAGGCTGTGTTCGTGAAATAGCGCCCGCATCAGCGCGTTTCCACCGGTCTGACGTTCCCTGCGATCGGACTGGCAGGCAGGCCCGGTTCCTGCACTGCGGAGGCCTCCACGCCCGCCAGAGTGCGAATAAGTCCCGGAAACTCGGTCGGAAGAATGGCGACCTTCTGTGGCAATCCAACATCTGAGCGCACGCGCGCGGACGCTGTGCCGCTCTTCGTGATAATCTGCACAGGCTCGCCCTCTCGCACCTCAAGCTCCTCCACATCATCGGGCGAAACCAGCAGATACGCTTCGCGGTACAATGTCGCTTCACGTCGGAGGATATGCGCGCCCTGGCAGCGCGGATCGGTTGTCCACCCGCCACGGGTTGAGCGCGGCAGAAGCAGCCACGGATGCTCGTCATCGGTGGCTGGAACGTCTATCGGCGGGGCCGTGAGCACCAGCGGCGGCACCACCTCGGTCACGCTCGGGCTGTTCATGCCGACGGCGGGAAGCGTGCCTTCACGCAGGTCCTCAAGCCCGATCTGCTCGTAGCCGGGCACTTCCGCCCGTATCTGCTCCCACGTCTCTTCCTCGCCACGCCAGACGCCGGCGCCGTCCATCTCCCGGGCAAGTGCTTCGAGCACATCGTCGATTGTGCGTGAAGCGCCGGTCGGCTCAACTATCTTCTCACTCGACCACACGCGGCCATCTGGCCGGCGGATCGTCCCCTCGCGCTCCCCCTCCATTGCCACCGGAAGAGCAACATCGGCGAGATTCGTGGTCGGCGACTCAAATGACGACAGTGCGATGCCAAACTCCAGCCGCGAGCGAAGCTCCGCGAGATCGCTGGGCCCGAACAGGCGCCCCAGGTCCTCGTCGATGGCAATCAGGCACTGGATCCCCGACCCGGCGCTCATCATCTCCAGCGCACCCATGCCGCCCGCGCCCTCTCCCTCGGGAGCGAGCATGTCGATGGTGCCGAATGTATTCGCCCCCGATGGCAGCAGGTAGACGCCGACCCAGCGCGTTTCGTCGCGCAGTGCTTTGGCCAACTGGCCGATCGCAAATGCTTCATCGGTGCTGAGAATCGCTGCAGCGGAGAAAGGAATCGCGAGGCGACGGCTGTCCTCGATCAGGTCGAGCATCTCGCGCACATCCGAGGGGTCCAGCGGCCCGCCCTCGAGTTCGTGGTCGCGCACTGCTCCGACAAGCTGTCTGAGCGCGGCCGCGCGCATCCCGGGGCGATGTCGCGCGTAGACGTCGGCCCAGACGGCCATCCCCTGGTCCACTTCGTCGATCAGGATCATCCGCGATCCGCTCTGGATCCGGCGCGCGACAGCCCCGGCGGCCCGCGGGTTGATGTGCTGGTAGTTGGAGTTGACGCAGATGAACAGGTCCGTGCCGTCAAGCTCCTCCGGTTCAGGCGCTCGATACGGCGCTCCCAGAACCTGCTCGATGCCGTGGATGACCGATGCATCAAGCTCGAGACCGACGGTGGCGATGTTGGAGGTACCTATCAAATCCGCGAGCTTACGTGCGGCAAAGACTTCCTCGCAGGAGAGGCTGTCGCCGAGGATGATTCCGACAGAATCAGGGTCTGACGCGCGAAGATCGGCAAGCGTTGCGCCGGCTCTTGCGAGGCTGTGATCCCATGTGACCCGCTGCTGCTCGCCCTCACTCCACTGCGTGGGGTTGCGCAGACGGCGGCGGCTGCCGAGGATCTCCCCCACCTGCCAGCCGCGCATGCACAGGCCGGAAGCGCCCCACCCGGGGGCGGAGGATGGCAGAACCGTGATGGACATCGGCTGCTCCGGTCCGTGGCTCTGCGCAAGCAGATTCAACCCGCACGCGCAGCCACAGAGGGGACAGGTCATGAAACCGAGACTGTCAGTGCTCACCTGGTACATCTCTCCCGAACAAAAACGCTGGGAGCGGCCGCATTTGTCGAGCACGGTCGCGCCATATTGCGTCAGGTGTAAAGACGGGCAGCAAAGTCGTGGCGCCTGTCACTGGCGTGCGCCGCGATCTGTTGGTGGCTTCTATTCAACGCTTCCGGCAGTGTCACCTGCCCGGATTCCAGAAACTTCGTTAAGTTTTTCGCAAGTCCCGGATTAAGTCAAGGCCCAATCGGAGATTCCGCGGGACCTTTTTGCAGCGACTTTGCGCGTAGAGGTACGAACTTCCCTGAACGATGCCCCTGATTCGCGCGTCCATCGAGCAGGAAGTCGGCAGCCTCGCCCGAATCGTCAAACACGTGCATGCGAACCGGCATGGAGGACGAATATGGCGCGCAAAGCTATCACACTTGAGCTGACAGGACTGCGCTGCGCGGGATGTGCAGGCAACATCGAAGCGGCGCTCGACAGCATAGACGCCGTCTATGAAGCCACGGTAAACCTGGCCACGGATACAGTTGCCGTGGAGTATGATGCGGACGCGATGTCCGTGGAGGACCTCGTCGCGGCCATCGAAAGCGCCGGCTACGGAGTGCGCGAGGATGTCGCGGACCGGTCCCGGCTGCTGCTTCGCATCACGGGCATGCACTGCGCGGCGTGCGTGCGCGCGCTGGAGCAGGGGCTGGAGGAACTTCCCGGAGTCTTCACCGCGGACGTGAACCTCGCTGGGGAGACCGCCGAAGTCGTCCACGATCCCGAAGCGGTCTCCGCCGAGCGCATCGCTGCCCGCGTCGGAGAGCTTGGATACGAGGGTGAGGTCGTCGAGGGG
>CAZAHB010000228.1:0-8778 GCA_964484945.1 uncultured Armatimonadia bacterium | reverse complement strand
ATCGGTGGCAGATGCCGCGGACGCTGCGCGCGCTGCAGACCTCGCGCCGCCCGCGACCGTGGCAGGACGAGATGTTCATCGCACCCGCGGGGCCGCAGTGGGCTGTGGCGTACAACGCCGCAGTGTCCCTCAGCAACGCGGCACTGTGGCACACGCCCGCGGGCAATCTGCTGGTCAGCCTCTTCCCCGAGGCCACGGTCGCGCGGCATATCGCGCTGCGCTTCCTGCAGCATCTCGGCTTCGACGACGAGGTGGGCCGCCTTCGCGATCGCAACACCCGCGCGCTGGCCAACCGCGATCCCTCCCGCGACCAGGCCGACCTGGCGCGCGTCTACTGGGCCACCGAGCAGTGGCATCCGAAGGGCCTGTGGCTTTTGGAGGAACTGGAGCGTCGCTTCGGCGATGATCTGCTGCAGCGGCTCTTTGGTGCCCTGCCGCGCACGGGCGAGGATGACAAACTGCCGAAGACATATGCCTGGCGGAGTGACCGGATGGCGTACTACCTCGGGCTGGCCGCGGGGGAGGACGTCACCGGGTTGCTGCGCGCAATCGGCACCACGGTCCACCCCCTGCCGCTGGTCCCCGCCGACGATGACAGCTTCCATGCGAGGATGCGCGGTGCGCTCGCCGAAGAGGTCCTCGCCGATGCCGAAGATACCACCGCAACACGGCGCATGGAGGCCCTGGCGGACCTGTCGCGCCTTGATGACGACCAGTGCGCCGCGCTTCCCGAGCGGGTTGAGGCGCGTGTCGATGCATGGGTGCGCTCCTCGGTCTCCGACCCGCGGGCGGTCGAGCCGCTCCAGGCGCTTGCGCGCGGCGATGACCTCACCCACGCGGCCTGGGCCGCACTGCAACTGGTCACCATGGGGCGCGAGGAGTGGGCCGATCGCCTGGCTGAGCTTCTGCCCGATCAGGACCTGCGCTTCCGGTTGATGGCCGGACATACCCTGCGAAAGCTCGGCCGCGAGGCGACGGAGGGATCGCTGGAGGGTCTGCAGGAGGATGGCCGGGCCGTGGGCGAGGTGGACGTGGATCCCCGTGAGATGGTGATCGTCCACCCGACGGTCGAGGGATACAGGGTCGCCAACGTGCTGGCCGAGAGCGGACTGAGCGGCTTCCCCCATGGCAACTGGGCGACGCGGTATTACGTCTTCTGGGTCCACACCTCGCCACAGTGGCGGCGAAGCGGGCTCTCGCGGCTCGCCTTCACCGAGGCGATGGAGCATGAGAAGGCGCGGCAATGCTCGTGCTTCGCGCTCAACACCGGCACCCGCAACAACGCGCACGCTCTCTACCGGGACTTTGGCTTCGTGGATATGGACCGGCGCGAGAAGGCCGTAAAGCGCCTGTGCACCGGCACTCCCTGCCTGCCACCGGACGGAGTGGTCGTGCGCCCCGTCGAAGATGATGACCGCGAACGAGCGCGCCAGTTCTTCCGCGACTATCACGATGATGCGTTCACGCTCTCGCCGCTGCCTGTGCCCGAACTGGACGAGAGCACATTCACCGCGCTGGCTGAGCGGGACGGGGAGCTTATCGGGGCGGCCTTCGCCCGCCACGAGGAGGACGATGAGGCGCGACTGGCGGATGTCGCGGTGCTCGACGACGAAGACGACCGCGCCGAGATCGGCGTGGCCGTCCTCGCCCGCCTGCACGGGATGCTCGCCGAGGACGGCGCGAAACGCGTCGTCGCCCACGTCTGCTCGGATCCGGGCCTGTTCACCGACGTGATCTGCCGCTGCGGCTACTCGCGCAGTGCCAGCGGGGGCGTCAACATGTTCGGCATTCGCGACCTGCCGCAGTTGCTGGGCGAAATCCACCCCCTCTTCGAGCAGCGCCTCCGCGAGACCCCGTTCGAGGACTGGCGCGGGCGCGTACTGCTGCTGGGCGAAAGATTGCGCGCCGGCCTGCAAATCGAGGATGCTTTCGCGCGCGTGCTCGATGCGCCCCGGCCGCATCCCGCGGACGTGGTCCTGCGCACCGCTGATGACACCATCACGCGCATCGTCACAGGCCGCGAGACACCGCTGGAGGGCTACCTGCAGCGCGTCACCACCATCGATCCGCAGGTCAGCCCGGCCACGATGAAGCTGCTCGAGACGCTCTTCCCCGAGGTCCCGTTCGTGCTGCGCTGGGGCTGGTAGGTTTCAACGTCAGCACACGCCGGCGAACATCAGCGCACGGCAGCGAACGTCAGCAAACGGCTGAACTGCACGTCAGCGGCAATTCATCCGCCCGGAATCAGACCCACGCGCTCGCCGTCGGTGATGGTGATCGCGCCGGTCTCAGCGTCGAAGCCCACGGTTGCCCCGAATGCCTCCGCGGAGAAGCGCAGCGGGACGTACGTCACCCCGTCCTGCTGGATCGGGGGCTGCGGCAGCGGGACCTTCTTCGCGTTCACGGTCGCCTCGCTCTCGTCAAGCCGCATCAGGACGATGTCGTCATCTCCCCGACTGGCGTAGATCGATTTCGCCTGAGGGATCCACTTGACTTCCGCCCCCAGCCACTCGAAGACCGAGCGCAGCGGCACCATCGTGTGCCCGTTGACGGAAATTGGCGTGGCTCCGGGGATGACCTGGGCGGCCCCGGTCTGCGCACCCGTGGCGGCTGCCGGCTGCTCGTCCGTGCCAGGCGTGGTCGTGTCAGTCTCGGGACCGGGCGTTTGTGTGGCGGCCTCGGCTGATGCACCGGGTGCCTGGCCGCTCTCCTCGCGGACATACCACCACTGGTCTGTACCGCCCTCTATGAAGTCCACGGGATCGACCGCTCCGCGCACTGTGCGCCCGGTGTACTGGAACTGGCCGTCGGCAACTGCGAGCTTCCACGTCCCGTACACCTCCTCGTCCATGGCCATACGGAGCGTATAGCTGCCGTCCTGGCTCAGTACGGTTGAGGCTGGAAGCGTAGCTCCATTCGGGTTCACAAGCTCAAAGCGATACTTCTTCCACTCCCGCATGAGGGTCCACGACGTTCCCGGCCGCGTGGTGGCGATGACGGCGCCGTCGGCATCGCGCGTCATCGTCAGCGCAATGGTGACATCCCTGTTCGCCTCGCGGCCGCGGTTGCGCAGGAAGGTCATCCAGTGGATGCTTCTGGATGGTTCATCCCGCGGGTAGGTTATGCAACCCCAGTCGCGCCACGGACCGTCGATGAACGAGTACGTCTGCGGATTGAACGGGTCGTCACTGGTGAGTTTGTTCACTGAGAACGAGAATGTGTAGAACCGACCGCTGTCGAGGAAGTAGTCCACCGTGTAGTCGCCCGGTTCCAGTTGAATCTGCCCGGTCGCTACGCGCTGGTCGGTGGCCAGGTCCGTAACCCAGACGTCATCCACGAACCAGTACGGAGCGGGGCGCTGTTGCGCCCAGAAGTCGTAACGGGCCAGTTCGGTGCCCCCGGCGTTCGACAGCACAGCCCAGAACTTGCCACCGTCGGTAGGGTTGTAGGGGTAGACGGTATTACTCTGTGCAGGCGGCAGGAAGACGGCACAGATCCGCTCGAATCCGCTGAGCGTGAGATTGCCGGTCTTCGAGTACATCGTGGTACTGCCCAGAAGCGACTCCCACATGATGCCCGGCGACATCTCCGCGGGTTGCGCGACGACAACAGCTTGCCCGACCACGAGCATCACAACAGCGAAGACACATACAACAGCAGTCCACCTCATCATGAAGCACCTCTCTCCCCCGGCAACTGTCTGCAGCACTTCACCATCGCTGCCGCCACCAATCGGCGGCTCTGTCACTTTTCACTCAGGGCCCTGCTGATTATACCTCCTTCAGCGGCAGTTCAACCCACTCTCCGCGCTCGGCGGAGACGTAGGCTGCGCGGAGGATCGCGATCGACTTGCGGCCCTCCGACGGCGGGCAGGCCGGCTCGCGCTCACCGCGGATGCAGCCCACCATATCCTCGACAATGTTCGCCGGGTGCTCCGGCAGCGGGTCGTCGTCCTCCCCGAGCGTCCAGTCGGAGATCTCCTCGTTCTCTATCAGCGCCGCCCCTTTCGTCCCGTGGAAGCCCACGCGCGTAATCTGGTCGCTCCCCGAGTATGTGGTCGTGGTCACGATCGACCCGCGCGCACCGCTGTCGAACTGCAGCATCGCCATCGCCAGGTCCTCGGTGTGGCAGTTCTGGTGCGCCATCACCGCGTAGTGGCCGCATACGCGGCTCACTGAGCCCATCACCCACTGCATCAGGTCCACCTGGTGGATGCCCTGGTTCGCCATCGAGCCGCCGCCGTCAAGCTCCCAGGTTCCGCGCCAGTTGGCGTAGTAGTCCTCGGCGCGGGTCCATTTCATCTCGATGGTGGCCAGCAGTGGCGTGCCGAACCGCCCCTGCCGCATCGCGCGCGCAATCCTGCGCGGCTGATCCTCGTAGCGCCGCCCGAAGTCCACCGCGTAGGTCAGGCCGGTCTCTTCGGCCACCTCCATGGCCGCGTTGATGGCCTCGAGACCGACGTCCATCGGCTTGGTGGTCGCCACGTGCGTGCCCCGACGCATCACTTCGGCTGCCATCTTCGCGTGCATGCCAGACGGCGTCATGACCAGCAGGCAGTCGATATCATCGCGCTCGGCCATCTCGAGGTAGTCGGTGTGCGCGTCACAGTCCATCTTTTCAGCGACATCTGCAAGGCGGTCCTGCTGCACATCGCAGACGGCCACCAGGCGCGCATCCGCACACTCGGCGACCATCTTCGCTCTGCTGCGCCCGATACCAAGCCCGACCACGCCGAAACCGATCGTCCCGTTGCTCATCCGAACCGCTCCCTCCGCGCGTACCCGCGAAACTGATCATCGCGAGGGCAGGTTCCGCGTCAGGGGACCGGGGACCTTGCCCCTTCGGGGAACCTTGCCCCTTCGGGGAACCTTGCCGCTTTATGAGCAGGTCACGTGTGTCGCGTGGCGAAAGCTACCTGCGAATTCGCGGTTCGCCGGCCGATCTCCGCACGGCGGCGGGTGGCTGCACTCGCCTCATGGGGCTGGCGCAACTGGCTGCTGACATGCGCAGGGAGGTACTTCGGGTGGACAGAGCGATGGGACGCAGAGAGTTCATAGCGGTAGGCGCGCTGGGCACGACGGGATTGCTGTTGGGTTCAGCGCCCGGCGAGGCTCAGGAGACGGACCGTGAAGACTATGTCTTCGCCGTAATCGCGGACCCTCACCTGCGCGAGGACCGCGAGGGTGAGCCGACGGGGGTGGAGAAGTTCCGCGCGCTCCTGCAGCGCCTCAACGAGGAGGCCCCGGAGGCGCGGTTTGCGCTGCTTCTGGGCGACATCCATCCGGAGAAGCTCGAGCCGCTGCTGCCGGAGATCGATTTGCCACTGCACGTGGTCCACGGGAATCACGAGCGGGTGTCTCACCGAGAGATGTTGCGGGGCATGTTTCCCGATGATTTCGGGCAGCGGGATTACTACAGCTTCGAGCACAACGAGGACCTGTTCGTTGCAATGAGCACCGCCACTCCCGGCGACCACGTCGGCCACCTGCAATCCGAGTACATAGCTCACTCGATCGACCAGCTTAAGTGGCTGGAGAGGCTGCTGTCGCGGAGGGATGAGTGGCGCCACGTCTTCCTCTACGGGCACATCCCGCCCGAGGAGCAGTCCCGCGCGGTTCGGATGTGCATCGCGCGGATCGACGCGCGATGGCTTCATGATCTGGTGGTCGAAACGCGGCCAACTGCGCTGTTCTTCGGCCACAGGCACCGGCGCATCAACTTCGCGATCGATGCAGTGCCGGTCTACGGAGTGCGCTCGACAAACTGGAACTTCGAAGGGGAACCGCGCGGAGGCATGATCGTTACGGTCAGAGAGGGTGGAATCGATACTCGCTTCGTGCCAACGGTGGCGGGAGAATGAGCCTTCATGGCGCCGAAGCCGGGCGTACAGTCGGCGTGTACACGCGCGAGGGCCGGATCCCGGAGGCTCTTTCGCCCACCTCGCGGACCCGGCCCTCAGAAAAATGTTGGTAGCGCGGGGAGGATTCGAACCTCCGATCCCGCCCCCGGGCGGGATTATGAACCTTGCCCGCGACCGAACTGAGACCGGTCCAGGCCGGTAAGCGAGAAGAAACCGTTGCCGCCGCGTTGTCTCTTCAACCGATTCTCGAACTTGCGAGCCTTTGTAAGGCTTGGAAAGCGCCTCTTATATACAATCCGCCACGGGGTGTACCTGGAGGTCCAGCGAGATTTTCCCGCATTGTGACTCTCAAGCCGTCGATCCGGATCTTCAGAGACCCCCGTGTAGAAGCGATTCGCGCTATCGCTGTAGAGAACATACACCCAATATGGTTTGTCCAAAATCTCTCCCCCCAATACGCGATCGATAAGTCCGTCAAACTGGTTCCGGCCGCCGAAGGTGTCTGCCGGTGGTCTGTCGGACCCGGCCCTCAGAAGAATATTGGTAGCGCGGGGAGGATTCGAGCGCTTCGCGCACTCCGATCCCGGGCGCGAGACGCGCTGGGGGCGGGATTATGAGCATTGCCCTCGCTCTGACCGGGTTGGCATGTCATCATACGCGCGAGGGCCGGATCCCGGAGGCTTTTTCGGTCACCTCGCGGACCCGGCCCTCAGAAAAATGTTGGTAGCGCGGGGAGGATTCGAACCTCCGACCTCAAGGTTATGAGCCTTGCGAGCTACCAGACTGCTCCACCGCGCGACGCACCCTATACTAACGTAACTGCCCCGCGCTGTCAAGGACCCTCAGGGCCCAATATTGATCAGGTCAATCCGCTCTGGATCAGCCACACCGATACGGTATGCCTCCTCCGCCGGTTGGAGGTAGGATACCGCAAAGTCAGGGCAGTCGGCGTCCCCGGCCTCCTGTGCGATCTTCTTCTCAAGCACATTCTTCCCAATCACGTCCACCGCAACCGGGTCCGTGGACGCAAGCACCCCGTTGTAGGTCCATGTCTCGAACTTCTCTCTTCCATTCTTCAACCGAAATCCCGGGCGCAGTGCGTCCACGATGTTCAGAACGGTCATCCGCCGCAACGTCGCTCGCCCCGCCGCCTCCGCAAGCTTCTCGGGATTGTGCCGCAGCCGCTCCTGATCGACGTACGGAACACTCGCCAGGTAGTTCGCCAGCGCGCCATACATGCCGATCTGCGGGTCCACGCGCAGCCGCGTGAGGTTGACCACCTTCGTACAGTAATCGAGAACGATGCGCGTTATCCCCTTGCGATAGCCCTGATCGTCACTTGCCATCACGCGCACACCGGGCGCATTGCCGCTTATGTCGTAGCCGGCCCGAAACAGGGCGCTCTCCTCGCCCGCGAAGATAATGATGTTGCGCATCGGCACGCCGCGATCCATGATCTGCCGCACCAGTGCCTCGAGGAGTGGGTCATGCGGCTGCACACCCTTCACATCCACCATGATCCCGACCCGGTCGCTGGCGTTGATCAGGTCCTTCCACGCGCCATTGGCGGTCTCCGCACCGACCGACCCTGCCACGGCCTTCGACAGCAGCCACTCGATCACCCCGTAGTCCAGCCGACCCTCAGGATACAGCCACGTGGGGTTGAACGGACCGCGCTCCACCATGATGCTCTCGGCCCGGGCCAGCGAAACCGTGGATCGCTCCGGCACACGGCCCGGATCGCCGAATGCAGCGAATGCGCACGCGAGCACGCATACGAGGATAATACCAGTGACTATAATTCGACCGTCCATGCGCGGCCACGTCATAGATGTCTGATTCTCCGCTTCGAACGACTCGTTTGTTCCACGGGAGTACAGACAGACATCGGCCCCGACAGTTTCGTCATCACAGCGCCTCAACGCTTTACCCAAGCAGTCGGATGCCCGCCAGAAGCAGGGCTGAGACCGTCTTCGAATCGGCCATCTCTCCATCCCGGCACATGGCCAGCGCCTCTTGAAGTGGCATGCGGACGATCTCGATGTTCTCGTCCGGATCGGCCTCACCGTCGGCGGGTTCGAGATCAGTTGCCAGATACAGCCCGATCAGTTCGGAACTGTAGCCCGGCGCCACGTAGACCTCCGCAAGCTCCTCGATGGTGCGGGCGCGGTGGCCGATCTCCTCGATCAGCTCCCGGTGGAGCGTCTCCTCCGGCTCCTCGCCCTCCTCTCGGGTGCCCGCGGGGATCTCCAGCAGCACACGCCCGGCCGGGTGCCGCCACTGACGCACAAGCAGCACCTCACCGTCATCCGTCACAGGTACCGCGGCAACAGCGCCGCGGTGTTCCACGATCTCCCGACGGCTCTCCCGTCCGTCCGGCAGCTCAACCTGATCGACCCGCAGATCGATCAGGTGTCCTTCGAAGACGCTCTCGCTGCTCATCGTCACTTCGCGAAGCCGTTCATCTGGATCCGTACTCATCGGTCAAATCTCCTTTTCTGGTGGTTGGCAGGTCCCCGGCGGGGTCAGGCGAGAAGCTGCTGAAGATACGCGTGGTCGTTGTGAAGGGACTTTTCGATCTCGCCATCGTCTCGATGGGGGTGTCGCAATAGTCCGGGTGGACACCGATCGCTACATTCCCGAATCCGGCAGCAACTGCGCCCGAGAGAAAACTGTCGAACTTTCGGTTGCAGAAATTGCAGGCGCCTATGACTGTGATTGGTGGGCTCCCTGCACAGATTCGCCTGCAGACGGTTCAGACCTGCCCGCGGCTCTGTATCAAAGTTCAGGGATTGGGATTTCACCGCAACGAATGCGGGCCTCTCGGCCCGCGTCGGGCGTAGGCTCGCCCGACCTCCGAACGGCGACCCACTCGCTACGCTCGGGGTTGGGAGTTCGCGTGACGCCAAATGACAGCG
>CAZAHB010000227.1:7009-8785 GCA_964484945.1 uncultured Armatimonadia bacterium | reverse complement strand
CAGGCTCTGTGGCTCACAGCAGACCAACCTGATCTTCGAGGGAGAAGCTCGCTCGCATGACCGCGAGTTCTACCACTGCGCGGAGTGCGATCTGGTCTTCGTGCCGGACCGCTTCCTGCTCAACCCGGCGGAGGAGCGCGAGCGATATCTGCTGCACGAGAACGACGCGGAAGACCAGGGCTACCGCGACTTCCTGAGCCGGTTGCTCGATGAGGTCGAGCCGCTGCTGGAGCCGGGCGCGGAAGGCCTCGATTACGGCTGCGGTGAGCCGCCCGTGCTGGTGATGATGCTGCGCGAGCGGGGCTTTTGCGCCGAGGGCTGGGACCTCTACTTCTCCCCGAATCGCGAGCCACTTGACCGCACGTATGATTTCGTTACCTGCTCGGAGACTGCCGAGCACTTCCGCCGGCCGCTGGTGGAGTTCGAGCGCTTCGGCCGCCTCCTGCGCCCGGGTGGGGTGCTCGGCGTGATGACGAAGATGCTGGAGGACTGGTCCCGGTTCGAGGACTGGCATTACCACTATGACGTAACGCACATCTGCTACTACTCGCCCGATGCAATGCGATGGATCGCCGAGCGCTTCGGCTGGACGGTCAGCTTCCCGCGCGACACGGTGGCGGTCTTTCGGAAGCCGGGTTAGAGGCAGGTCGCCGCCTGCGACGGGCGGGAAGGGAAGCCGAGGCTGACGCCGTCTCACCCCGAAATCGTTCGGGCAGCCCCTCCTGACGGCAAAGGCAACGAATGCGGGCCTTCCGGCCCGCGTCGGGCGAAGGCTCGCCCGACCTCCGAACGGCGAGCCGCTCACTGCGGGCCCCACGCCTGGGGCGGGGGTGGGGGTTGGATTTCGAGCAGGCCTGCCTCTCCAGGAGCGCGTCTTTGTCGTCCGAAGCGATGAGCAGACACAGGTGTCGTCTACCTCCGCCCATGGGTCACACGAAACGCGACAGGCCGTTTACGCGTTATCCCCAATGCTCACTCCGGCGTCCCCCGCGGAAGGTCTTCTCGCCCCTGGTGCATAAGTACCCACGTGGAACCCAGTCCAGGCACTGCAGGAGGCCAGCGCCATGAAGTGGGCGGTCATCTTCGACGTGGACGGCGTCGTCGCGGACACCGAGAAACTGAACGCGCGCGCCAGCGTCATGATGTTCGAAGAACTCTACGACACCGCGGTGCAGCCGGAGGACTTCCGCGAGTTCGTCGGCACCGGCGATGAGCGCTACGTTGAGGGCGTTGCGGAGAAATACGGGGTAGAGATCGACACCGAGCAAGCGGTCGAGCGGCGCAAGGAGAACTTCTTCAAGCTGCAGAAGCGCGATCCGCTCCCGGCGATGCCCGGCGTGCATCGGATCGTCGAGACCGCGCGGGTGGCGGCGGATGTGAAGCTCGCGATTGCGACTTCGGGCAACCGCGACAAGCAGTTCCCGGTCATCGAGGGTGCGGGACTTGCGCTGGACTGGTTCGACGCGGTGGTCACCGGCGATGACGTGACGCGCAAGAAGCCGGACCCGCAGATCTACGAGATCACCGCGGAAAAGCTGGGCGTGCCGCCGAAGCGCTGCGTGGTGCTCGAGGACGCGCCCGCCGGCGTCGCCTCCGCGAAGGCGGCCGGGGCGGTGTGCGTGGCGGTCACAAGCTCAGTGGATGCGGAGAAGCTCCAGGACGCGGACCTCGTGGTGGACAGCCTCGAAGAGATCAGCGTGGCGACGATGCGGCGGATCGTGTGTGCCCGGCGATGGACGCCGTTACGCAGCCGCTTGGGCCCGGCCGTGTGTTGTT
>CAZAHB010000227.1:0-6909 GCA_964484945.1 uncultured Armatimonadia bacterium | reverse complement strand
GTCGTCTTCCGTTGCCGTCCGGAGGTCGGGCCTGCCCAGGCCCGACGCCGTTGCCCGGCCGTTTGTAGGACGGGCATCCTCCCCGTCAGTGGTTCCGTTCGGCGATCCCCGGAGAGGGTGCGCTGTCGTATAGCGCCACGCGCGACCGGCCCGGCCGTGTGTTGTTGTCGTCTTCCGTTGCCGTCCGGAGGTCGGGCCTGCCCAGGCCCGACGCCGTTGCCGCCTGCCCCGCCCGAGGGACGTGGGTTGCTCGTCGCTCGCAACTCGTTGCTCGTCGCTGCCGTTACTCCCAGTCCACCGCTACCTTCACGACTACCTTGTTGATCGCCCCCTCGCCGAGCATTGGCGCGTGGGCGTCCCACGGGAAGAAGATCGCGAACGCGCCCGGCAGCAGCGGGAACCAGCCCTCCGGAATGTCCTCGTACTTGATGGTGTCCTTCTCCTCGTCATACTCCCCCATCGGGATGTCCGAATCGGCAGTGAGTTGCCAGCCGAACTGCTCCTCGCCGGAGATCAGGTACTGGATATCGATGAACCGCCGATGCGCCTCCAGCCACACGTCCTCCACCCGCTTCGCCTGGCTGCGGATGACGTTCACGACCAGCCGCTCGCCGTCGATCTCCTGCGGGCCCTCCTCGGTCTCCTCAAAATCCATCTCTCGCAGCACCTCGAACGCTGCCTCAAAGCCCGGGTGCAGCGGATTGTAGCGCTCGGCGTTCTCCAGCCTGTCGATGATCATCTCGGACCTCCATGTCTCCCGATGGCGCGGGTCACTTACTCTTCGGCGCGTAGATCGGCCAGCACCGCCTGTGTCTCATCATACATCTTCCGCGCGAGGGCCACTGTCTCCTCGTATGCGCCCTCACCTTCCGCGAGAGTCTCGGCCTCCTCAAGCGCATCGCCGACGCTCGCCATGACCTCCGGCGTGAAGACTTTCGGCCCGAACGCCGCGTGGGCAGTGCCGCTGAGGCCGTAAGATGAGCACTGATCCCAGTCGATCATCGCCTGCTCCAGGCCCATCCAGAAGCGCTCCATCGGCCCCGCGGCCGGGCCGTAGAAGCCGGTGAAGTAATCCGCCAGCAGCGCATCCGGGTCGAGGTCCGCGTTCCACGCCAGCTTGGCAGCAAGGTAGTAGTTGATCCCCTGTCGGTAGAACAGGGCGTTCGAAAGCTGGGTGTAGAATCCCTCGGCCCCGCGGTCGCGGTAGTAGGGGATGTCGTTGCGGATCGTGTGCACCAGCGGCCAGGGCAGGTCTGCTTTCGAGGGACCGCCGAGGGTGTAGTACTCGTAGATGAAGAGATGCTCGGCGATCTCCGTCCACTGGTCGAGGATGCCCTCGTACTCCTGGTTGGGCTGGAAGCGCTCGCTGGGCTCGAACGTCTCGCCCGCCTCGCAGCGGTCGCTGCCGAGCGGGTGGTTGTGGCAGAAGTAGATGTGGCATAGCTGCCACAACAGGTTGTCCTCCGAGCGCCAGTCCTCGTCCAGCGGCGGCCGGGCGTACATGGCGTAGGCCCCGACCTTGATCATCACGTCCGGGTGCTCCTGCTTGACGATGCGCGCCACCTGGTTGTTGAACAGCGCCAGCCTGCGGGAGTACTTTGCGAACCAGTCGCGACCCGGCTCATCGAGCGCCTGACACTCGGCGCACTCGCAGAAACCGCCGCCGTCATTCGGCGAGAGCGCGATGATCTCGATGCTCGGGTCTTCATCGAGCACCTCGATCATGTTCTTCGCGACCTCCTCGACGACTTCCGGGTTGGAGGTGCAAAGCTGATTCCCGTGCGTCTTGCTCTCGGTGATCGTCCGCTCACCGTTGACCAGCGCGAAGTACTCGGGGTGTTCGTCATAGTACTCATCCGGGGGCATCAGGCGGCGGAAGGTGTGGAAATGCCACTTCCAGTTCACGCCGACATCACGCCCGTCGGCCTTCACGAACGCATTCATGCGCTGATGCAGCGCCCACTCGTTGTTGCCGACCCATCGCACGCGGAATGACGGCTTGTGCGTCAGGTCGATCTGCCCCAGAGCCAGCGTGTCGGCTTCGGGCACAACTTCTCCGATCTCACCGGGCATGTACCAGCGCACACCGAAGTGCCGCTCGAGCAGTTCGTAGACACCGAAGACTGTGCCGAGGTCATTGCGCCCGCGGATCACCAGCGCACCGCCCACCGAGCGCATCGAGAATCCATCCCGGCCCATCGTCTCCTCGTCGGGCTCAATCCCCGCGGCCTCCGCGGCATTCGTCGAGCCCAGCGCGATGGTGAAGCTGTCGGCATCCGCATGTTCCTCCCCGACGACCAGCAGTTCGGCGCCGGAGATCCGCCGCACGTAGTCCTGCAACTCGTTCGCGGCGAACTCTTCGAGGAATGTGGGGGCTTCGGGCAGGACGATCTGCGCGGCCGGCGACCCATCTGTCACGATCTGAACGTGGGGACCGGGGGCGGCCTTGTACAATTGACCCTGTACCGCTTGACCGTGTACCGCTGTCATCGTGGCAAGCCCTCCCATAAGCACGGCCATCCAGCGCATGACGCACCTCCACTGTCGCTTTCCTGCTCTCATTCGTGCCCATCCCGGCGGCGACCTCCAGGCGCGGCACAGCCGGCGCGGATAGGCACCGCGAGCCGCCAATCGGCGGGCGTTACTTCGACCCCGGCAGTCCGGCTGCTTCCTGCTAACACGCCGCGACGGGTTTACTGCAGGCGGTGAATGTGACGTCAGCGCAATATCACTGGTACGCGCAAGAAAGACTTTTGTACAGATAGAAAGGTATTTTTGTATTGCCGTAGAATGTAACATCCATGTTAGATACCGATCTTTGCAAAACGCGAGCCGCAAAGCACATCGGGAGGCGAGGCACGGGAGGCCGGCACGACCTGCACCAGTCAGCAGGAAGCGAATAGCCGGGCGGAGGTGCCAATGATGGGTAAAAGGGAAGAGCTGCTGGGACTGCTGCGAGATGCACTGGGGGAACGGGAGTACCGGAAGGCCGTTGACGAGGTGGGAGAAGACGGCCTGATCTTCATTGTCACGAAGGTGGTCGCCGACAAGGAAGGCTGGTCCGACGACTCGACCGCCGAAGTGCTCATGCACATCTACGGGATCCAGGGCGGATCATCCGGTTCATCCCGCAGGACCACATCCACCTCCTCGTCGGGTGGGTGCCTGCTGGCCGTCTTCGGGCTCATCGCGGGCTGCATCGGGGTGTCGGTGGTTCTGCCCGGCGTGACGACCGGGGTGCGCTATCTGCTCGGAATCATAGGCGCAGGATAGGCTGTCAGGCGCACATGACACTGGCCACCTGCTCGATCTGTCATCATGCTTACGTGCCCGCTAATGCCATGGATGGTCGGGGCGCATGATGCAGGGCTGAATAGCCGTTGAGGATGTGGCACCGGCCCCCCAACACCTGGCCCCGGTGTTGGAGGGCGCGGGACTACGTTCACGCCCGCGGGCGTCCGCTTCACTCCGCCGCGAGCGAACTCCAGTCGAACGCATTCTCCTTCACCTGCTGGTAGTTGTCGTCGAGGCGGGGTTGCAGCAGCAGGATCGCCGCGATGCGCCGGACCATCTCCGTCACGTAGCGCGCTTCCTCCGGGCGCAGGTCTCGCCCGAGCACCTGCCGCTCGCGGTAACTCAGCCACTTCTTGAGGACCTGGTAGCCGCCGATGTAGTAGTTCCACACGCCCTCCGGCACGTTGCGCCAGTAAGCCCCGTCGTTCAGGTAGACGTCGCAGGTCGCGCGGCCAAGCTGGGCCAGTGCCTCGTCGAGGGTCAGCCCCAGCGCCTCCGCGCCCTGCTCGATGGCCGCAAGCTCCTCGTGCGTGTAGTCCCGCTCCACGATCTCGCCCTGGCCGGGCATGGTGGCGTCGCGGTAGCCGAGGTAGCCCCACCCGGCGGTCACCGCGAGGTCGCCCTCGTCAGGCCTTAGTGGCTTCCCATCGACGCTGCTGAGCGTGCCCATCGGCCGCAACTCCGGGCGGATGTCCCCCTCAGTCACGCCCACCACGCCGCTCTCGGTGTCCAGCAGCGCCGCGACCTCCCGGCCCAGCTCCGCCGACGCCTCCAGCAGCCCCCGCTCATCCGGCAGCGGCACCCGCGGCCAGTCCTGGCGAAGCGCGCCGGCGTTCTCGTCGGCGTACATCGGGGCGTGCAACGCCCCGAGCGCATGGAAGAAGAGGTCTTCCGGTTCGCCGCCGAGACTGGTCAGGTACTGGTCTGCGTCGCCAGTCAGATTGGGCACAACCGCGACTTCTTCTTCGCCGAAGAGGCCGCCGTCGTTCTCGTCGCCCTTCCGGAGGTAGAGAGGGAATATCTGCGCGTTCGATTCGACGATGTGGTGGTCTGCGAGCACGGTGGTGAACTGCGGCTGATAGAAGAATGCCTTACGGTTTCGTTCCTCCGCACTGAGCCAGACGTTCCCGGGAAAGACGTGAGGGAAGTAATCGGGGCGCTTCTCGTCGAGCAGCTTACCTTCAGGCTCCCAATACATCCATCGACGGTCGAGCGGACGGTAGAGATAGCGAACAAAGTTGTCCTCAAGCAGTCCGCGCTCAACCAGGGCCTCACGGGTCGCGGGAGCGTCAAAGCGATTCGTAGTTTTCATGGCTGCAGGCCATCGGCTCCCGATTTCGTCATCGGGAATCGATGCATCGAAGTATGCGGTCACACGCTCGCGCAACGGTTCCTCATCCACTTCGACGACGAAAGAGTCGCGACTGGTCTTCACGCCAGGATACGATCTCGGGAACAGATCAGGTAGCAGCGGCCACCCGAAGTAGCCCTGTGCAGCCCTTCGCGGCATGAATGGGTAGCCGAGTTCCAACCGCGGCGTCAGTTGTTCATACTCTGGCTCAGCGTCCTCAAGGGCTGAGATGAGTTCTTCGCGCTTCTTAGTACCCCAAAACTCGCGGTAGTCCAGACAGGCACTGTCTCGATGCTCACTGCGCCGCACGAGGCCCGCGATGGCAGTCCCGACTTGAATGCCCACTCGGTTTGACTGCGTCGAGAAGACGCTGGGGTCTGGCTTGCCCTCCGGGGTTGTCTTCCCTGTGCGGTACTTGTCGCCGTTCAGGTTGTCGACCCAGATGTGATCGAAGGCCTCCAAATACCTCTCGCGCATGCCGGAGCAGGACAGGCTGTCGAGCCACGAGTAGTTCGAGATGAAGCAGACGATGCCGCGTCCCATGCTCTCCACGATCTGCCGCTCGGCGATGCGGAAGAAGCGGACATAGAGGTCGTTCAGGCCCTGTCCCTCGGGCTTGGGAGCACGTTCCGTCTCCCGGTATGCCTCGACAAGCTTCCGTTCTTCTCCTATCGCCATTCCCGCAAAACCGTTGTACGGGGGATTTCCGAGCACGACGAGAATAGGTTGGGAGCGCTTAACGTCGTCAGCGGCCTCCCTTTCTTCCTGGAATTCCTCAATTGGCAGCCGCGGCTCCTCCTCGTCGGATGGCTGCCACCGCGTAAGCGCATTTGTCAGGTAGATTTCCACGCGATCTGGCTTGCCGTCTTCATCGGGTTCGTTGGACAACGGTGCACCCAAACTCCGAAGGAAGAGACCGATCTGCAGGTGCGCCACTACGAATGGCGCTGGCATGATCTCAAAGCCGAAGACCCGCTTCTTCGCCGCCTGTTTCACATTGTCCGCGACGAGCGCGTGGGGATCGTTCTCGCGCTTGGTGCGTTCGATCCGACGCAGGACCTCCACGAGGTAGGCGCCCGTACCGCAGCACGGATCGAGAACGTAGACGTTATCGTTCGCCAACCCGTCCGCGATCTCAAGCTCCTCGCGCAGCACGCGATCCACGCGCTCGACCATGTAGCGCACGATCTCGGTAGGCGTGTACCACACGCCAAGCTGCTTGCGCAGGTCGGGGTCGAACGCCTGCAGGAAGGGCTCGTAGAAGTACTGGACGGCCTGCCCCTCGTCGAACTGGTCGAAGAACGAGGCGCGGTCCACCCGGTTGAGGGCGTCCGCAGCCCAGTCCAACACTTCAACGACACCGAGGGCCCTTATGCGCGATTTCTGAGTGAGTTGGTGGTAGAATGCGGCGATCATCGGGACGTTGAGAGTGAACTGGGCCAATCCCCACTTGAACTCATCGCCTTCTCCGGGCTGGTGGTCGCGCGACCAGATGACCCACGCGGAGAAAATGCCATAGAAGAGCGTCTGCACGAGCGTGGAGCGGAAGAAGTGGTCGCCCTCCTCGCCCTCGAAGGTGAGCCCGAGCGCCTCCTCCAGGGCCTCCCGCAGCGACTGCAGCGCGGGGATATCGGCCTCCTCGACGCGGGCCATGGCCTCGCGGGCGTAGGATGCCAGCAGCCATGCGACGTCCTCGGGATCGCACAGCGGCGCGGCGTGGGTCATGAAGCGCTGGATGAAGTCAACGAAGCGGTCGCCCTGCTCGTCGGCGGCCTTGCGCGGGGTCTGCGTGAGCGCCCAGAAGGCGTCCTCGGAGTCGGCGAAGCTGAAGCGGCCGAACTCCTTGCGCTCCCCGCCGACGTCCTGGCCGAGGAAGACGAACTCGCGGTAGTTGGTGACGAGGACCAGCCGGTATCCGCCCCAGTATCGGCTGACCTGTTTGGAATCGGCGGTGAGCCAAGTGTCGTCGGTGGCAGCCTTGACCTCGATGACGCCGCGCTCGGGCTTCTGGCCCGGCTTCGGTTCGCCCTTCTGGCACTGGTTGGCGGTGAAGAGGCCGAAGTCGGGATGCCCGGCCCCCTGGTCGGCCATCTGCGACAGGCAGAAGACCTTGGGTTTCAGGGTGGCCCCGACGGCGTTCAGCAATCCTTCCAGGGCGGCGTAGTAGGACGTTTCGCCGGTGCCGGCGCCGGTGGATCGAAGACGATGGAGGGTCGCGAAATAGGCTTCGACGGTTTGTTCAAGGCTCGGCAAGGCTTCCCCCC
>CAZAHB010000226.1:0-8823 GCA_964484945.1 uncultured Armatimonadia bacterium | reverse complement strand
TCCCCGCGGCCCGTCATCGCCAAAATCCATGGTGTGAAGCTGGCCCGGATATTCCTTTCGGCGGTAGGTCATTTCCGCGACCCCGAGCGTCTCCTCGAGTGCGGTGGGGACCGTGTAGAACCACATCAGGTTGCCGCCGGCATCGACGTAGTCAAGGATGGCCTGCGTGTGCTCGGGGGTGGTGTCGAGCATGTAGGGGAAGATGGCGAGTTGGTAGTCGGCCAGTGCCCCCTCGACGATCTCCTCATCGGTGACGATGTCGTAGGGAACGCCGTTGTGGTCCAGGCCGCGCTCAACGATCTCATAGTACCGGTCAATGCCGGCCTGCGGGTGCCCCTTCAGGGAGAAAGTGGCGCGCACGAGTGCGACGTCCGCGGCCTGCGCGGAGGCTATGCAAAGCAGGAGGATCGAAGCAACGCTCAATACCCGATGCATGATGCTCACTCCTCGGACGACGTGTACACTCGCGGGACGTCGGGGTTTACCGCGGTCCTGCGCACCGGGAGCACTACGTCATCTCCCAGTTCCGCCTCAGGCAGATCCGTCACATCGACGCTGCAGTGGTCCATGGCGATCCGGCCGATTATCGGGGCCTCCTGCCCGCCGATCTGCACCACCGGGCGGTGCTTTGCTCTCCCCCACGAAGCCGCGGTGCGCGAGAGGAAGCCCCTGACCGCGGTCTGGGGGCGCCGCGCGAGTCGCAGAGGCGTCATCCCCAGTCCGTGGGCGTAGCCGACGGGCACGGTGGCAAGCGTGGTCTCGCGCCGCACGCGGAAGTCACCGCCGTAGCCGACCTTGCCGCCGACGCCGACGGTGCCGATGTTCACGATGCGACTGCGCAGTTCGAAAGTGTCGCGCAGAACCAAATCGCGCTTCTTCGTGCCGGGAGGGTATTGTCCGTACAGCAGCGTCCCCACCCGCGCCATCTCCAGATGCGTCTGCGGCTCCTCCAGCACAAGGCGGCTTGCCGCGCAGTGAATGATGAGGTCGCGCCGATCCGCGGAGGCCCGCAGGTCTTCGGCGAGGGCCCCGAACATTCGCGCTGAGACGCCGGATTTGAAGAGGTCGAGTCCGTCCGCCATGGCCCCGGAGCCGGGCGGGCCGTAGTGCGTGTAGAGGCCCGTGATCTTCAGACCCACGCCGGCGGCCATGTCCACCAGGTCGATGGCTCGATCCTCGGACGGCATCCGCGCGAGGCCGGTATCCACGAAGACATGCGCGCGGGCGCTCTTCCCCACCGCCTCCTGTGCCTCGTGGAGCCATGTGACGTGCTCGGAGGACGCGACGGTCGCGGTGAGATTGGCCTCCACGAGCGCCTCGCATTCGCCCGGCGCGGTCGGGAGGAAATTCAGGATCGGCGCACTGATCGCGGCCTCGCGTAGCGCCACTCCCTCGGCGACCGAACTTACGCCGAGCCACGTCGCCCCGGCCTCGAGGAACACGCGCGCGGCCTCGACCAGCCCATGCCCGTAGGCGTTGCCCTTCACCACGGCCATCAGCCGGGTTCCGGGTTCCAGTGAACCGCGCACGACCCGGGCATTGTGCGCGAGCGCGTCAGCATCAACGACCACTCGTGTTGTCGGACCACTCTCACTCATCATTCGCGCTTCCATCCGCCTGCAGCGACTGCACGCTCTCGACAGCCAGCACCAGCAGCGCCAGCAGCGCGACCAGTGATGATACGTCAGCCGACCCCGGCCCGAGACGCTCCAGCGTCTCCTCCAGTGCATCCGCGGATACAATGTGCGTATCCAGCGGCTTCAAGCGACGGGCGAGTTGATCCTCCGAAAGGCGCGCAGGATCGGATTCCGCAGTATCGAGGTTGACGGCGAAGGCGGCGATGTCCTCCTCTTCGGATCGCAGCCGATACGCACCCATCGCGTCGGCGCTGAAGCGCCAGTACCCATCCGTCACCCGCGCCGGCCGCGCGCTGCCTTCGCCGGTGACCACGTGCAGGCCCCTGGACTCGTGCGGAACGGTGCCCACGGTGGGCTCACCGGGCGCACCGGCAAGGATCATCGGCTCCGTGCCCGCGGCGAGGTACGTCACGAGGCGATGCATCAGCGGCACGAACTCCGGGATGCGTACCAGGTCACCCCAGGCGTCATCGGGGGACGTCGCGAGCAGCAGTGTCCGCGCGCGGTGGAGGGCGCCCTCCACCAGCGCCGGGGTGCCGTCATCGTACCGCGCCAGGATCGGCGTCGCGCCTCCCGGCCCGACATCGACCTGAGGGATATGCGAGAAGCGTGCCTCTGAGAGATCGCCTGTACCGGGCTGCGCGAATATGCCGAGTGGTGGGCGGTTAGTGGCGAGATCGGCCAGCGCCGCACCCTCCTCGCGCGTCAGCGGTTCCCCCACCTGCACGTCGCCAAAGCCGACCGCATCCAGCACGTCGCGGTCCGCGTTGCCGAAGACAAGCGCGCCGATGCCGTCACGCGCGAGCGCCCCGATCCGGTCGCGCTCGGTTGGTGACAGGCTGCCGGAAGCGATGACGACCGCATCCGGGCTGCTGTCATCCGCCAGAGAACCCGCGGCCGTGACGTCTATCACAGAGCGCGGATCGCCCTCAGGCCACGGATCCAGCGCGGCTTCGATGAAGCGCGTGGCATTCGCATCCCCGATTATGCTCACGCGTAGACGGTCCCGGACCGACGTGGCGAATACGCGGCGGTCATCGCGGCTGAAGGCATCCTCCGGAAGTGCGGCGGTGCACGTGAGCGGCCCCGCGGTGGCCGCCGGGATCTCGATGGTCGACGTTGCGGGAGCGTCCGGCAGCAGGTCGATACCGACTGTCAGATCATTATCATTGCAGCGCACCTGGAGCGGGACCCGCCCGCGGCCTTCCCCCCATGTTCGCGCATTGATGCTCAGATCGAGCGGACGGCCACGCAGGTGCAGCCCGCCTGACGCATCAAGGCCGGTCAGTGCGCTATTGCCCGGCAGGTCGGTGCCCGTGTCAACGGCGATCACTTCCGCGGGAGTGTCTGGGGCAATCGGGAGCGCGTCGAAACCGGTTGCCTGGAGGTCAGTCAGCACGAACACTCGCGACACGGTCTCTTCCCGGTCGAACAAAGACCCGATTGCAGCGGTCAAATGAGCCTGCCCGTCGGTGACGGCTGTATCCGCAATCAGGCCCGCGGCGTCGTCGGGTGATAGCGTCTGCGGGCTACCGCCGGTCCGATGTATTACAAAGGGTCGGCTGCCATGTGCGCGCTCCACCAGCATCTGTGCCGCGTCTCGAGCGCGACGCAGCGGTGTACCGCCGTTGATGCGCGCTGCCATGCTCGGCGAGCGGTCGAGGACGATCGCGGGCGCTCCAGGTGGCTCGCCAAGTGCCGCCAGCGGTGGCCACTGGCTCATCGGCCCGGCAAGTACCAGCGCAAGCAGGATCAGCGCCAGGCAGCGCAGGATGAGGGCGATAATGCGCCGCAGGCGGGTGGTGCTACGACGCTGGGCATGTGCCTCGCGCAGCAGCATCAGCGACGGGAAGCGCCTCAGCTTCGGCCGCGGGCGGCCGAAGAGGTGGATGAGAATGGGCACCGCAACCGATGCCGCGGCGATCAGCCACAGTGGCGTTGCAAGCGTCATCGGTTACACCGGCCCCTGTCCGGCGATAGTGCGCGATCGCGTCACAGCGATCACTGGAGACGCTCGATCCACTCTGCGAGGTGGTAGCGGATGTTGTCGTACTCTTCAAAGTCCCACACCCCGGGGACCTTCAGGTGTCCGGCAACGGCCCTGGCGCCCTCATCGGTGACGATCGTTCCGCCGGTCCACTCGCCCTGGGTGGGCCAGCCCATCCACTGGCTGTAGTCGATCTGGGCCATTCGATCCGCAATCCAGGCGCGGGATGTCCGGACGAGTTCCTTCTGCTCGTCGGTGCCATTCTCCAGCGCCTGCCGGCAAAGCCGGTCCCAGGTGTGGAGGTAGTAGTAGTCGTCGATCCCCTCCCGCAGGGCCTCGAAGCCTGACGACGGACCACCGGTCTCATCGCCCATCGGCGGGAAGCGATGCATGAAGATGAACCTTCGCTCGGGGTTGGGGGCGTACGGATCGTCGAGCACAGAGCGGTAGGACCAGGTGTATGCGCCCTCCGCGCCGGTGTTCCACAGGTGAAAGCCCTGTGAGAAGCGCGCGTTCTCGGGGCGGTGCGACGCGATCTCGACGTTGTAGAACCAGATCGTCTTTCGCAACTCCGCCATCCGCGCCCGGAACTGCTCCCATGCGTCGGCATCGTACACTCCGCGCTGGAGGAACGGCCCGTCGTGGAAGTTCAGGTAGTCGATGTACGGCAGCGCGTCCTCGAGGCCCTCCGGGTGACCGTTCATGCCGTCGGCCTCCACCGGCAGGCCCATGTCCTTGAGGATCTGCATCTCCACCATCATGCGCTCAAATCGCGGGCGGTGCTCAAAGGCCTCGTCCACAGGCTGGAAGATGATCTCCGGCCAGCCCTCCTCCTCGGCTTTGGCGAGGACCTCTTCGATGACTCCGCGATACGCGGCCGCGTACTCGTCGCTGCCTGTCTCTCCGAACTGCCGGGCGAAACGCGAGATGTCGCCCGCGATCAGCCACTGGATCGGCTCCGGAAAGCCCGCAGTCACATACGCGTCCATCGCGCGTTCCAGGTTCGTCTCGCCGGTCCAGTGCATCTTTACCTCGCCATCCACCATCTCCATATCAACCCCGTGCGGGCCGCAAAGCCCGACAGAGGTCATCCCATGCGCGCGCTGGTCGAGGAACTTCTCTCCGATGGCGTCGGGCGCGTCGGAGTAGGTGCGATGCATGTAATCGTACATCCCCCACGCCACGCCCTCGGGCCGCATCAGTTCGATCGGGAGAACTTCAAGCTGGACCGGGATCTGCGCCTCGCCGCCGCTGGAGGAGACGGTGATCGTTGCCTGATACACTCCCGGCGCAGCATCGTCGGGCACCTGCACCGTGAACCAGAACCACCGCGACGTGTCAGCTTCCACGTCCACCGGGTGCATGTCTTCGATGAACGCCGGCAGCGAGAGCATGTCGTCGGTGCGCGGGTGAATCTTCCGAACGAGGTTGCGGACTACGCCCGCGTGGGTCGCGTCCTCAGACAGCTCGCCCGCGTCGCCGGTGAAGCGGGCGATGGATGCCGACACGTCCTGCTGGTCGGCCAGCGCCCTCACCGCAAAGGTGATAGGTTCGCGCTCGCCGGGCGCGGCAAAGATCCGCGGTTGCGGATTAAGGTCCTCGATTGTCGGGACGATCTCGGGCATCACTACGTCCAGGTAGTTTGCTGAAAAGGGGACGAAACCGCGCTCCCGGTCCGCGTCCGAAACCTCGGGCATCGGAGTCGGGTCGATGTGCTTCAAGGGCGGCATCTCCTCGAGGTCGGTCGGTTCGATTGCGATGTCGTCGTACCACGCAGTGATCGGGCCCTGTCGGTGGAAGTTCGTCCAGAGGCGAAGCCGCAGGGTCGTCGTTCCCTCCGGCGGCTGGAAGAGTGCGACGAATCGCCGCCAGTCGGTGTCTTCGTCCACCATGATTGCATCATAGTCAGCACCGAGCCACTTGTGATCCGCATCCCAGTAGACGACCGCCACGTGCGCGGCGCCACCGTCGGCCCCCTCGACCTTCAGCCACGCGCTCAGGCGGAAGACGCTGACGTCGGCTGGGACCTCGATATCATCCTGCTGCAGCAAACCGTCGTCCTGCGCGCGATCGACGCCGATTCGGAATGAGCGATCGCCGGAGTGAGCCACCGCCGGATCCAGGGCCCAGTCTGGCTCCTGGCGGTCCATCCCCTCCGTATCCGTGGACCTGGTGCGCTCCCAGGAGAATCGCCAGCCATCGGGCAGTTCATCGCCGTCCTCGTTGATCTCGAAACTCGGATTGTTGACACGGTTCTGCTGAGCCATTGTGCTCACGGCAGTCAGAACGACGCCACCGATGACAATGGCGGTCAGTAACACTCGATGGAATCGCCGAAAGGTTGTGAGCATTGGGAACTCTCTCCTGGACCCTGTGATGTGTAGGAGCGGCAGGGCACTGCCAGACTACCCGACAAAAGAGATCTCCACCACGAAGTGGGTGCCATCGGAATCCGCGCATGTGGTCAGCGAAGCGCCGATTCGCTCGGCGAGTGTCGCGCAGAGCGGTATCCCCAGCAGCGGTGGCGCGAGGTTGTCGTCCGCATCGTCTTCAGGGACGGTCTCGAACGGTTCCGGCACAATTGGCCTGGTGTACTCCGGCCCCGAATCGGTCACCCTGATCACAAGTTTGTTCTCTGCACTGGATGAAGCTGAGACACGCACGGCGGCCCCCGGTTCACTGCGGTCGAGGCTGCTCAGGATGAGATGATAGGTCAACTGCTTAAACGCTTTCTCATCGGTCTCCAGCGTGGGCAACTGGTCCGGGATGTCCACATCGAGTTCGAGATCCTCGCGACGCGCCTGTCCGGAAAGAAGGTTCTCCACGCGGTCTATCATCTCACCAGGCGCGATAAGACGGATATCGCCGGCCATGTAGTAGCTGCGGGTGCGCCCAACATCGAGGATATCGTTGATCAGTCGCAGCATCCGTTCGCCGCCCTCGTGGCACTCTTCGGCAGCGTCGAGCTGGTTGTCCGGCATTTCCCCCAGAGTTCCGGTCGTCAGCAACTCAGAGAAGCCCATCACCACGTTCAAGGGGGTTCGCAACTCGTGACTGATGTTGGACATCAGGCGTTCCTGAACGCGTGCAAACTGGGCCACGGAATCGTTCGTGTCATTTCCGTACATACCGACGAGCACGAATGCCTCGTCGCCGACCTGCTGATGCCGGGCGATCACGTGGACGACTTTCGGCTCGCCCGCGCGAGTGCGTATCGAGCACGCGTTGAGTTCAGCTTCGCCTCGCTCGGCGACTTCGTCGAGCAGGTCGTGGCATTTTTCCCGGAGGCCATCGACGAACACATCGCTGATATGGTTCCCTATCGTCAATCGCGCCGATCCGATCAATACGGCGGCATCGTCATTCGCGGCCAAAACGCGTCCGGTCTGAGCGTCCACCGCAACCGCGGGCATCAGGGCGGCGCGCAATGTCAGCTTGACAGGATTGGCAATCTGCGTCTCGGGCTTCGGCCCCACCAGGTAGAGCAGTATAAGAACCAGCGTGGTGGCCCCGATGATCATGACAGGGAAACCAACCAGCGCCGCCGGTCGCATCCCGACCAGATGGGCGGTTGCCGACATGATCAGCATGAGCACAAGCAGAATTGCAGACGCGTAGAGCAGCGAACGCCTGCTTCGTGGCCCTTCCTCCTGGCCAGACGTGGATTTCAACTCGTCATTCGACAAGGCACAGCGCCTCCTCAATCAGTATCGCGTCCCCATCACACTTCGCTGGCACCTGTAACGGTTCCTCACTCCATGATGGACTTTTCGGCACGAGTGTTTCTGCAACCTCCACGCCGCATCGGCAGGAGCATGACTGTCTATACCTGACTTCGACTTGCATCTCCACCGAAAAAGCGTCGAATGTCATGCCCCAGCATCCGCGCCGCGTAGCCAAGTTGCAGAAGCCCGACCGCTCCATAGTACGCCCACGCGGGGATCTCACCGCGGTAGTGTTTGCGATAGAACGCGCGGAAACTCCGATGTGATTCCACGATCATTCGCCGCCGCACCTGCCCGGTGGACGCCCCGCCCACGTGGTCCATCGATGCGTTCGGCGTGAACCAGATCTCCCATCCGGCATCCCACATTCGCTTACACAGGTCAACATCGTTAAAGAAGATCGGGAACTGCTCATCCATCAGCCCGACCTCGGTAAGGGCATCAGCCCGGATCAGGAGGGCTGAAGCCATCGGTTGATCGACACGACGCTCCTCATCATAGTCCCACCAGCTCATGCGATATTTACCAAATCGGCGGCTTCGCGGAAACAAACGGCTCAGCCCCAGAGCCTCGTAAAGCACAACATCGGGGGTCGGGAAACTCCGGCAGCTTGCCTGCACCGAACCGTCCGGCAGGATCAGTCTCGGCGCCACCGCACCCGCGGACGGATGGGTGTCGAGGAAGCCCCCAAGAACTTCCAGCGCCCCCTCATGCACAACGATGTCGGGGTTGAGCAGCAACACATTCTCCCCAGACGCGGCCTCGATGCCCTGATTGTTCGCAGCGGCGTACCCGCGATTCTCGCTATTTGCGATTAACTCGACACCCGGGTGGTCCTGCTGCAGCATCTCAACAGTACCGTCTTCGGAGGCATTATCGACCACAATGACCTCGCGCGAAACCTCGTCGGGAGCCTGTCGGATGCTCGTGAGACAGGCGTCGAGGTACTCCCGCGTGTTCCACGAGACGATTATGATGGAGATGGTTGGCGCGCTCACCGGTTCATCGCCTTCCGGTAGCCATCGACTGTACGTCGCGCCGTCTCGAGCCAGTCGTACCCCCGCAGGACCGCCCGGCCGCGTTCCACCAGTTCGCGCCGCAGCCCTTCGTCGGCCAGCACCGTCACGATTGCTTCGGCGATCTCCCGTTCATCGCGCGGATTCACGCGCAGCGCCGCCTCCCCGGCAACTTCGGGCATCGCCGTCACCGAGGACGTGACCACCGGTGTGCCGCAGGCAAATGCCTCGAGCAAAGGGATTCCGAAGCCCTCGTAGAGCGAAGGAAACAAGAACGCGTCGGCGCCCGCGTAAAGGCCCGGCAGGTCCTCGTCGGGCACATAGCCGACAGGCTGCACGTCGCTGCCTGCAGTGGCGATTGCGCGCTCGGTCTCGTCGGCCTGCCACCCCCCCTTGCCGCCGGGGACCAGGCGGGGGTCCAGCGAGGCGTCGCGCTTGGGCGCGCGGATGGGGGCAGT
>CAZAHB010000225.1:0-8847 GCA_964484945.1 uncultured Armatimonadia bacterium | reverse complement strand
CGGTCCGTGCATACGGCGGCCGCCCGCCATGAGATCATCCCTCTCGGAGGAAGACACCCGCCGGGTCGCGAATACCTCCTTATCACAGGCGTTGCATCGATCACGACTACTGCAAGCGAAACAGGCGCGCAGTGCGCGCCACTGTAAATCCGGCGCCTCCAGGTGCCGGCGGTTGTATCACGTCAAGGAGGAGCAGCAGATGAGCGACCATATCTTTGTCGATGTTGAGGCAGGAAACCACGATCGCGAGAATTCGGTGGTCTACGCGCCACTGGTCTGCGAGGGAGAGCACGACTGCCACGTCGTGCATGAGGTGAACGAGGACGAGAGCATCGGTGATCCGGTGCCCGCGCAGTGCGTGGGAGCCTGCGAGATTGACGAGGACGGCGAGGAGATGGAGTGCGGCTGCCAGACCTGCTTCATCGTGCCGTCACTGGCCGCGGGTGACACGAAGCGCTTCGCGATCTGCACCGACGAGTGCGAGGAGCCGGAGTTCGACGAGGTCACCGTCGATCTCGACGAGGACGCGAAGACCGCCTCATTCATGGTGGGCGACGAACTGGTCACGCGCTACAACTTCGACTTCGAGGAGTTCGTGCGCCCGAACTGCTACCCGGTCCACGGGCCCAACGGCCTGGAGATGACCGAGTACGCCGTCACCGACCACCCGCACCACAAGTCGATGTACGTGGCGCTGGGCGAGGTCAACGGTGAGGACAACTGGTCCGAGATGGAGGGCCACGCCTGGACACGCTGCCAGAGCGTGCAGGTGCTCGCGGAGGGCCCGGTCTACGCGGAGATCCTCGCAGTCAATGACTGGCTCGCGGCGGATAAAGAGACGAAGCTGATGGAAGAGTGGACGATCATCACCGTCTACAACATGCCCGAGGGCGGGCGGATCATCGACTGGGACATCACCTTCGTGGCGTCCGAGAAGGGCATCCACATCGGCGACACCAAGGAGTCCGGCACGCTCTCGGTGCGCATGAACACGCCGCTGCACGAGCGTGACAACACCGGCACCATCACCAACGCCTACGGCGCCGTGACGGAGCCGGAGAACTGGGGCAAGCCGAGTCCGTGGGTCGATTACTCCGGGCAGCTTGAGGGCCAGGACGTCGGCCTGGCGATCTTCGACTCGCCGCACAACCTGCGCCACCCGACCACCTGGCACGTGCGCAGCTACGGACTGTTCACCGCCAACTGCTGGGGCTACTCCTACTTCACCGGCGACGAGTCCGTCCGCGGCGACTACGTGATGCCGCAGGGCGACACACTCGAGTTCCTCTACCGCGTCTACATTCACGCGGGCGACGTCGAGGAGGCGAATGTGGGCGAGAAGTATCTGGACTTCGCCTACCCGCCGAATGCCACTGAGGTGGAGGAGTAAGCGACCGAATACCCGCCGACCCCATCGGCCGGCCCTGGCGCACAGCCGCCGGCCCGGCTGTTCGCATTGAGCCACGGGAGGCGATCGACCATGACCTCGCGCGAGCGAGTGAAGGCCGCACTGCGCTTCGAAGAGCCGGACAGGGTCCCGCTGGCCTGCTACGCCATCGACTGCGACATCGCGTCGAAGGTCCTCGGCAGGCACACCTACATCCGCGACAAAGCCGGGCAGAAGCTGGCCTTCTGGGAGGGGCGGCGCGATGAAGTGGTGGAGTCGCTGAAGCGGGACATCCCGGAGCTTTTCCAGAAGCTCGACATCTACGACCTGATCCACCTGCGCAAGATCGCGATCGTCCCTCCGAAGGGCTACCATCCGACCGCTCCGAAGCAGATCGAGGAGGGCGTGTGGGAGGACGAGCGCGGGCGCACCTACAGGTACTCGGAGGTCACCAACGAGATCGTGGTGGTCGATGACCCGACCCTGTGGGAGGGCGAGTACACCCTCGACCAGTTCGACCTCGATCCGGAGGTATCGCCCGAGGACGAGTCGATCTACGAAGTCTGGGACGCGGTGGTCGAGAAGCTCCCGCCGGATCGCTACATCATCGGCCACTATCCGATGGCGACCGAGCAGGTGCTGCTGGGCGGCTATGAGCGGGGCCTGGTGGAGGTGGGGATGCACCCGGACGTGGTCGAGCGGGCCTGCCAGGCGCGCCGGGCCGCGGTCGCCAAGCAGCGGAAGCTGTGGAAGCGCGGGGAATTCGATGCGGTCATGAACGAGAACGACTTCGGCCACACCACCGGCACCTTCGTCTCGCCGGACACCTTCCGCGAGCTTTTCCTGCCGAATGTCAGGTTCAATGTGGAGGGCGTCCATGAGGCGGGCTTCGACTTCATCCAGCACTCCTGTGGCGACAACCGCCCGATCTTCGACCAGCTTGTGGAGGCCGGAATCGACTGCCTGCAGTCGCTGCAGCCGCAGGCGGGGATGAGCCCGGCGATGGTCAAGGAGCGCTCCAACAACCGGATGGCCGCGTGGGGCGGGGTGGATGTGGCGAACCTGGTGAAGGGCTCGCCCGAGGACGTGCGGCAGGATGTCCGCGATACGATGGAGAGCGCAAAGGCGGGCGGAGGGCTGCTGCTGGGCTCCTCGCACTCGATCGCGTGGGGGACCGACTACGACAACTACATGGCGATGCTGGATGAGTTCGAGAAGACGCGGGGGTACTGAGGTCACGGCGCCCCTCCCCCCGCTCCGCTTCGCGGACCACCCCCTTCCCCCTTTCGCCCCGCCCTCGGGGCGGGACGAGGGCGGGAGAGGGGGGACGAAAAACGACGGCAGCGTTCAATCCGCGCTCGCCGGTGCCACCCTCTCGCGCGCATAGCCATCGGCCAGTCGCCCCGATGTGCACTCCGCCGCGCAACCGTGTATAATGTCTCCGGGTGACTTACGAAATGCAGATCCTCCGCACGAAACAAGCCGTCCGCGATGCCGTCGCCGCCGCGCGGTCCGAAGGGAAGACGATCGGCCTCGTGCCCACCATGGGAGCGCTGCACGAGGGCCATCTGTCACTGGTGCGCGCAGCCGTCGATCAGTGCGACTTCGTGGTCGTGAGCATCTTCGTCAACCCGACCCAGTTCGGCCCTGACGAGGACCTCGACGAGTACCCGCGCGACCTCGAAGGCGATGCCGGGAAGCTCGGCGCGCTGGGCGCGGACCTCGTCTTTGCGCCGAACGTTGACGAGATGTACGCGGACGATGCGTGCACTGTCGTCAGCGTTTCCGAGCTTACCGAGGGCCTGTGCGGCGCGTACCGCCCCGGGCACTTCGATGGCGTGACCACCATCGTGTGCAAGCTCTTCAATATCGTCCAGCCGGACCGGGCGTACTTCGGGCAGAAAGATTACCAGCAACTGGTGGTCATCAGGCGCATGGTGCGCGATCTGGATATGCCCGTCGAGGTCATCGGGCTGCCGATCGTGCGCGAGGAGGACGGGCTGGCGCTCAGTTCGCGGAACGCGTATCTGTCCGATGAGCAGCGCGCTGCCGCACCGAAGCTGCGTGAGGCGCTCGAAGCGGGCGCGGAAGCGGCCCGCGAGGGTGCAAGTGGCGCTGAGGTGGAGCGGATCGTCGCTGCCGCGCTGGACGAAGAGCCGCTCTTTGACGTGCAGTACATCAAGGCCGTTGACCCGGACACGCTGCAGCCGCTTAGCGATCGGTCAGGACCGATGGTCATCGCCGCAGCGGCGTATCTCGGGGAGACGCGCTTGATCGATAATATCGTCGTTGAGGGATGATTGCAGTGTTGCGGAAGATGTGTTTCGCGAAGATCCATGGCGCGACCGTTACCGAGACGGAGCTGGAGTACGCCGGCAGCATCACCATCGACAGCGAACTGCTTGAGGCGTCCGGCATGCTGCCCAACGAGCAGGTGCAGGTCGTGAACATGAATAACGGTTCGCGCCTTGAGACGTATGTAATAGCAGGAGAGCCCGGTTCGGGAGTGATCTGCCTGAACGGGCCGGCCGCGCGCATGGCTGCCGTCGGCGACCGGGTCCACATTCTTTGCTACGGATTCTTCGACGGGGAGGAAGCTCCCGACGTCGCGTTGAACGTAGTGCATGTAGACGAGGCCAACGGTATCGTGGAGCAATAATGGCAGATCGAATCGCGGATGAGATGATCCACCCCCGAAGTATTGAGCGCACCGTGCGCTCGGCTCTGCGCGAGGACATCGGCCGGGGGGACCTCACCAGCATGCTCACCATCCCCCCGGATGTGAGCGCCCGCGGCGTGCTGCTGGCGAAGCAGAACGGGGTCATGGCCGGCGGCTCGGTCGTGGTCGAGTGCTTTCGGCAGAACGATCCGGGCTGTTCGCTGACTGACCTGCTCTCCGACGGCGAGAGCTTCGAGGAGGGCGACTACCTCGGCCAGATCGAAGGCACCGCCCGCGGGTTGCTCGGCGCCGAGCGCGTGGCGCTGAACTTCCTGCAGCGGTTGTGCGGTGTGGCCACGCTCACCCGGCAGTTCGCCGAGGCGCTGGAGGGCACCGGCGCCCGTGTCACCGACACGCGAAAGACCACTCCCGGACTCCGCGCGCTGGAGAAGGCGGCGGTGGTGGCCGGGGGCGGCAGCAACCACCGGTTCGCACTCTACGACGGCATTCTTATCAAGGACAACCACATCCGACTGGCAGGCGGCATCGCGGCGGCCGTGCAGCGGGCGCGCGAGGGCGCGCCTCACACGCTCAAGATAGAGGTTGAGACCGCGAACCTCGACGAGGTGCGCCAGGCTGTCGATGCCGGTGCGGATATTATAATGCTCGATAACATGGATAATGAGACCATGGCCCGCGCGGTCGAGATCATCGACGGCGCGGCACTGGTCGAGGCGTCCGGGGGCATGCGCCACGCGCGGGTGAGGGAGGTCGGGATGCTTGGCGTGGACCTTATCTCCGTCGGCGCCCTGACACACTCGGCCGGATCCGTGGATATCAGCCTTGAACTGGAGTTGCTGGACTGAGTCGGAACCGGGGAGGCGTCCGGACCATGAGCGTGCGTGCGAGAATCACCGGACCGGTCGCGGTGGCATGTGTTCTGGTGGCGGGCGGGATCGCGTGGGCGCAGTACAACGTCGCGGAGGACCGACCGTATCGCTGCGGCAGTGAGATCATGAATGGCTGGACGGGCCTGGTTGATGGTGTCAGCGATTCTGACACAGCGCCCGGCTGCTTCGCGACCGACAACTCCGATGACTTCCCGAAGGCGGTAACGATCGATCTTCAGCGGCCGTGCACCATCCAGCGTGTCTCCGTGCACAACTCCACGAACGGGAACACGCGGGGGATCGTGATTTACTGCTCGAATGATGGCGTCCAGTACGAGAAGCTGCGCGAGTTCATATTCCCGCAGGATAAGGCGTTGACCCTCAACCATCGCTTCAATGACCGCCCCGCGCAGTTCGTCCGCGTGGAGTTTACAAATACGTGGGGGGGAGGGTTGGGCGGTGACAACACCATCTTCTGCCGCGAGGTCGAGGTTTTCGGCAGCCCGACCGGTGGAACCGGTGTGACCGCCCCGATGGAGCAACCGGTCGGCGATCCCATTGAGAGCACCCGTGATGTTCGGCTTCTGCGGCGGTGGGCGATCGATGACGATGAGCTGCTGACGATCGCGGTTCTGGGCGATTCGCTTGGATCGTGTGGTGAGGATACATGGCCGCAGGCGGTCGCAGAGCGGCTTGCGCTGACCCGCCCGGATGAGGCCGAGGTATCTCTGACCGCGATGACGGAGGAGGGCCTCGAGGCCTGCGCGAGTTCGGGCTTCACGGCGCTGACCGCCGAGGCGGAGCCGGATGTGATCCTGGTGACATTCGGCAGCGATTTGGAAAGCTGGAATCGCGAGCGCTTCCGGTCCGGTCTGACGAAACTTGCTCGTCGGCTGCTTGACGAGACCGAGGCGCTGGTTGTACTGGTCGGACCGGCGGTAGGGGATCCCGAGCGGGTTGATATCGGCCGGCGCGCGCTGGCAGAGATGGAGCGGATCGCAGATACGCTCTCACTTCCCCTGATCCGAACAGAAGCGGCCTTCCTCCAGGAGGGGCTGACCGCCGAAGACGTTCGTAATGAAAGCGGAGCCGTATCCCGGCAAGCGCGGGAAATCCTCGCCACACAGGTGCTGGAGCTGCTTCTTCAGCCGGAGTTGTAGAACGCTGGGGTGTGATGGTCGATGATGCGACGTATTTTCGGTCTGGTAGTCGGGATTTTGCTCTTCTTTCCGGGGCCTCTGCTTCTTCGATGGCTGCTGGTGGACGAACTGGGCATCTACCAGGAGATGACGCTGACCGACGCCCTGCTGGGGATCATCATTATTCTGGCCGGTGTGCTGATCTTCGGCCAGCCGAAGCGCCCCCTGACCGCTGAAGAGATCAAGAAAGAGGCTAAGGAACTGGAGTTGGCCTCTCGCCGATTGAAGAAGGCCCAACAGGAGCACGCAGAAATTCTGCGGGAGAAGAAGAGCAGGCGCCGAAGTTCGTCGGGTCGAAGTACCTCCGGGCGCAGTTCATCGGGGCGCAGTTCGACCTCGCGCCGCAGCCCGCGCTCATCGAACCGTTCGGGCTCCCAGGCCAGGTCACGATCATCTTCACGTTCCTCCTCGCGCCCCTCCTCCCGTTCCTCGAGGTCATCGCGCTCCGAGCGCGGCGACCGGCGCCGGTGACGCGGCCGATACACCACAGGTTCTCAAGAGATCGGCAATGTTGCCGATAGACGAAGCGGCACCTGAGGCCATCCATCGTATGGCCGTTTGATCGCCAAGCGGGCGAAATCTCATGGCTTCCTCCAGCAAGGCAAGCCGGGCGGGTCAGTTGCCGGACAGCGTGCGGGTCCTGCGAGTATGCCCGGCGCATCCCATCCTGCTCGCCGAGGATGACGCGATGGTCCTGAGCATGCTGGTGCGTCTCTTTGACAGACCGCTGTGGCGAGTCATTGCGCGTGAGAGCGGCAGGGCTGCGCTCGAAGCGATCTCTCGCGGGCCGGTGGACATCATCATCGCCGATATCGATATGCCACGCGTAAACGGCATCGAACTGTGTCGGCATCTGTGTGGGGAAGGCAGCCCCATCCCGACCATACTGACGACCGGTCGGATCCCGGATGAAGTAGAGATGGACGACCTCCCGTCGAATGTGGCCAACTGCATTCACAAGCCCCTCGATGTACCCCGTCTGCCGCGGATCGCTCGACTTGTGCTGGCGGGCCGGGAGTGTGGGGTTTTCAGGCAGTGAGCAGAAAGGCAATACAGGTCCCTGTTGCGCGTAAACATCACCGGCAAGCTCGACTGACTGCGTCCATTCCGCTAATGTTTCTCCCTCGCAATCAGGCGGCGCGAAGTTTGTCTGTAACGTTTTGTGGTGTTTAAGGGTTAAGTAATTAACAACGGGCTCTTTCTCCAGCCGGTCTGGACGTCTCTCTCTCGGAGGTGTCTGTGGCGGGACAGATAGTTTCCTCGGAGAAGCGAGGGTAGAGGCTGAGAATGAACAGCAACGAAAGACGCGTTGACGGCTTGCCGAGTGTCGGCGAGTCGAACACGGTGATGGTGGTGGATGACGAGCCCTCGGCGCTGTACCTGCTGCGAACGATCTTCGCAGAGAATGGGTGGTCCGTCATCGAAGCCACCAATGGGGCCGAAGCCCTGGCGATGTACGAGAGTTATCCGCAGATTGATCTGATCGTCAGCGATATCAACATGCCGGAGATGGACGGGCTGTCGATGTGCCGGCAGTTGGGCGAGAGCGAACCACGCGTGCCGGTGATACTTGTCAGCGGTATGGATATTGACCCGGCGATTGCATGCACCGCCTCCGAGTGTGTCGCCGGGTTCTTCGCCAAGCCAATCCGGGGATCGGATCTGGTGGCAACGGCGGCGGAGATGCTGGAGGCATAGGAAAGCGCAGACCCCGGGGGCAGATAGGTCCTGCCGGGGCACCGGGGCTTCTACGGGGTAATGGGGCCGGGCCGAGATGGCCCGTCCCCATTGGTGCGTACTGAGAGGGCCTCAGCCCAGCGTTACTCCGCCGGCCTCTCCGGACTCGCCGACCCGCCACTCAAGCTCCACTTCGAGACTTTGCTCGGTCCCGGAGGTGCCCGTCTCCTCCTCCAGCTTCACCTCAAGCTCCACGGCATCGGGAATGTCTACCGGTATCTCGCTGTCGCCCTGCCTGAGCACGACATTGTTGGCTTCGATTCTGTCCGCAAGGTCGCGCAGGAACGAACACACGCGCGTTCTGTCGGCTTTCTCCTCACTCGAAAACAAAACTGTTTCTTCGCCCATCGCCACCACTCCTCGTATTCGTTTGACCAACGGTCCTCGTATGTACACTACGACGCCCGGGAGGCGACTTCCTGCCGCACATCCCGGGACGGTGTAGTCCTCTCGCAGAGTGCGTCAGGCGTCGAAGTCCTTCAGGAAGTCCACCGCGGTCTGGATATCATCCACCGGATTCTCGCCCACCTCGCGCTCGATGGCGAAGTAGCCGTCGTAGTCGTGATCGTCGCAGAGCTTGCCGATGAACTGCTCCCAGTCCACCCATCCCTCGCCGAACGCGACCTCCTCGCGCTGGCCATCCTCATGGACCAGAGCGTCCTTCGCGTGCACATGCTCCACATACTCGCCGACGATGTCGAGCCCTTCGACCGGCCTGTACAGGTCCATCCACTTCTCGCGATCGTACTCTTCGCCGGCTTCCTTCGCATAGCGCGCCGGCCACAGGATCAGGTTCGCCGGATCCCAGTTGATGCGGATCGTGTCAGAGCCCACGGTCTCGATCAGCCGCTTGAGCACGTACGGCGGCTCGGGGCCGGTCTCGATCGCGAGGACGGATCCCACGGATTCGGCGTGCTTCGCGATCTCCTCGTGATGGCGGACATGGTTGGCCCAGCCCGGGTCGTTGACGTCCTC
>CAZAHB010000224.1:8240-8986 GCA_964484945.1 uncultured Armatimonadia bacterium | reverse complement strand
GGCGAAGGCAACGACACAGGTGTACGGCGAAGGCAACGACGCAGGTATAGGGCGAAGGCAACGACACAGGTGCACGGCGAAGGCAACGACACAGGTGTACGGCGAAGGCAATGGCGCAGGTGTACGGCGAACAGCCCGTCAACATGGTCCGACACTACCGACCTCAGAGGGGGGATGGTTGTGAAGCACTACGATCTCACCGGTGAGATCATTGGCGCATGCTACGTCGTTGGCAATGACCTCGGACACGGCTTCCTCGAGACCGTCTACCATCGGGCGCTCAGGATCGCGCTCAACGAGCGCGGGCTTGAGGTGCAGTGGGAAGCTCCCCTCCAGGTCCGCTTCCACGGAAAGGTCGTCGGCGAATTCGTCGCCGATATGATCGTGAACGGGTTGGTCGTCGTCGAGTTGAAGGCGGTCGCAACACTGCGGGGTGAGCACCAGGCTCAGGTGATCAATTACCTCAACGCCACCGGGATGGACGTGGGACTGCTGGTGAACTTCGGCAGGCCGATACCCGATGTCCGCCGCTGCCATCGTACCGGAGTGGACATGGAGTGGGCGAAGGTGCGGCCAGAGGACCTGGTATGAGATGGGGCGCACACGGGGGGACGTCGCCTCGTTTTGAGACGCGTACCGTTGCGGTGAACGTGTGCCTTTGTCGTACAGGTGTGCCTTTGCCGTCGCCTCTGACGTGTGCCTTATGCCGTCGCCGTGAAGGTGTGTCGTTGGCGTACAGGTGTGCC
>CAZAHB010000224.1:7942-8140 GCA_964484945.1 uncultured Armatimonadia bacterium | reverse complement strand
TTTGCCGCCGCCTTTCACCTGTGCCTTTGCCGTCCACCTGTGCCGTGCCTTTGCCGTCGGCGTTGGCCTGTGCCTTGCCGTCGCCGTGAACGTGTGCCTTTGCCGCCGCCTTTCACCTGTGCCTTTGCCGTCCACCTGTGCCGTGCCTTTGCCATCGACGGTGAACTGTGCGTTTGCCGTTGCCTTTGACGTGTGCCT
>CAZAHB010000224.1:0-7842 GCA_964484945.1 uncultured Armatimonadia bacterium | reverse complement strand
TTGCCCGTGCCGTGAAGGTGTGTCTTTGCCGTCCACCTGTGCCTTTGCCGTCGCCGTGAACGTGTGCCTTTGCCGTTGCCGTGAAGGTGTCTGTGCCGTCCACCTGTGCCGTGCCTTCGCCATCGACGGTGAACTGTGCGTTTGCCGTTGCCTTTGACGTGTGCCTTTGCCCGTGCCGTGAAGGTGTGTCTTTGCCGTCCACCTGTGCCTTTGCCGTCGCCTTTCACCTGTGCCTTGCCGTCGTCGTGAACCTGTGCCTTTGCCGTATCCTGCTCGGCGCAAAGCGCCGATCCTGTCCGGCGAAGCCGGAATCCTGTTCTACCTGTCGTCGCCGTTGTCGTGGAGGAGAACTGGAATGAACACTGACACAATCAGAGTAGGTATCATCGGCGCGGGGAGCAACACCCGCGCGAAGCACATCCCCGGCCTGCGCGCGATCGAGGGCGTGGAGATCACCGCGGTCCGCAACAGCACCGACGCGTCCTCGCAGCGGGCAGCGGGGGAACTGGAGATATCCCGCTGGCATGCGAACTGGCGCGAGCTTGTCGAGGCCGATGACATAGACGCGGTCGTCATCGGGACGTGGCCCTACATGCACTCCCGCTGCACCGTGGCTGCGCTTGAGGCCGGAAAGCACGTCATGTGCGAGGCGCGGATGGCCCGCAGCGCCGCCGAGGCGCAAAGGATGCTGGATGCCGCGCAGGCGCGCCCCCACCTGGTGGCGCAGGTGGTTCCGTCACCGTTTACGCTGAAGGTTGACGTGACCATCAAGCAGATGATCGCCGGGCGCTTCCTTGGCGAGCCGGTTGCGGTCGAGGTGGTGGACCGGCGCGGCTTCGCGGATGAGCGGCCACAGTACCACTGGCGCAATGACTTCGAACTGTCCGGCTTCAACACGATGAGCCTCGGGATCTGGTACGAGGCCATCATGCGCTGGCTGGGCGCGGCGACGGCGGTGCAGGCCCGCGGACGGATCGTGCACCCGATGCTGGAGCGCGATGGCGGGATGTATGTCACGCGCATCTTCGACCACATGGATGTGCTGGGCGAGATGGCCTGTGGCGCGCAACTCCGGATGAGCCTCTCTACTGTGACCGGGCCACCCGAGCGGCATCTGACGCTCTATGGAACGGAGGGCGCGATCCGGTACGATGGCGAGACACTCACCAGTTGCCCGCGAGGCGAGGATAAGTTCGCGCCGGTGGAGATCCCCGAAGACCGGCCTGGTGGATGGCGGGTGGAAGAGGAGTTCATCGGCGCAATCCGCGGCGAGGAAGAGATCGAACTGACGCGCTTCGAGGATGGTCTCCGCTACATGGAGTTCGTGGAGGCCTCCGTGCGTGCGGCGCAGAAGGGGGAGCGCGTGGAGTTGCCGATGCCGAACTGATCGCGCCTGCCGGGGTGAGGACATGTCACTGAGAGCCGGTCACGCAGACCTGCGAATTCACCGGTCGATGGAGGTACCCCGCGAAGAGTACCTCGAGCACATGACCTTCGAGGCCAACCACTCGCCGATGTTTACCGAGATCTTCGGCCCGATGGTCGGGCTGAAGGATGAGTGGCGAAAGCAGGGCGCATCCGCCGACGAAATCGACATGTCCGCTTTCAGATACCGGCGGCACATGGCCGCGAGCGTCCCTGTCAACACCGGCTTGATCGACCCGCATGAGGAGAAGGTCCTCGAAGAGACCGATGATTTCCTCATCGGGATCGACCGCTACGGCCGCACCGTGAAGCTCTTCAAGAATGCTGCTACCCTGCCCCTGCCGCTGGACTATCCGATCAGTGACATGGACGACTGGCTGCAGTTCAAGCATCACTACGAGTTCAGCGAGGAGCGCTTTGGCGATGGCTGGGAGGGGGCGGCGGTGATTGCGCGCGAGGAGGGAAAAGTGGTGCGCGTGTCGATCCCCGGCGGATTCGATGAGCCCCGACAGCTTCTCGGCGAAGAAGGCCTCTGCGTCGCGTTCTACGAGCAACCCGAACTGATCCACGACATCCTCGCGACGATCGGCGCGACCGCCCGCCGGGTGCTTGATCGGGTCTCCTCGAAGGTGGAGGTGGACCAACTGAACGTACACGAGGATATGGCGGGCAAGAGCGGCCCCCTTGCCGGTCCGAAGCAGGTGAGGGAGTTTATCGCGCCCTACTATCTGTCGATCTGGGAGATGCTGCACGATCGCGGGGCGCGCGCATTTGACCAGGATTCGGACGGGAACATGAACTCGGTGGTACAGGAGTTCATAGACGCCGGCGTGAATGTTATGCACCCGCTCGAACCTGCGGCAGGCATGGATATTGTCGCGCTGCGCGAGCAGTATGGTGAGCAACTCGCGTTCATTGGCGGTCTCGACAAGCACTGTTTGCGGCAGGGAGAGCGGGCTATTGTCGATGAGTTGGAATACAAGATCCCTCCCATGATACGGACGGGCGGCTGTGTGCTGGGCCTCGATCATCGTATCCCGAACGGGACCCCACTGGAGGCGTATCGCTTCTACGTTCGCAAAGCCTGGGAGATCATGGAGCGCGAAGCCGCGCACTGATTGTCACGGGCTCCCCGATGCACCTGACGGTTCCCGGGCAGTCAGAGCCCCAGGATGCGGTCCAGACGCGCGTGGCGATGACGGTTTCAGTCCATCCTCCAGGGTTCGCTTTCCGATTCATGAGTCGGACCTCTTCGCAGTCCAGTAGCCCCCTCTATGTCCGGACGCATCCCTCTGGCAATGTCCGCAGGTGGCATGGCGCACCGTTCATTCTTCAGTATCTTGGTCGAAAAAGACACCTTATGGTGAAGTTATCATCAAGGAACTTCGAACTCCGCCAGGATTGTTACTAACACTGGCGACGGAGCACCGGTGGGGCCGGGGGCAACCAGGACGGGACCAGACCGATCAGAATCCAGGAGGGGCAATTCTTGAAAGAGCCGACAGCGACGAAGATCTCTCATCGTGCGACAGCGTTGATGCTCTGCTTTGCGCTCGTGATGGCGGTAAGCGCGGGCTGTGGGGTGCGCAAAGACAGTCCGCAGACGCAGCAGGACATGGAAGACGGCGGTGGACCTCTGGGCGAAGGGGCAACGCAGTTTCCGAGCGAAGAGCCGCTGACCGTTGTGGTGCCCCATGTGCTGAAAAAGTCATTTACGCAGATCAGCAAGCAGTTCATGAATAGGTACTCCGATGTAGACGTCGAGATCGTTTCTGAAGTGATCGACGCCCTGCCCGGTAAGGTCGCCAATGGCGAGCTTAAGGGCGACATCCTCGCAATCATGGGCGGACCGGAGCTTGCTCCCATCGGCCGCTCCGGGCTGGTGGACCTCGACGAGAAGACGCACTTCGTCAACATCGGGGTGATCGTCGCGGCGCCCAGGGGCAATCCGCTGAAGGTGAAGAGCCTGGAGGGCCTGACAAAGGACCAGGTGAAGACCATCGCCGTACCGGACCCGCAATGTGATTCGACCGGGAAAGCGTTCATCGATGCCCTGAAGGCTGAGGGTCTCTACGACCAGGTCGAGCCGAAGCTTGACATCCGGACGTGCCCGCACACCGCCTGCGTTGAGGTGGAGAACGACAACGCGGATCTGGGCATTACCTACGCCCCGTGTGTGCTCTTCGGACACTCGGATATGACGCTGTGTATCGCCTCGCATCTGCCGGTCGCGTCAGCCGGTCCCGTCGAATTCATCGCAGCGCCCTTTGCCCAGTCAACCCATCCGGCGGCGGGGGCGTTCACTGATCATCTGCTCTCGCAACGGGCGCAATCGGTCTTCGCGAAGCTGGGGATGGAGCCGGTGGCCGACCCTGCCGAAAGCGCAGAGGTGGAATCGCTGCTGGTCCTCGCAGGCGCGGGGCTGCAACCGGCGATGGACGCGGTAGCGGACGCCTACAGAGAAAAGACCGGTGTGCGCGTGGACTTCTCCTACGCCGGATCCGGCATGCTCCTGTCGCAGCTTCATTTCAGCCGGCGCGGTGACGGGTACATCCCCGGAGAGTCATGGTGGGTAGACAAGGCCGCCGGGCGCGACCTGGTCGCCAAGCGCGCGCAGGTCGCCTACTTCGCGCCCGTGATCTGTGTGCAGAAGGGCAATCCAAAGGGTATCGAAAGTGTCGCGGACCTGGGCGGGCAGGACATTTCCGTGGCCATCGGAGATCCGGAGGCGCTGGCGGTCGGCCCAGTCACGCAGCGGATCATCGAGCGCGCGGGCGTGAAGGAAGGCGTCATGAAGAATGTCGCTCTGCAGGCCGGTTGCATCCCGGAACTGGCCAATGCAGTCGCGATGAAGACAGTTGATGGCACCATCGTCTGGGACGCGACGGCCAGGCAGCTCGGTGACAAAGTGGACATTGTGCCGATCGATGCCGAGTACAACGAGGTGGCCGAAGTCGTCTTCGCCACGCTGACGACCTCGAAGCACCCTCAGGCTGCTGCGGACCTGATGGAGTTCGTCGCCTCCGACGAGGCCGCTGAGATCATCGAGGAGCAGGGCTTCACCACCACCCGTCCCGAGGGTGTGCGCCTGTCACCGGACCGGGAGCAGGGGAACTGAGCGATGGCGGCAACACAAACCCGCGAACGGCAGGCCCCGGTGGAATCGGGACAGGTCACCGAGCGCGCCTTCAATGCAGCCGTCGCAGGATCGCTGGGGTTTGAGCTTGCGTTCGTGATCGCCGTCATCGGGGCCCTGATCCTTTACACCGATCCGGGAAGCTTCATCGAGTCCCTCACATCGCCCGCGACGGTGTTCTCCATCAAACTGACGCTGGTCACGGTGACGATCAGTTCTGTGGCGGCGATGATTCTTGCCGTGCCTGCGGCCTACGGGCTGTCTCACTGGAAGGTCCCCGCGCCGCTGCTGGTGGACACGCTGCTGGACCTGCCAATCGTGCTGCCACCCGTGGCGGCCGGCATCTCGTTGCTGGTGTTGTTCGGTTACTACCTGGGCGAGCCCATGGAGATGCATCTCGGCCTGCACCTGCCGCACACCCAGGCGGGAATCGTGGTGGCCCAGTTCTTCTGCACCATGACCTTTACGGTGCGCAGTGCCAAAGCCGCCCTCGACAGCGTCAACCCGCGGCTGCCCGACGTAGCGCGCACGCTGGGCTCGAACCGCTGGCGGGCCTTCCGACGCGTCACCCTTCCGCTCGCGCGTAACGGGCTCATCGCGGGCGGAGTGCTTACCTGGGCGCGCTGCATGGGCCTCTTCGGCCCGGTCGTGATGTTTTGCGGCGCAACGCGCTTCCGCACGACGATCCTTCCGACACAGATCTTCCTCGCGAACTCCGTGGGCCGGCTGGAGGAGGCCGTGGCGGCGACGCTGATCCTGCTGGTGATCGCCGTTGTTACGCTCGTGGTCTTCAAGAAGCTGGGCGGCCGTGGATACATGTGGTGAACTCATCTCAACATGCTTGAAGTCAGCGACGTATCAATCCGACTCGGTGATTTCGCCCTCCACGAGGTCTCGCTCACGGTGGAACGGGGCGACTACTGCTGCCTCATCGGGCCCACCGGCGCGGGCAAGACCATCCTGCTGGAGTGCGTCGCGGGGCTGCACGAGCCACGATCGGGCACGATCCGGATAGAGGGAACGGACATCACGGAGTGGTCGCCCGAAGAGCGTGGCGTGGGCTACGTTCCGCAGGACTACGCGCTGTTCCCGCACATGAGCGTGTACGACAATATCGCGTACGGGCTGGTGGAGCGCGCGGCGCCGGAGGAAGCAATCCGCGCGCGCGTGCTCGAGGCGGCGGAGCTTTTGAGTATTGACCACCTTATGCAGCGGCGGCCATTCACGCTGAGCGGCGGTGAGGCACAACGCGTCGCCCTGGCCCGCACTCTGGTTCTCGACTGAGACCTGCTGCTTCTGGACGAGCCTTTCAGCGCACTGGACGACCTGACCAGGCGCGAGCTTCTCCCATACCTGCGCGAGATCCACACCGAGATGGGGCTGACCGTGCTGCACGTGACCCACGATTTCGATGAGGCACTGGGGCTCGCGAAGCACGTCGGTGTCATTTGCGACGGGCGTATGCTGCAGGTTGGCACGCTGGAAGAGGTTTTCACACGGCCGCAGACGCGGGAGATCGCGGCGTTCGTGGGCATCTGCAATCTGTGGGCGCCTGACGAGGAAGCAGCGCGGGCATCCGCACTGGTCGCGGAGATGCTGGAGCGGGCGCCCGGCCGAGTGAACGGCAACTGCATCTGTGTGCGGCCTGACAGCGTGCGTGTGGAGCGGGAGGGCGAGGCAAAAGGGGACTTCACCGCCGACGGCCGCCTCGTGGATATGCGGTGGCTCGGGCCAATCTACGAGTTGACAGTGGACGTGGGGGTGCCTCTGGTGGCGACGATCAGCGTGCAACACAGGGAACGCCTCGACTGCACAGTGGGTGACATGATGACCGTAGCAGTCGATAAGCAAGACGTAAAGGCCCTCGATGATCACTGAATCTGTCGGATCCGCCTCTGGGAGGGTTACAATGCACCTGCAACACAGATTGTTCGTGACAATCATCTGCATCCTTGGCGCACTTTTCATTCTGACAACCGGACTTGCCGTGGCGCAGACCACCTGCCCTGGCCCGCAACGGTACTGGAAATGCCCGGCGGCCGAGACCCCGGGCAAGGCTAAGACCGGCGGCTTCGTCGCCCGTATTCAGGGACGTTTCTCGCATACAGACGAGGACGCCGGTCAGCCGACCTGGCTGCTGCGCGACGACCGCGCCGCCAATGACGACTACAATACCCGCCGACTGCGCCTTACCTGCGCCGGGCAGACGTCTGAGGATATGCTGTACTTCGGGCAGCTTATCCGGGACTGGGGTGCGGACGAATTCGACATCCATGACCTCTACGCCACGTTCGGGGCAGGGAAGGGGCCGAAGCTGACCGTTGGTCAGATGGCGACCCCCTTCGACCGCCAGTTCCTGACCACCGATGTGAAGCTCCCGTTGACCCACCGCGCCCGCTCGACGATCCTGATGATGCCCGGCCGTGATATCGGCGTGCTGGCGCATGATGCCGAATGCACCGAGACGGTGGGCTGGTATGCCGGTCTGTTTACCGGTAACGGGAAGAACGAACTGGACTTCGACGAGGATATCATGCCGGCGGCGCGAGTGGAGTGGCTCGCCTCGGAGTATCTGAACCTCGGAGCAAGCTGGGCCCGCAAGCCTTCCGCGTCGGTGAGCAAGTTCAGTTCGTTTATGGGCAAGAACGGCGATCCCTACGGTCTGAATCCGCTGTATTCGGCAGAGAAACTCGACGAACAGATGTGGAACTTCGACTTCCTCTACCGCCGGGACGCCACTGCCGTGTGGGGCAGCTACAATACGAAGGAGATCTCCGGCGAAGGGACGTCCGTTGACGCCGAGGGGTGGCACGTGGAGGTCACGCATGCGGTTGACGCTTTCGGCAGCCCGGATGCGCTCGATCTGACCGCAGGCTACGAGAACTTTGATCCGAATGATGCGGTGACGGATCAGCTTGATGCCGAGTGGTGGACCTTCGGAGGCACGTATCACATTAAGGGCTGCCAGCAGCAGGTTCGACTCCAGTATGTAATGCGCGATGAGGCGGCTGACGAAGTGGACAACGACTCGATAGTGCTCCAGTACGAGCACATCTTCAAGTAGCAACGCCGGAAAACAGCCTGGTTGCGTTCGCGCGGTTTTTGCGCGAGAGACGGCCGGAAGCGTAAGCGGGGCGCCCGAATGAGGGCGCCCCGCGATCGTGTCATCCGGATGTTCCACGGAGCCTACCCGCGGATGAGCTGCAGAACCTGCTCGGGCAGTGAGTTGGCCTGTGAGAGGAAGGCCGTGGCCGACTGCACCAGCACCTGGCTGGTGGTGA
>CAZAHB010000223.1:0-9005 GCA_964484945.1 uncultured Armatimonadia bacterium | reverse complement strand
TTCGCGAAGCGGTGGATATTGGGCGTGCGGATGGTCTCGTTTCCGTAACAGCCCAGATAGGCGATGCGGAGCGTGTCGGTCATGACATAGACGACGTTCGGTCGCTCGGCCATCGCAGGTCCCTCCGCGCAGAATGGATGTCATCGGCAGGTGGATACACGTACGCCATGCGGGGAACGTTTTCCTCCATGAACACCACGTCGTGGCGTTGCACAGAGACAATCGCGCCTCTGACGGAGGTCTCGCGGCGCGGGCGGCGAATCGGTGGCGCAGCAAACTCACAGCCGTCTGAGGCGCGCGGCCTCACAGCCGGGGTGATCCCATGGTCGATCGAGTCTCTCTCGCCACCATCGACGTGATCGTCATAATCGTGTACCTCGCGGTCGTGGTCGGCAAGGGTTGGTTTCTGTCGCGCAAGCAGGAGGACGTGGAGACCTATCTGCTGGCCGGCCGCTCGATGAGCTACTGGGTGGTGGCCATCTCCATCATCGCTTCGCTGCTCTCGGCGGTCACCTACATGGGCGCGCCGACCGAGTCCTACCTGCACGACATGAAGTACTCCGTAACGCTCATCTGCATCGTCGCCGCCACACCCGTTGTGATCTACGTCTTCCTGCCCTTCTTCTACCGCCTCAACGTCTACACCGCCTACCAGTATCTCGAGGAGCGCTTTCACCTATCGGTGCGGCTCGTCGCGAGCGTGTTCTTTATCTTCTGGCGCCTGGGCTGGATGGCTCTGGTGGTCTTCGCACCGTCGCTGGCGATCTCCACTCTCTTTCAGATCCCCCTCTGGATGTGCATCGTCGCGGTGGGCGTGGCCTCGACACTCTACACCTTCATGGGCGGGCTGACTGCGGTGATCTGGACGGACGTGATGCAGTTCTTCGTGCTCTACGGCGGGGCACTTTTGATCATCTACACCGCGGCCACGCAGACCACCGGCGGAGCCGGATGGATCTACGACACCGCGCTGGCGCAGGGGAAGTTCACGTTCTTCGACTGGGACCTGAGCCCCTTCGAGCGCGTTACGACCTGGGCGGTGCTGTTCGGCGGGGGCTTCACCTTCCTGGCCCAGTACTCCACCGATCAGGTCGCCATCCAGCGCTACCTCAGCGCGAAGAGCAAGCGCGAGGCCGTTCGCTCCCTGGTCTTTCACGCGATCCTCGTGGTCCCTGTAGCTTTCACCTTCTACATGGTCGGCATTGCCATCTGGGGCTTCTACCAGCAGCAGCCGGAGCTTCTCGCGGGCTTCGGGACCCAGCACCCGGACAAGATCCTGCCTCTGTTCGTGGCACAACAGCTTCCGGTGGGCGTGCGCGGGGTGATCGTGGCGGCGCTGTTCGCGGCGACGATGTCCTCGATCGACTCGGGGATCAACTCCATCGCCACCACCACGCTTGTGGACTTCTACCAGGGCGGGCTGAAGCGGCGGCTCACCGACGCCCGGCAACTGGCGCTGGCGAAGAAATGGACGCTGATCTGGGGCGTGGTCGCGACGGGAGCAGCGCTGGGTGTGGCCGCCTGGGGCGAGCATGGCGAGACGCTGGTGCAGATGTCGAACAAGGTCGCGGGGCTCTTCTCCGGGGCCCTGCTGGGGATATTCCTGCTGGGGATGCTCACGAAGCGGGCGAACTGGCAGGGCGTGCTGCTGGGGGCGGGGGTCGGCTTCAGCGGGGCGCTGTTCGTCGGGTTCGGCAGTGTGATCGCCGCGGCGTTGCCCGAGGCCAGCTTTCTGTCGCGCGTGGCGGCGAGTCTGGGCGAGATCTCGTTCCTCTACTATTCGACCGTCAGTTGCGGCCTCACGCTGATCGCGGGGCGGCTGTTCAGCGAACTGTTCCCCACACAGGAGTTTGAGGTGCCGATCCTCACCGAGGAGGAGCCGGAGGTCACCGACGAGGCGGGGCAGATGTAGTAGTCGCCAGTCGCCAGCGTTGGCGTTAGCTGGTAGCTGGTAGCTGCCTTACCCCGCCTCCGGCAGAAGCTCCAGCAGCAGTGCCTCCAGGTCGTCGATGGCCCGCGCCACCGGCTCGCTGATCTCGTCTCCGATATCCACTGCCTCCAGATCCGGCTGCACGCCCAGCACCCATGTGTCCGCGCCCGCGTCCAGTTCGAGGAACCTCGCCATCATCTCCAGTGACGGGCGGTGGGTCACGCCCGGGGTGGGCGGGACATCCTTCGCCGCCACCAGGTGCACCTCCCCCGGCTCAGCGCCGAAATCCATCGCGTCCAGCACGATGACCACATCCGGCCCCAGATCGGCGGCCTTCACGGCGTAGTCCTCGGGCAGATCGTGCGTGACGAAGACCTTTGGCGCGATACTGTGCTCGATGCGCTCGGCGAGGGTGATGCCAAAGGCATCGTCCCCGCGCAGGACATTGCCTACCCCCATCAGCACCACGCTGCGTTCGGTGACGAGCGCGCGCAGTTGATCCCGGATTGATTCGACGTCTGCGACCGGCGATGCCATGCGATCGCTCCAATCTGATGACTGAACAGTTCGACCCGGACGCCACGTCCGGTACACGACAATTTAATATATTCGCCGCCCGGTGATGCGCCCCCTCCGGTCCAAAGGCAGTGAGGATCGGCATCGAGGAGTGGAACGTGCGGCGTTAGTTTTGCGTAAGTCTTGTAACTATTGCGCCCATAATACTTGACACAATCCCCATGATGCAACCAGACTGAAACACGGGGAAGCAATCGATCTCCCAAATGCGCAGGAGGGCTATTGCAGGCGGGGATCTGAGCAGATTAGCAGGCTGGTATGAGGTAGCAGCGATGATAGACGGGACCACAGAGGATCGATACCGCGCGCTCTTCGAAGTCATCCCCCAGGACGTGGTCGTGTACGACACCGAGGGGGTCATGATCGAGGCCAACCAGGCGGCCGCAGAGATCATCGGAGCGGATCTGGATGAACTCATCGGTCATAACACGCGCGGGGCGGACTGGCAGGCGTGGACCGAGGATGGTGAGGACCTGCCATGGGATGGGCGCCCGCTGGCAATCACGCTGCGCACCGGTGAGCCTGTGAGGGATTACGTCTTTGGGATAAACCGTGTATGCGATGGTGACCGGCGGTGGATCCGCGCGAGCACCGAGGCGATCTTCGGCGACGATGGCGACGTTGCAGCCGCTGTTGCGTGCATCACGGATATAACCGAGCAGCGCACCGAACAGCGGCAACTGCAGGAGAGCCGCGAGCACCTTCAGGCGATCATCGACGCCTCCCCGCCGGGGATCATCACCGTGAACATGGAGGGGATCGTCACCTCCTGGAGCCCTTCGGCCGAGCGCATCTTCGGCTGGAGCGCCGACGAAGTCATCGGTGAGTTCAACCCCACCGTCTCCGAGGAGATGCGCGAGTTCTATCTGAACTCGATCCGTGAATGGGACCACCGTGGCACAGGTGAGAGCGAGGAGGTCGCTGTCCTGTCCAAGGACGGATCGACCACGGAGATTGCCATCTCCGTTGCGCCACTGTACGAGGACGGCGAGCAGGTTGGCGTGGTGGGGATTATGGAGGACATCTCCGCCCGCAGGGAGGCTGAACGGCGGGAGGTCGAACAGCGCCGTCGCCTCGAGGCGATCCTCGATTCATCGCCGTTTGCTATCATTACTCTGGACCCTGACGGTATCGTCACCTCGTGGAATCCGGCCGCCGAGGAGCTGTTCGGCTGGACGGAAGAGGAGACGATCGGGCAGGTGCATCCTGCAATACGGTCGGATGACCGCGAGCGTTTCAACCGCACAATTGACGCAGTAGCGACTGACGGCGAACCGCTCACGCGCGAGAGCGAGGTAATGCGAAGTGACGGTTCACATTTTCTGGTCCAGGTTTCGGTTGCCCCACTGCGGGACGCGGACGGCGAAATCTACGGCCTCGTGGGGATCCACCAGGACATCACCGAACGCAAAGAGGCCGAAGAGCGCCTCCGCGAGAGCCGATCGCGCTACCGCAGTCTCTTCGAGCACTCGCCGGTGGCGGTATGGGAGATGGACTTTTCGGGCGTGATGTCGCTGCTGGACACGGTCAGCGCCACGACCGTGCAGCAGTACTCCGAGACGTTCGAGCGGCGCCCGGACCTGCTGACCGAGTGCCTTCGCGGTATCGATATGATCGATCTCAACGAGGCCGTGCTCGCGATGCACAACGCGCGTGCCCGCGAGGAGCTTTTGGAGCGCTACACCGAGGTTGTACCCGAGGACGGCGCGGAGGTCATCGGAGAGGGTCTGGCGTTGCTGATGACAGGCTGGACGATCTTCGACCTGACTGTCCCGTTGCGGACTCTCGATGGCGATGACCTTGAGGTGTTGATGCGCGTGCAGGTCATGCCGCATCACGAGGACACACTGGAACGGGTGGTTGTCTCGGCACTGGATATTTCTGAGGTCGAGCAGGCGCGGCAGGACCTTAAGGAGGCCAATCAGCTTCTGGAAGCGACCCTCAGCAGCATGGACCAGGCGGTGATGGTATTCGATTCGCATCGTCGCGTGGTCTCATCCAATCAGGCAGCGGCGGAGATGTTCGGCGTCACAGTCGCTGACCTCGAAGGAGACACGCTTCGGGAGTTTCATCCATCGGCTGACGGGTGGGAGCATTACGGCAGAAGGGTAAAGTCCACGCTGGTCGATGGTGATAGTCATCACGAGGAACTGACGCTGGTGCGGTCAGACGGGGGGGAGTTTCTCGCGGAGGTGACGACATCACCGCTGAATCCCGCCGAAGGGTGGCTCGGAGGGGCGGTCTCGGTGGCCCGTGACGTCACTGATGACCGGGAGATGCAAGAGCGCCTCGAGCAGTCTCAGCGGATGGAGGCGGTCGGCAAGCTGGCCGGCGGCATCGCGCACGACTTCAACAATATGCTCACCGTGATCGTGGGCAACCTCGGGATGGCCCTGCCGAGACTCGACGGCGGCAGCCAGTTGCATGAGCAGGTGGCACACTCTCTGGAGGCCGCGCGGCGAACCGCCAAGCTTACTGACCAGCTTCTGTCCTTCAGCCGCAAGCAGACGCTGTCACCTGAAGCAGTGGAACTTAACGAAACAGTGCGGGAGCTTGAGCGATTGCTCACCCGCACAATTCCCGAAAGCATCGGTCTGAAGCTGTCGCTGGATGCCCGGGCATCGGTCTTCTTCGATCCGGCGCAGATCGATCAGATCGTAATGAATCTCGTCATGAACGCGCGTGACGCGATGCCTGAGGGCGGCACGCTCACGATTGCGACCCGTGACGTGCATGTTGGTGAGGACGATCCGCGGCCGCCGGGAATGCAGCCGGGCGACTACGTGAGGCTGTGCGTCTGTGACACGGGTGTAGGGATGGAGAACGACACCGCGCAACATATATTCGAACCATTCTTCTCGACCAAAGACGATGCGGACAACACCGGCCTGGGGCTGTCCACGGTCTACGGGATTCTCCAGCAGGGTGGTGGAGGCATCGAGGTGGAGAGCACGCCGGGTGAGGGCACGCGCTTCGATGTGTACCTGCCGGTGACCGAGGACGGTGCATCTGCCCCCGAAAGCCGCTCGGCGACCTCACCACTTCCGGCGACGGGCGAGACGATCCTGGTGGCCGAAGATGACGCGGCAGTCCGGCGCCTCGTCGTAAGCGTGCTGCAGTCGCAGGGATATGATGTTCTTGCAGGCTGCTCGGGCCCGGAGGCGCGACGGCTCTTCGATGACAATGATGGCGCCGTGGACCTTCTGGTGACCGATGTGGTCATGCCCGGGATGAGCGGCGCGCAACTTGCCCGCCATCTGCGCGAGGTGCGGCAGGGCCTTCCCGTGCTCTTCATCTCCGGCTACACCGGCGATGTGCTCGACGACCACGGCCTGGGCGATGGGAGCGCGCGCCTGCTTTACAAGCCCTTCACCCCCGATGAGTTGCTCCGCGAGGTCAAGCAGATACTCAAAGGTCGAGCGGGCGGGTAGTCGGGCAACAATAAGGCCGAGCGACGGGGCTCGCCGCTCGGCCCATGGGGACATACGTCGCACGCTTCACTGTGCCGGGACCAGCAGCGTCGCGCCCTTCGGCGCCAGCACCGGCGGGATGCCGCGCAGGTCCACGAAGTGGTCCTCCCAGGTGATATCGGAGGGCTTGCGGATCTGCAGCGTCCAGACCGCGCCCTGCCCGATCTCATCGGGCTGCACGTGGAACTGGTGCATCTCGAACTGGTTGTCCACCTCGCCGACTACCTCGCCCTGCGGGTCGATCAGCGTGGCCGCAACCGCCTCTCCGGTGCCCTGGCCGAAGATGCGAACGCCGAACTCCTCGGTCCCCTGGGGCACGTAGAAGGTCAGGTCCTTCTGCATGTTGATGAAGTTGATCGGCTCCTCGTCACCGGCGATGTTGACCGGATGGCTCGGCTCCCTGACCTGGAACCGGTTCTGGCCGGCGTCCAGCGCCATCGAGTACACCCCGGTCTCGGGCGCCACGAAGCTGATCTCGGTCTGCTCCTGGAAGGGAGCGGACGCCTCGTGCGCCACCTCTCCGGATGGGCCGATGAGCTTGACCGGCATCGGGTCGCCACCGTACCTGCCGACCTGCGAGTGATTGACCACGAAGCTGACCTCATCGCCCTCATCGGCGTAGAGCAGGTACGTCCCGCTCCTGCGCACAAACGGCCATCGCACCTCGGTCACGGCCGCGGGCGAGTCGGTGACCAGGGGTTCGAGCGTCATGTCATCGAGGCTCAGCCTCGGGATATCCACGATCTGCGTCACCGGCATCCACTCGCCCAGGATTTCCTCGGTCAGTTCGACGTTCGTGCGCTCGCCGTCCTGATCGACGATGATCAGGTTGCCGGTGATATCCTCAAGCCCGACGCCACCGACGTTGGAGTAGCCCATGGGTGTGCGATCCGGTGCATCGCGCAGCACGACGTCCTCGAACTCCACACCGCCGACGGGCGCGTCCGAGCCGGTGCGGCTGGCGAAGATGATGGGGGAGACCGTCTCCGCGTCGCCTGCGGTGTTGACGACCTCACAATCCTCGAAGCGCACCAGACCGCGGTCGGCGGGCTTGGTGACGAAGATGCCCGGACGCTGGCTGTCCTCAAAGGTGCAGTCCACGAACTCGATGGTGCCGGTCACCGAACTCTCCAGTGCGGCATCCGTAATCACCCGCGCGCCGTGGCCGAGATCCCCGACCGCGCGGCAGTTCTCGATGCGCACCGAGACCGGGATCGACTCCTCGTTGAGCGGCCGGAGGTAGAACGTGTAGCCGGTGGAGTTATTGTTTTCGGTCAGGCAATTGCGCATCACCACGTTCACAAGCCGCTCATCGGGGCGGTTCGGCTCGAAGTCGATGCCCGCCTGCGGGGGTGTGCCGGAGGTGTTGCGCATGACCGTGTCCTCGATCAGCAGGTTTTCGGCGGTGATGACCGAGATGCCCTGGCGGTAGTTGTTGTCACAGACGACATCCTTGATGTGCACGTCGAAATTGGTGTGGTCGGGGCCCGCCCTGCCGATGTAGATGCCGTCACCGCCGCTGTCGCGAAGAGTCAGGCCGAAGACTTCGATATTCCTCGAGCCGCGGATGGAAAGGCAGTGCCGCCACTCGGCCTTCTCGTACAGGTCCGGGTTGTCGTAGTCCTCCTGCCACATGCGGAAGGTGGCACCGTAGCCGCGGAGCGTCACGTTCTCGACGCCCCGAGCGGTCATGAGAGTGGCGTTGCGGGATTTGAACTCCCCGCGCTTCGCGAGGACCTCGCAGCCCTCCTCGAAGACGATCTCCTGGTTGCTCGCAAGCTGGATGGGGGTGACGATCCACGGCTTGCCCATGTCCTCGACGATGAGCTTCTCGACCCCGGAGTTGATCGCGGCCTGGAGCGCCTCCGTCGAATCCTCCTCGTCAAAGCCCCACCACGAGGCCTTCGCCTCGGTGACCTCACCGGCGGCGACCTTTTCGATCATGTCCTGGTTGACCTGAGCTGAGGCAATCCCGCACAGCAGTGCGGTGGTCATAAGTGAGATTGCGACGACCATCGCGGCTTTGCGCATTGTCCGACCCTCCGTTCACGTGTTCTCGACAGCTCTCAGTACCATCCATACTTCAACGCGGCGTCGAAGTAGGCCTCCGCGCATCGAATGTTGCGGTCGCCCTGCTCGTCGGTCCGCTCTGAGCCCCGGCCGCCCCCGCCGCCGGTCAGGCGGAGGGTATATCCACCCCCGGCAGCGGCCGCTTCGATGGCTTCGCGCACGGCCTCCTCCACCTGTTCGGGCTCCCAGAAGACGAAAGCCTGAGAGGGCACATTCCCCGACAGCATCATGCGGTCGCCGACGAGGCGCTTGGCTTCGGCGAGGTCCACATCCGCATACGGCGGCGGCTCCAGCGGCTCCACCGAGTCGATGCCCATGTCCGCGAATCGCTCCAGCATCGTCATGCAGCTTCCGTGACAGTGCGCGCGGAAGCGGCCACCGCGCTGGTGGATCGCGCCGTAGACCTCGCTGTCGTAGGGGAAGACAAACTCCTCGAAAAGCTCCGGGCCCATCCACGGCGGGATGAGCATCTCGTGCGCGTAGCTGATGAAGTTCGGGCCGACCCCTTCATCGAACATCGCGTGGACCGCGCCGATCACGTAGTCATTGCTTTCACGCAGGTAGCGATGCATCAGGTCCGGCTCATCATGGAACCACGAGTAGACGTTCGCCATGTTCGACGAACGCACGAGCGTGCCCAGCGGGTGATGGAGACCGATGATCGGCATGGCGCCGTCACCGATATCCGCCACGCACTTTTCGAAGCGGTCCTTCAGCGGCGCGCGGGGCTCAAGCGGCGTGTCAACGATGCGCCGAAGGTCTTCGGGCTCCTCGATATAGCGCTTTTCCCAGTGATAATCCTCGATTCCGGTGTCGAAGCGCGGCCTCCGGATGACCGCCACGAACTCGCCCGCCGGCGTGTGCACGGTCCACTCGATCCGCTCGTACTCACCGGTGTCCTCCAGCAGTCGGCCGCCTCGGTCGGCAGGGTGGGCGGGGGAAACGAAGTCATAGGCCGG
>CAZAHB010000222.1:0-9021 GCA_964484945.1 uncultured Armatimonadia bacterium | reverse complement strand
TCCGCGTGGGCCCAGCCCGCGCCGGCCTTCGCGGAGCCGGTGACCGCGACGACTGAGCTTGAGAAGCCCGCGACACCGTGGCTGGGCGCGCAGGTCGGCATCAGCGATGAGGTGCTGGAGCCGTGGACGGCGCTGGCATACACGGGCGGCGATACGGTGCGCTGCTGGAACCGGGAGTATTCATTCGCCGGGCCGCTGCCGAGTGCGATAGCGGGCGGCGATGAGCCGATCCTCCGCGGCCCGATCAGCCTGACGCTGCGCACCGAGAGCGGTGAGGGCAAACTGCGCGAGATCTCGCGGCAGCCCCGGGCGCAGGCCGACCACCGCGCGGAGTTCGCGGGCGAAGCGACCTTCGGCGACCTCGAGATTCCGGTGCGCTGGGAAAGCTGGATGGAGTACGACGGGCTGGCGTGGAGCAGCTTCACGATCGATGTCCCGGAGGACGGGCTTGAGGTAGAGGAACTTACGATGCGGATCCCGCTGCGCCCGGAGATCGTGAAATACATCCGCGGGGAACGCAAGTCGCCGAACCGCACCGACTGGGACGGAAGGCTGTGGGAGAGCCACTTCCAGCCCTATATCTGGGTCCACGACGAGACCGAGGGCTTCTGCTACATCACCGAGGAGGAGGCCAACTGGGTCTACGCCGACGATGAGCCCGCGGTGCGGGTGATCGGCGGAGAGGACGCGGCCATCGAACTGCGCATCATCTCGCAGGCGGTGACCGCCACCGAGCCGCTCACCTACCAGTTCGGCTTCCAGGCCACCCCGATCAAGCCCCAGGTGGATGACTGGCGCACCTGGGACTTCGGGACCTATCAGCCGATCCCCGGTCAGGACGCGCACGTCTACATGAGCGCATTCGCGCAGTGGAACGGCATCTGGAAGCCGGGGAATGTCGAGCGGCTCCACGAGCACGAGGCCGAGCGAGACGAACTCCGCATCCGCAGGAGGTAATACGGCACAGCGAGTTGTACGCCGACCACCAACCCGACTTTCGGCCGCTTCAGCAGCCTGTGGCACTGCTCCTACCCATCGCAATACGGCCCCTACGATGGAGACAAGAACGCGCCCCGGTGGCGGGAGGCCACCCCGGACTACTACCTTATGCCGGTGTGCAACGGGGAGAGGACGCTGGCGGATTACCAGGTCTGGACGGCGAGGAACCTGCTCGATATCGTCGGGCCCGAGGGCATCTACACCGACTGCGACAGCATGTGGCCGTGTGAGAACGCAAGCCACGGCCACGGCTTCACCGACCAGTTCGGCAAGTCGGGTGTCACCTACCCGGTGCTGGAGCACCGCGCTCTCGCAAAGCGCCTGGCGACGATCGTCCGCCACACCCGTGGCGAGGGCGGGCAGCGGGGATACTGGATGTCCCACTCGCACTCCAAGCTCACGGTGCCGATCCACGGCTTCGCCGACTTCTGGTATCCGGGGGAGCAGTACACGCACAACCTCTACAATAATGACTGGTTCTACGTGGACGCGCTTGACCCGACTGCCTGGCGCGCGCAGCTTTCCGGCTACCCGTCGGGTGTGGTGCACGTATTCCTGCCGGAGTTCGTGCGCGGCACAAAAAAGCCGGAGGATCGGCAGCGCCCGGAGCTTGCGGAGGGCCTGTTTGCGATGTGCGCGACCTCCGACGTGAACTGCTCGGCAGCCTACCTGGAACCGGGCGCGGTCGAGAAGTGGTGGGCGGTGCGCGAGCGCGCGGACATCGCGGACGCACAATTCGTCGGCTACTGGCGCGAGGACTGCCCGGTCGAAGCGCTGACCGAGCGGGCGCTGGCGTCGGCCTACCTGCGCGAGGAAGCGGCCGTCACTCCCGTTACCAACCGCCTGCCCGATCCCGCGGATGTCCGCGTGCGGCTCGACCCGGATGCGCTTGGGATTGGGGCGAACGCGACAGCCACCGACCTGCGGACGAATGAGGCCCTGTCGATAGAGGACGGCGTGGTGACGGCACGTGTTGACGGTCGCAACTACACCTATCTGCTCCTTGAGCGGTGAAAAAGCGCCGCCTGTAGCTTGTAACCCCAACCCGCTACCAGGCGAATCACAGATCGAAGGAGGGGAACACCGGGGCCTGTCGAATGCTTACTACGACAGAATGTAGTAGTCAGCTCTCCAGACCGGGAGGCGCCTGTCATGGGAACGCGATGGAATGTAACTGCCGCCATCCTCCTGCTGGCCGCCACAGTCGCGATGGCCGCCGGGGGAAATCGACCGCTGCTTGATCTGCCCACCGTCGCGGTCATGCCGTTTGATGATGCGGTCATCGGCGGCGATTGCCACTGGTCCTACAACGCCCGACGGTGGGGCCCCGGTGCCGGGGTGGCCGACCTGATCGTCAACGAGCTTGCCGGCGAGGCCGAGCGCTGGCGGACATTCCGCGTGGTTGAGCGCGACCGCCTCTTCGAGGTGCTCGACGAGCAGGACCTGGGCCGCGACGGCCGCATCGACCCCGCAACCGCCGCGCGCGTCGGCAAGATCCTCGGGGCGGACTTGCTCGTGATGGGCGCAGTCACGCGATTTGACGTGCGCAGCGACTATATCGGCCTTCCGCGCCGCATGGGCTTCGACGCCGAGCGCCACGAGGCGACTGTTGCCTTCGACGCGCGCCTCGTGGACAGCACCACCGCTGAGATCATAGCGCGAGCGCGCGGTCATGGCGACGAGACCAGCTATGGCGCGACGATCTGCCGCGGCGACCTGGCCGGCCTGGACTTCGGCAGCAGGCGCTTTGCCGAGTCGATGCTCGGAAAGGCCGCGCGCGAGGCAGCGCGATCGCTCGCCCGAAAGATCGCCGTGAGCATGGACGAGCGCCTCGCCGCCGGCTGTGACTGGCTGTCGGAGGCGGATGCGCTGGTGGTGTACGCGGAACGCCGGGACGGCCGCTGGTGGCCGATGATCAATCGCGGCGCGCGCGATGGCGTTCATGAGGGCGACCGACTGGTCATCAAGCGCAAGCGCCAGGACGTCCATGACCCGATCACCGGGGAGTTGCTGAAGACCATCTGGGATGAGATCGGTGTCATGACCGTCCGCGAAGTGGATGAGAAGGTCGCCTCGGGGCCGCTGGAGCACGCCCGATCCGATGATCTGTGGCCGGATGTCGGGGACGTCGCCATGGTCCTCGAGCGCAACTGATCAGCCCGGAACGCGCCGGCAACGCTGGAGCGAAGCGACCGCCGCTACTCCGGGAGTGTCAGAAGCAGCGGGCCATCGTCGCCGATGACCGCAGCGTCGGCGGTGACCACGCCGTGTACTTCGCGGACTTCCTGCCGGTGGCGGTGGCCGTAGATCACCAGCGCCAGATCCTCCGCCACCATCAGCGCCTCCCCGAGCAGCGGGCTTCCGAAGAACGCGCGGGACCATGCGCTGCGGGGCGTCTCGAGATGGTGGTCCGCAAGCTCGGCGAACGGAACGAAGTGCGTGACACCCACCACGCGCTCGCAATGCTCCGGTAGCTCTTCGATCTGCGCGCGCAATCTCTCTGCGGTCTCGGCAGCGAGCGTCTCGGCCCCTTCTTCCCAGTCCAGACGCGTCGCGTCAGTCCAGACCGCAACCTGTGGCTTCTCATCGCCCTCCTGCCAGACCAGCCCGCCGGTGGCGTAATCCTCGGGCCCGAGGTCCTCCCAGGCGATCTCCCCCACCCCCTCGACCGCGCTGAAGCTCGGCTGCCCGTCATCGCCGGGCGCGACATTGATCGGCGTGACCGTCAGGTCCTCGACCGGCGCTTCGTGCTGGCGCATCGAGTAATCGTACCAGCCCATCGTCCCCACGAAGGCCGTGTCATCGACGATTGCAGGGGCCTGATCGAGGCACTCGAAGTCGTGTTCCCGGGCGATTTCCGGGAGCGTCTGCTCGTAGATGCGTCGCGTTGCGAACGGCGGTTCGGCCTGCCAGAGGTCATGGTTGCCGGGGACCATCAGCCGACGCCCGTCGAATCCATCGAACAGCCCGAGCACCTCGCCGAGGCGCTCGGGGCCTTCGGCCGAGCAGTCGCCGGCCAGCACGAGCACATCGGCCTCCGATTGGCAAACGGCACCGGCGAGGGCCGCGAGGCGCGCCCGGCGGGCGTCGTTGTAGTGCAGATCAGCGAGCGCGACGATCCTCATTCCGCAACCAACTCCTCCGCGGCCTCGCGGGCCGCCTGCCGCCACTCATCGTCCGAAACCTGCAAACACGTCAACGCCATCTCGCCCGACAGTGTCACCTGCTCGGGCCATGGCTCGGGCTGGTCCCATCTGACATAGAGCTTATGATAGCGCTCCTGGTCCCAGTAGCCGGTGAATGACCGCGCGTCAGCCGGCCGCGCCAGGTGGCGGATCACCACACCGGTGTCTCGTTGCGGGATGTGCGCGCCCGTCCATACCCAGTCGTCATGCCACACGAGATCGCCGCCTGTGCCGAACTGCCCCTCTTCGAACTCCCCGTCACGGGTCTCGGCGATCCACGATGTCGTTCGCGCGCTGATGCAGAACATGAACGGGTAGAGCCGGGTGACCACGACATCCTCGGTCGCGGTCAGTTCGTGGCGCTGATTGAGAACTCCGTCGGCGAGCGTCAACGTGGCGTTGAGCTTGAGCTTATCGAGCATCGAGCGCTTCTTGAGGATCAGCCGCTCACCGGTGTAAACGGCACCGTCCTCTAACTCGCGGAACTCGCCGTCCACGATCAGGGTGGCCTCTTCGATCTGCTCCACCCCGCCCTGAGTATGCGCCGATCCGACCCAGCCGCCGGCGACGGGGATACACGCAATCGCCCCGGACGCGCCGGTCCGGGTGACAACGGGCACGCCGCGGAATGTGATCTTCTCGATATTCCACGAGTGGGCGCGCTGAAGCTCTACCGACAGGCCGCCCGACCGCAGCGTTACCACCGCGGCCTCCCGCGGGTCGTCCGCGCCGCATATTGCGCAGCACACCAGGACGCTCGCGACTGCCAGGATCGCAGCCGGGGCGCGCATCCCTCGCTTCACCTCAGCCATCCTCTCCCCCGTCGGTACCCGCCGCCTGCATCGCGGCCTCCGCCGGCTCGATCGCGAAGGAACTCGTCACCGAGAGCGGCAGCGGATCAATCGGGCCCAGGGCCGCGAAGCCGTCGAACAGCATCTCGGCCTCGACGGACTTTATCAGGCCCGTCTTCACGTCCAGCGTCCTCTCCATCCCCTCGATCGTCAGGACACCGTTCTGGAACGTGACCTCGCCCTTCTGCATGGGGTTGTCCGTGGTGAAATCCGGCAGCGAGGCCTGCAGGTCCGTGGTGACGGTCATCTCATCGCCAGTGATCTCCACGAGCCGTGACTCGGTGTGCAGTGTCATCTCCCCGATGTCGGGAATCTGCTGGCAGCGCTCGCTGCTCCAGCTCTCGCCCACCGCCACCGGGCCTTCGGGCATCTCTACCACACCCGCAAGCAGCACCACCAACTGCAGTGGCACTCCGCCGCTTGCGAAGAGATTGATCTGCTCGGTATCCCCCGCATCCACGTTACTGAGCACGCCACGCGGGGTCACGCGCAACTCCACCGGATCGGGCGTGCTGGGCTCCTGCTGCTCCTCGAGCAGACACGCGTTCACCTCGCCAAATGTCGCGCGCAATGTGGCTGTCTCCGCTTCGACCCCGGTTACCTCAAGGGTCAGATCGACCGTGGCATTTCCGGTCACCGCCAGCGGGACGTCCGCGCCCATCTCCACTGCGTCGATCGACGCAGTCACATGGCTGGACGTTTGAGCACCCGCTTCAAAATCATACCTCAGATCAACAGTTACTGCCGCGCCTGCCACCGCCGTCGCGGTCAAGAGCGCTACGCCTGCCAGCCACCAGCGAATTCGCATCAGAAATTCCCCTCCATCATTCAATAACATCACTGCATTGACAATCCACGGTCATCCGGCAAAGCTCGTGCAGGTTTCACATCTGCCGGTTGCGAACTGTTACTCGACACTATCACGTTCAGCAGAGGAGCGTCGCAGATGCTCGGTGCGGTTATGATCGTGCAGGAAAAGGGAGCCGCGGGACCTGAGAGTATTGAACGGACCGTTGCGGCACTCCGCTCGGAATGTGAAACCGTGCTCGTGTTCGGTGGGAGTGAGCAATCCGACAATCCTCGACCGCTGCCTCGACACGCGAGCGAACTCACGGCGGTCACCTTCGCCCTGCGCGAGGCCAACGACGATCACGTGGCCATCGCGGCCGCCGATCTCGCTCATCCGTCGGCCGAACTGCTCCGGTACATGTCGCATATCCGCGGCAGCTTCGATGCCGTCGTCCCCGAATTCCACGACGGCGCCCTGCAACCTCTATTCGCTCTGTATCACGGCTCGCTTCGCCGCCGGGCCGAGGGCCTGCTCACGGCGGGCGAGCGCGACCTGCAGCCGCTGCTGGACGCCGGCACTGTTCGGCGCGTGACCGTCGAGGAAGTCGCCAAGTTCGGCGACCCCGACAGGCTCCTCGAACGCGCCGGTTCCGCCCCTCTCTGAGTTCGCCAGCGCATCATAGCTCCATGTAATACTCAACGTGGGGTCTGACCTGCTCGAAACCGACCTTCTCGTAGGCCCCGCGCGCCGGGGCGTGCATTGGGTCGAGGCCGGTATGCACCGTCGCATACTCCATCCCGGCCTCGCGCATCCGGCGCAGACACGCCTCGTACTGCGCGGTGCCCACGCCATGCCCCTGCGCCTCGGGGGCGACTGCATTGTTGCCCACCACGCCGACTCCATTATCACGCAGATTGTAGGTGCAAAAGCCTACGACAGTACCGTCAAGCTCGGCCACAAACGCCTCATCCGGCTTCTCGCGGAAATGCCGCTCCACCGTGTCTGCTTTCTGCTCCAGCGGATCCCCCGGATGTTCGCGCTCCCACAGGTCCTCCCCCATCTGCTCGCGGAAGTACTCGTAGATCGGCGCCCACGCCAGCTTCGCGATCTCCCGGATCCGTTCGATGTCCTCGTCGCGCGCTGCTCGCAGGATCGCGTCACTCATCGATCTCAACATCCCTTTCCTGTCGGGTTCGAATATGCACCAGCGACGTCTGGCCCGGCTCCATGCGCAGTCGGAGAACCTCTCCGACCTGCGGCACGCGCCGGCCGCTCATTGCATCCACGGCAAGCAACCACGCGCCGAGGTCCAGACGCTCGCGATCGATATTCAGCTCAACAACCGGGTTGCTGTCGCTGAAGTTCGCGACCACGACGAGCGCCTCGCCTTCACGCCACCACACGGATGTGCGGACACCGTTGGCCTCAGCGGTCACCGGCAGGTCATCGGCCCACCACGGCCGCCAGTGCGCTGTCGCCACGTCAAAGCGCTCCCTCGCAGCACGCGCCTTCTCAACGCCAGGCAGAGTACTGTCCGAGACCTCCGGTCGGAGCGCCGCGTCGTGCAGCAATGCCAGCCCGATCGCTTCACTGACCTCACGCGCCGTCGCCTCTCGGGGGATCGCGACCTCCACGGCCGGGCCGAGCGCGGCATCGCCACCTCGAGCGAGGAAGGCATGTACGTCATCGGCTTCGCCGTCGGAGTCCGGGGCGCGCAGCAAAGTCCCATCTGCCAGTCCCCCCGCTGCGGCCGAAAGGCCCTGCGACAGCTCAACGGTCAGCCGCCCGGCAGGGTCGCTCTCGCGAATCACTGCCCGCAGCCGCTTCACCAGATCCCTCGCGGCAAGTGGAGCGCAGGCGGGTTCGTCCGTCCCCCACTGCGGACAGCCATGGACCCCGGAGGCGCATGACCACAGCCCCGCGCCCCCGCGCAGGTGAATGCCGTCCAGATCATACCGCGCCATCGCGTCTGCCACAGCCTCCACTGCATAGTCGGCCCACGGGCCTGCGGGGCAGGGCGGCGCGTGCTCAGCCGTTTCACCGCGGGGTCGCACCATGACCTCATCGCCGAATGTCTCCCAGACTGGATCTCCGCTCAGGTCATCTTCGAGGACCAGCATCACCTGCAGGCCCGCGTCATGGCACCGCCGGGAGAAAGCTGCAAGCGTCTCATCCGCCTCTTCGCCGAGGCCGTCGGGCCTCGGACGGAAGCGCTCATTGTCGAGGACGACGGTCCGCACTCCGTCATCCCGCAGGTCCGCCAGCGCCTCCCGACCGCCCTGTCCGGATTCCGCAGGATCGCTAATTGTCACCGACCGCCACTCGCGCCACCCGGTGGGCAGTGGCCGCGCGGGTATTGCCTGCAGGGCGAAGCTCGTCTCGAAGGGCTCACCGGGCTCAAGCTCGCGGTCAAGCATGGTGACCGTCAGCCCGGTGCGCCTCCGGCCACGGGTGATCTCGAGGGCCATATCTGGCTCCCCGAGCGCCCATCCCGCGTCCGACGGACAGAGCCACTGCAGGCCACGGCCGGAGCCGGTCAACTCGACGAGCGGAGCGAAGGGGTGGGTCCAACCGCCCGCCGGCGTGCTCATGGCGGCTGGCTCTTCGGCCATGTTGCCGACTACGCGAAGATGGTCTGCGAACTCGCGCGTCATCGGGATGACCATCCGCACCTCACTCAGAGGCCGGCGGGTACGCGCATCGATCTTAAGGTCGAATGTCATCAGCCCATCAAAGCGGCACTCAGCACGCAGCCGAGCCTCGGCCAGCGGCGATTCCGCCCGTATCAGCGCCACCGCGTGGGTCTGGGTGGTCTCGATCCAGCGAAGCCGCGCATCGTCCCAGTCGCGCATCGTTGTGCCGACTCTCGCGCGCAACGCCATCGGCGCCGCCAGCAGGCTCTCGCCACCGGAGGTGATACTCTTCGGAAGCGGCTGTTCGCCAAAGTCGTACTCGCGATCCCAGCACCGGACACTGTTGCCCTCGACATGGACGGGCGTCCACGGGGACATCAGCCGTGCGTGCTTGCCGCGAGAGCTGTTCGCCCAGTCCGGCTGCGCAGGCAGGTCCACGGTCTGCGTGGCACTCGCCAGATCATCCCCGTCGGCTCCGGCGGGAACGCGCACCTGCACCTCTCCGGGAGGGCATGGGGAGAGGTCAACGGGCGCGGTCGCCGTCCTGTGGCCTTCGGGTGCGA
>CAZAHB010000221.1:0-9056 GCA_964484945.1 uncultured Armatimonadia bacterium | reverse complement strand
AATCGGGTGATCCTCTCGCCCCCTCCGGGTCAGAAACCAGAACATGCCCACCGTCGCTCATCCTCTCTGAACGCAGGCAACTCCACGCAGGCAACTCCACGCAGGCAGTGCCACGGAGGCAGTGCCACAAAGAAAGCGGCTCTCACCATCCATCGGCAATTAAACCGACGCGAAAGCCTTCAGCGATCATCCCCACGGGCCTGTTCGTCCGGTTCAGGCGGCCCGCAGGTCTTCACTGCACCCTCATATCTCCGCGCCCGTTCGATCCACACCTGTGCCCTCTCGGGCGTGCAGCCGTTCCTGACGAGCCAGTCTTCAAGCGCGATGTCGGAGCCGGTGCCGTCGTCCTCACCGATGAGGAAAACGCCATTCTCCCGGTGGCGCAACCGGCCTTCGGTCGCGTCGATGGCCAGCAGAAACATCATTCCTTCGGGTGTGCGCGCCGATGCACCGCGGACGGGCCCTGCGTCTGGGATGCCCCATCGCTCGTCAATGCCCTCACGAGCGACCGGCGGCGGGTGCTGCGGCTCCTGCTCGGCGGCCCCTTCCGGGACCATCTCATCCAACCCCGCCGCCTCCAGTATCTGCGCGATGATCGGACGAATCGGTTCGGGCAGCAGCGCCAGGGGACCGCCTCGCTGGAAGCGATCGAGCCACTCGTTGACGTCGGCCGTGGAGCAGCCGAGAGTGCCTGCTATGCGCGAGGGGCTCATCCCATCAGCCCGCAGGCGGATCGCCCGGACCGGACCGGTCAGTTCCTCGCCCTCCAGCATGTCCTCGAGCAGTTTGAGGGCCGTGTGCTGGTCACTGCTCAGTTCGAGAGACACCGTGACCACCTCCGGATGCCGCCCCGCCCATCGCGGTGCGATACTACCTGCGCGCCACAATAACAGTCAGATGCCGATTAAACTGTCACAACTCTACGAAGTTGGTTTCCGTATCGTTTCTATTGAGACCTTCTGCGCATTACCAGAAATACTCTCATGCAGATTTGCAGGGGCGTGGACGTGTCCCCAGGGGCGCATAATCACACGCACCTCAGTCTTCTACTCTCTCGATACTGAAGGTCACAGTGCCGCCCCCGGTCATCTCGCAGGGGTCGAGGCACTGCACCCAGGCCCGTCCGTCATCGTCCTTCTTATGCGCCAGCCCCATCCGGTTGGGAGGCACACCCTTGGACAGAGCGATGTGGTAGGGCATGATCGACGCAAAGGAGTGCATGCACCCGGCGGTCGTCTCATCCAGATTCAGTTGATAGCCGTTATCGAGGACAATCACATCACCAACCTGGTAGGCGGGGCACCGCCCGTCGATCTTCTCGACGCGGATTACAAGTTTCATCGCGTGGACCTCCTGTCCGACGTTGTGCTTCGGTGCGCTGGATGCGACATTTCGTCCGCGGGCGTTTCCGCGCCTGCATCGCCGGGCGAACAGGAATTCTGTGCCCGTATGGGGAATGATGATAGTGCGGTGCCTGCCTGCGGCCGGCACCAGCGTCTTATGTGAGGTGGCACGTCCGCGCGCTCAACTACCGATTCTGTCGTCGCGCAAGGAGGAATTGCGGTGAACGTCAAGCGCATGGCTATCATTGGCGCTGGAACGATGGGGACCGGCATTGCGCGTGTCGCTGCAGAGGCCGGTATCCAGGTGACACTTATTGACACCGGGCAGGCGGTCCTGAATCAGAGCTGCCGGGCGCTGCAGCGGTCGCTGCGGCGAGCAGTCGAGACGGACGAGTTGACACAGAGCCAGGCAGATGGTGTCACCGAGCGAATCGTGTGCTCCACAAGCTGGGACGCGGTGTCGGAGGCCGACTGGATCTGTGAGGCGGTTTTCGAGGATACGTCCACCAAGCGCGACGTGCTCAGCCGCGTGGGCGAAAAAGCGCCCCATCACGCGATCATCTCCACGAACACCTCCACGCTGCGCGTCGGCGATCTCGCCGATGCAACCGGTCGGCCGCAACGCTTCATCGGCCTGCACTTTTTCAACCCGCCCGCTGAGATGGAACTGGTGGAGATCGTGCCGTCGGATCAGACGGGAAAGACGATCGTAAGCGACACCGTCGAGTTGGTCACGCACCTCGGCAAACAGCCCGCGGTGGCGCCCGACATCCCCGGCTTCTACGTCAACCGCGGGTTCGGAGCGCTGCTGTCCGCGGCCATCGACATCTGGCTGCAGGGCGCGGAGCCGGAGGATATCGATACCGCGATGAGGCTCGGTCTCGACCACAACATGGGCCCGCTTGCTATGGCGGACCAGATCGGCCTCGATCACTGTCTCTCGCTGCTGGACTCGCTGTATCAGCAAACCGAGCACGCGCGGTTCGAGGTCGCTCCACAGTTCCGATCGATGGTCGAGAGCGGCAAGCTCGGGCGCAAATCCGGCGAGGGGTTCTACGTGTACGACGACTGACGCTTCGACAGTCCCGACTGAGGCCCGGTCATCGTCAGAAACTCCGGAGGGACGGGCGGCCAACGCGTCGGCCGGTGCCCGTCCCTCTCACAGGTGAGGCCGTCTGTGGGGCAGGGGGAAGCTACTCCGCGCGTCCGGCCGCCACAATCGCTTCCTTAATCCCCGACATCCACTGTGCTGCGTATTTTCTGACCGGCTCAACGCCAGCGGCTTCGGCATCAACCGCATACACGCGCACAAGCTCCTTGCCGTTTGCGAGCACGCTCCAGCCCTGACCGGCGTTCATGACCGTAAGTTGTGTGGGGTGGACGTTCCCGCTCGTCCATTCCTCGATGGCGGTCTTCGCCGCTTCCGCGCGCTGCTTCGGGGTGCTTCCGTCGGCCTCCTGCGTGATCGTGAAGACGGCCGTATCGTTCATGACCACCTCGGCCCCGTCCTCGACCTCGCGGACCTCCACGGTCATCTCGATCGGCTTCGGAGCGAGAACCTTCTGCGCCTCCTCTTCGCTGAGGATCTCGGCGGTCCCCTCATCGATCGCGGCGAATGTCTGCTTGAGGTCGTCATGCGTCCAGCTGAATCCGGCCGGGAAGTAGAACACCACTGTCTGTTTCTGTCCACCGTCCGTGGGAATGCGTACAGCCGGGCTTCCGTCGAACAGCAGTGTCATGCACTGCAACCCGTCTTCGCGCCAGCGCTTGTTGCCCTCGGTTGAGCCGAAATCGACGATCTCGACATCAACACTGTCACTGTACTTCTCGCCGAGCGACTGCAGCAGATTGACCGTGGGCTCCTGACAGCCCGACGTAACGTTGATGTACGCCGTAAGCTGCACCGGCTCGCTTTCCTCCAGCGTCGGCGCCTCCGGGTCAGGGGGCGGGGGAGGCTTTTCCGCCGACTGCTGCTGGGGGCATCCGGCAACCAGAATTGCTGCGAGCGCGATCAATATCAGGATCGTGTTCCGTCTCATGCTCAATCCCCTTCCGCTACGTTGGATGTCGGCTCCAACGAGTCTTCCTCTTTATCTACCAGCGAACCTTCGTCGAGGTAGATAATCCAATTGGTGGGGGCGATGGTGTCGCGATCGTGGCTGGCGATGATGACGGTCCGCCCCTGCTCGTTGAGGCGCTGCAGGAGCGTGACGATCCGGGAGGCGTTCTCGGCGTCAAGCTCTCCGGTCGGCTCATCGGCAAGAATCAGCGCAGGCTCGTTGACGACCGCGCGAGCCACGGCCGCGCGCTGCTGTTCCCCTCCGGACAACTCACCCGGAAGGTGCTCCGCCCTGTGGTCGATATTCACTTCATCCAGCGCCTCTTCCACGCGCCGGACCTTCTCCTCCTCGCTACCCGGCAGCGGCACCAGCGGCAGCATCACATTCTCGAAGACCGTCAGCGCCGGGACCAGGCTGGGGTCCTGGAATACGAAACCGATGGTCTCGCGCCGGTAGTGCGCCAGTTGCGCTTCGCTCAGCGACTCCAGGGTCGTCCCTGCAACGGATACACTCCCCTCAGTGGGCCGGTCGAGGCCGCCGATGATGTTCAGCAGCGTAGACTTCCCCGCCCCCGAGGGGCCGGAGACCCCGACGAACTGTCCTTCGGGAATCGTCAGGGACACGCCAGAGAGCGCGGCCACCTCCGAGCCCGATCGCTCGTACCGCCGGGTCACGTCGCGCATATCGATGTAGTCATCAGCCATGAGAACACGATCTCCGCTTCATGTGACGTTTTTCAAGTGTGCCCCGCCAAAAGCGCTATATCCGTCGCAGGGCTTCGGTCGGATCGAGTTTCGCTGCGCGCCGCGCCGCGGCAAGTCCCGCGGCTACACCGATCACCAGCGCCGCTGCGACGCCCAGGATGAAGATTGCCGCGGACGGTTCGGTCGATATCGGCAGAGCCAGGGGCGCCTCCGTGGTCGAGCATGGCGGGTAGTAGCTCAGGCTCGCCGGAAGGCGCAAGTCCGCAATCTGGGCCCATCCCCAGCCGACGAGCGTGCCGAGTATGCTCCCAACCAGGCCCCCGGTCAGTGCCGCATATCCAGCTTCCACGCCGAAGAGTCGCCCGACATCGCTGTCGGTCCAGCCGATCGCTTTCATCACACCGACCTCGTGCATCCGCTGGGCGACGTTATCGGTGGCATTCCGCACCAGCGCGAGCATCGAGAACAGCAGCACGAAACCCGATATGGCCAGCAGCGTATTGCGCGTCACCGAGGCCAGAGCGGCCGTCCCTGCCTCCACGTTGCTCTCGGTGGTCAGGCGCGCGCCCTCGCCGACCAGGTCCCGCACGTAATTCGCCACCGCTCGGTTTTCGCCCCGTGACTCGAGCGAGACGAAGATAGTGTCAACCACATCCCCCTCGCCCAGCATCTCCTGCGCGATCCCGAGAGGCACGAACGCCTCAGCGCCGGCGATCCGGGCCGTGCCTGAGATGTTCACGAGCCCCACAATCTCGAACTCGTCGGTCGGCCCCAGCGGCATCGTGTCCCCCACCTCGACGCCCTTGGCCTCTGCATACTCCTCCGTGAGCATCGCGTGATAGTCGTCATCAGCCTTGAGGTAGCGCCCGTCGGTAACCGCGCAGCACCGTTCGTGCTCTTCGGTCCTGTCCATCGGGTTGCCGAGGCGCACCGGCCCGATGGTGGGTTTCGAGGGGTCGATTCCGGCGATCACCGTCGGCTGGAGGCTCTTGAGTTCTCCGTCCGCCCCCGTGACCATAGGCATCCCCTCACCGCCGGGCCCGGAGGGAGCGGCCTCAGCGCTTTCTGCTGCGCCGTCCGCCCGGGCCTCTCCGGTAAAGGGCAGGTTCACGGCATCGTCGTCGCTGCCCGCGTAGCTGAAGGCCCATAGCTCCAGAACGCCTGAAGCCTCTGCAACGCCCTCGTGCCCGCGGATGCGTTCCACCACATCGCTGTCGATGGTCGCCAGATCCCTGGGAAGCTTCACCAGCCGGAAGGGGCAGGCATCAACGTGCTTTTGCACAACAATATCCGCTCCCGCGGCGTCCAGGGCAGTGGAGATAGCGCCCTCCACGGTGTTCGTGATGGTGACCACCGCGACAAGCAGCGCCACGCTCAGGGCCACGCCGGCGACGACCATGAAGCTTCGTGTCCGCCGACGCCAGAAGCTTTTCCAGGCATACCGCAACAGCATTTAATCTCAGCGCCCCGTATCAAATGAAAAATGCTCGGTGAGAAGGCCTCTTTCTATGAGCCTAAACGCCCGCGGGCCGTCTTCCGTTCCTGTCGGCGGGACATTATGGGGTTCTCCGCCGCTGGACCTGACCGTTGCTGGCACATGGACATTTCGCCTTAACCCGAGTTCCTCTCCGGCGCTCCCCGGCACGAAAACTGGAACTAAGGCCCGGCCAGAATACGTTTGGCTGTACAATGGCGCACGCCTGTCAGGACTTTCCTGCGACACATTCGGAAAAGGGGCACTGTACCGTGAGCCGGCGGACATTATCCTGGATCGACGCAGCCATTATTCTTGCCGTAATCCTTGTCGTTGGCGGCTTCTATGTCTTCCACGCCAAACCGGGCGCGCCCACGCTGGTGGTCTGGTCCTGTGGTGGCAACTACCACAGCCTCGAGGCTTTCTCGCGTGAGTTCGAGCAGCGCCACGACTGCCGCGTGAAGTACACGGCTGCGCCCGTGCAGTATCTCCTCGAAGAAGTGGCATTCGGGGGCGGTCAGCCGGACCTGATGGTGGGCAGATCCGGGCCCGGATGGGACGCACTGAAGAGGCTCGACAAACTGGCCGAAGGCCCGGATTTCTTCGCGGCCGATCCCTACGTCATCATCACCCCGGCCGGCAATCCCGCCGGCATCACCGGACTGAACGATCTCGGGAAGCCCGGCGTTCGCGTTGCCGCCTCGCCCCGCGCCATGCGCCCCAAAGGCAAGTGTCCGGGACACCTCATGGGCATGGTGTCAAGCAAGTTCTTCCCCGGCCTCGATGAGCGCTGGGAAAACAACTTCGCCGTCGATGACCACTGCGCGCGACTGCTTCCCGAGCCGGTCATGGAGGGGAAGGCCGATGCCGCGGTCGTCGCGCGCTCGATGCTCGCCTACCCCGGGGTCGATCGCGAGGCCCTTGACGTCGTCCCCATCGCGGTCAAGCACCTCAACGCGATGAAAGTCTGTCGGGCGACCATCGGCCAGTCTGTGGGCATAGTCGCAGGCGCGCGAGAGCCCGAACTGGCCCGTTTGTTCCGGGACGAGATGCTCGGCGAAGAGGGGCGCACGGTGTTCGAGGACTACGCCTACATCCACATCACCAACCCCAAAGTGCATGACTACGACCCCTTCCTTGAGACCTTCACTCCCAACCGAATGCCGCCGTGGCAGGTGCATCTGGGCAATCGCCTTGCCGAGGAAGGAATCGTACGCGAGGCCATTCGGCGCTACATGAAGGTGATCCACACCTTCGGCCCAAACTCAATGGAGGCCTACTGCCGATATCGCATCGGCACACTGCTCGCGCAGCAGGGCAACACCGCGCAAGCGGCCGAGCAGTGGCGAACGCTGGTCGAGGAGTATCCCCGGGAGGGCCCTCACGAGTGGGGCAGCCCCGTCTTCAAGCTGGTCGGCGAGGGCCCGAAGCTCAAGCTCAAGCCGCCCGAACACTACGTGCAGCAGGGCCGGAAGGCACTCGCGGAACTGGGCCCGGACGCGCAGCGCTCGAAGGACGCTGACCCGCTCCTCGAGGCCGTCGCGATACCCATTCGGCGCGTGATCGACGGCGACCCGCCCAAGAACGGGACGCGCGAGATGGCCCTGGGCGATGACCTCCTCTCAATCGGCATCTACGATTATGCCTCGCGGGACCTGCTGAAGGTCCTGCACCTGTGCTACCCCAGCCGCTTCCGGGCACAGGCCGGCCTGAAGCTCGGCGCCTGTGACTGGCTCCGCGGCCGACCCGAGAATGCGAAGAAGCAGTGGGAGTGGACTATCGCGAAGTTCCCCGACACCGACGCGGCGCAGCGCGCAAGCGAGGCGCTTGAGCTTGCCTCCGACGCCGAGCCGCCATCCGCTCAGGAGGCCACGACGCCCTGCCCGGTCGAAATGCCGCCCTGGGAGCCAGAATGGGACACCTGGGGCGACCGCGGCATGAGCTACGGCATGGCGCTTTACGATCACGACCTGCCGCTGTTTACCTTCAAAGAGATGATCAAGCTGCTGCATGGGGTCTACAGGAAGCACAAGCTGGGGCCACAGGCCCGCTACCGCGCCGGGATCGCCGCCTGGTCGGCCGGGCACCCTGCAGCGGGGATAGTCCAGTGGCGGCTCTGCGCCGACATGCACCCCGGCACTCCATGGGCTGAGCGCAGCGAAAAGGCAGTCCAGGCCGCGCTGAACTGGTCCGAACTGACCGACCGGCAGCGCGCGGAGGTCGAGGCAGCCGCCTCGCAGGCGTTGCCGAAGATCTCCATGCGCAACAAGCCGCCCTGCTGGCAGCGATACAGCATGGGCCGGGAGTTTCTGGCCGCGGGGATCCTCGAGGACGGCCAGACCCCCATGGAGTTCATGAAGGCGCTTACCGTTACCCGCGCCGCAAAGGGCAAGTACGACGAATCTGTCGTCCCTCTGGCAGAAGAGGGGTTGAGGCAATCGCTATGAAGAAGATTACGATCTCCAGGCGGATCAGCCAGGCCGTATTCTTCGGCATCACCGCAGGCTGGCTTGCGGTCGGCGCGCTGCGCTGTCCGTTCGGCGTCCCGTTTATCTCCTGCCAGTCCTGCCCCACGCGCGAATGTCCGGGCCGCTACCTGCAGCTTCCGTTCATCGCGCTGGCAGCCCTGTCCGGACTGGTGTTCGGCCGCGCATTCTGCGGCTGGGCATGCCCGGTCGGGTTCGTCATGGACGTGCTGGGGAAGATCCCGAAGTTCAAGGCGACCGTGTCGAAGAAGTTCACCGCCATCGATCGCTATCTCAAGCCGCTGAAGTACGTGGCGCTGGTCATCGGCGTGGGGCTGGTGATTGCGCTGAACTTCACCGAGGCCAGGCCGTTCCCCTACGTCGTGCGCACCTCCACGGTCTTCAACTTTGATGCGCTGCGACTCGCGCCGGCCCTCGGCTTCTCGGCATACGCAGTTCGCATCGGCGTCATCGCCGGCGCACTCGTCGGCGGGGTGTTCATCTCGCGAGTATGGTGCAGATACCTCTGCCCGGTGGGCGCGTTGCTGGGGCTGTTCAACACGTTCAGTCTCTTCGGCATCTTCCGCGAGCGCGAGGACCTGCCACATTGCGACCTGTACCCGCGCGATTGCATCATGCACACGACGCCCGACACGACCGACTGCGTCATGTGCGGGGAGTGTGCGGAGGCCTGTCCGCGCGATAATCTGAAGCTGCGGCTACGGTATGGTCGTCGCGCGTCCGACACCGAGGCGGATCAGCAGCCCGATGGGGCGACCGTCGCGTCAGGGACTGACGGGTAGCTCCAGCGCCGGCGGTGAGCAGGTGGCAGTGGGGGCCTCCGCCCCGGCGTCTTCAGTCTCGCCATCAGGAGCCGCGCACGGCTCGGCCTGCGGTGACTCTGCTTCGCCCTGCTCTTCGAGGGGCTGATCGTCTGCGGGCTCATCATCGGGGGGTGGCGGTGGAGTGATCCCGGCATCGAGCAGCTTCTGCTCGACCGCATCGCGCAC
>CAZAHB010000220.1:0-9060 GCA_964484945.1 uncultured Armatimonadia bacterium | reverse complement strand
TATTGACGAGAACCTCCTCCTACAACGCACGTGACACGATAACGTGAGTAGTTACTGAAGGCAATTTCCCTCGCGGGTTCAGCGTCGCGTCGCTGGAGGAGTAATGTTTGTTTAGGTTTGCCCGCCGGAAACTGCACAGACTTGATCACCTGTCCGCCAGAAAGCAGCTCCAGCGTGGTAGGCTCAGTGGCGGTGAGCAGCAGTTGCAGGTCGTAGTCAGCGGGCAGCGACTGGCGCCACGTAGCCACACCGGGGATGCGCACCCCGCCGCCATGGGGGAAGTCGGTCGCGGCGGACCAGTCGCGTGGGTCATCCCAGTCGCTCTCCCGGGTCAGGTAATCAGCCGGCAGCAGGGGATTTTCGGGAAGCTCGCCGAAGGTGACCGCATCGATCATCAGCGGGCGCTCGTCACCCCCGGCAATGATCTGCAGTCGGGCGTCGTCAACGGTTTCCCTGATATTGAAGGTGTGTCTGAACCGCTGCCAGCGCGGCCCGGCCTCGTGGGCCGTCATGCCGAGGTTCACGGGAGCATCCGCGCGGCGCCCACCGAGCAGGAACCTGCGCCCCGGCTCTTCGGATTTCGCCCAGGCCGAAAGCTCGTAGTAGTGGCCGGCCTCCATCCGGAAGCGTTCAAGCCAGATGTGGATATTCGTGGATGCGGCGCGGTCGTCCGGCGCGCAGAGGCGCTGCGGCTCGAAGCGCAGGGACTGTGCGCCGAGCGCGGCGTCTTCGGGGTAGCTCAGTTCGACCTCCGCGCCACGATTGAGGCGCAGCTCCCAGCCCTCGAGGTCGCCTTCAAACGAGGCGGTCGCCAGCGGCTCCTGCGCGCAGGCGGCGGTGAGTGTCAGGATGATGGTTGCGGCGATGATCAGTGAGCGCATGGCCTGTCTCCTCTTGTTTTCTGGCGGGGAACAGCGTCCACGCGAGCGCGCCCGGACTCCGGTTCGGATGTACCTGGCGTCGCTTCTGCCGTTGCTCTTTCTGTTGCCGTTGCCGTCCCCGTTCCCGGTTCCCTGCCGTTAATCCACAAACGCCTGGTAGACCTGGCAGTGGCCCTCCTGGTCGGAGTCGTAGATGACGGACTTGCTGTCGGGCGCCCAGGAGGGGTGCGGGTGTGTCCCGACCTCATGGGAGCGGCCGTGGACGGTCGGGCAGCTTGCAAGCGGCTCTACCTCACCCGTCTCCGGGTCGATGAGCACCACCATGTCCGGATACTCCCCGCCAAAGGAGTCGGTCGCAATCATTGTGCCATCGGGGCTGAAGGACGGGTGCCCCTGCGCGAGGTCAGTGATCTTCCGCTTGCCCGTGCCATCGTCGTTGACGATGTAGAGCCCGTCGTCACAGTTACCGATCACCTGCTGCGAATTCGGGTGCCACATGTGATGGTGAGCGAACTTCATCACGAAGCGCAGATCGCTGCCGTCGGCGTTCGCGATGTATATCTCCTTCACCAGCCGCGAACCGTTCGCGTCGCTGCCCACCAGCACCACCATCACCTTCGTGCCGTCCGGTGACCATTTGCAGTTGGTCAGGCCCAGACGCGCACAGTCATCGTGAATGTCCTTCGTTGGCGAGAGCGCCTCAATGTCGGCGGTCGTGAAGAGCATGCGCGGATTGCTGCCATCGCCCTCGGCGGCGTACAGACCGCGGGTGGGCGCATCCTCACCGCGGCCGTTCTCCATCCACAGCAGGTCACCGGTCGCCAGCGAAATGTGGCGGGCGCTGATGGGGACCGTCTCCGTGCGATCCTCATCCAGATACACGCGCTTCATGCCGCGTATCCGCTCACCGTCGGCGTTCTCGTAGTGCGTGTGGAAGTAGAGCGTTCCATCGGGCCCCCACTGCGGGAAGGCGCCGACGTGCATACTGAAGCTGTCTCCCTCGCCGACCTGGCGAATGTTGGTGCCGTCCGCGTCCATGACGTAGATCTTCGCGTCACGCGTACCCGGCAGCGCGGAGGTGAATGCGATCAGCGAGCCGTCAGGGCTCCACGGGCTGACGTCGTAGTACGAGTGCTTGTCATTGTACGGCGAGTGGGTCAGTCGCACTATGCGATGGCCGCTGACGGGATCGGTGTACTCTTCCTTCTCGGTGCTTCCCTCCGGCCGCTCAAGTGGCAGCATCTCCGCCCCTTCGACGCTCAGCACGCTGATACCCGCGCCTCCGGGAGCACCGACCGCCACCCGGTCGAAGCTCGACGTATCGAGGGCGAGCGTGTGCGTCTCACCGATTATCAGCGACGCGGTGCCCTCTGTGCGCTGAAGACTTATGGTCAGTGCGCCTCCGGGCGACCACCCGTCGGTCTGAAGCGCCTTGCGCAGAAGCTCCTCGCCGCCCACTTCGCTGACGATCACCTCGTCGCCCAGCGAGACAAGCCTTGTCCCCTCGTCACCGACCAGCGCCAGCCGCAGCGCCTCCGCACCGAACATGTCCGCAGCGAGGTCCAGTCGAAAGCTTTCGGGGAGATCGCTCGCAAGCTCGTTCATACCACCGAGCGGCCCTTCGCCACCGGAGCCTTCGAGAACCTGAGGCCGCAGCCACATACAGCCGCGGCAGATCGCGTCCTCCGGCATGGTGTCGCCGCAGTCGGCCTCGCGGATGACGACCTCGTCCACCCATACGGGGGCCTCCTCACCACCGACCAGAATCTGGGCGATCGCGGACGGGAAGTCCTCCTCAAGCGTGAACGGGATCTCGTACGTCTGCCACCTGGACCCGACTTCCACGGATCCAACCCCATGGGCGCCGCCCCCTTTGCCATGGCGCAGGCGAAGGCCCACATTGCGTGGCTGCTCGCTGCGCAGGCGTGCCGAATAGACGTATTCGACGCCTGCCTCGAGCGTCAATCCGGAGTACTTGATATGAATATTCGTCTCGTAGGGCTTATCATCAGGCGCGCACAACGCCTCGGGCGCAACGCGCACGCAGCCGTCATCGGGATCCACCGACATCTCGGCTTTCGCCCCGCGATTGAGCTGCATCTGCCAGCCGTGCGCCTCATCGTCGAAATCGCTTTTAAAGCGCACCAGCGATGCCGACGGCCCGCTGATCTCCTCGCCAAAGTGCAGATAGTCCGCGGGCGCAAGCTTCCGGCCCTCCATCTCGCGGAGCGTGAAGCCATCGAAGAAGACCGGGGTGCGATCCTCGGCCAGAAGGAACTGCGGGGTGCCGTCGGGATAGTCCATCGGCAGCGTGAAATCGAATGTAAACCTTTCCCACTGTGTCCCAACCTTGACGGGCCCGCTGGTGACGGCCTCCTCGACATCGCGGCGGCGGACCTTGATGCGGATCTCCTTCGGCGCCGCTGCCCGCATCCATACCGAGAGCCGATAGGGTGTATCGGCGGTCAGTGGGATCGTCTCATAGCGCAGATGCACGTTGGATGCAAGCTGGCGATCATCAGGGGCATTCAAAAGCGTCGGGACCACCTGCAGGGACTTGCCTCCGATCACGCCCTCTGAGGCGGCGGTCATCGTCCCTTCGGCGCCCCGGTTGAGCTGAACGAGCCAGCCGTCGAGATCAGTCTCGAAGCTGTCGGCCAGCAGGAGCGGCCGGTCGTTCAGCTCCGGTGCGGCGAAAGCGACTGTGCAGGATATGACCGCAATGATGAGCGGGACCATACGCATCTGCGGGACCTCCCGGGCGCGTGGATCGTGTTGCGGCAGGAATGTAACTTCGCGTGGCGGCTGATGAGACCTTCGTGTAACAGATTCGCTGACGGGGAGCGGTTGCCTCAAGTTTGGGAAGGTCTCGCCCGATTCTGTGTGTGGCAGGCCCGACGGACCAGTCCCGACAAACCGGATTACCGGGTGCGCGATCGAGGATTTGTTCAGATCTCAGGTCACCTTTGGGGTCCGTCGGCCATAGCTGCCGGCGAGGGTGGCCGAGGGCGCAGGCGGGGGCGACACCGCGGAGAGGAGCGGTCGGAAAGCAAGCCGCGGTTCCCGTCGGCGCGGGGGACAACGCGTGCAGACAATATGACCACGCTGCGTCCTTACGAGGGGTGCGAGATTTCCCGGCTCGCACCCTTCGAAGCTGTACGCCGGGGAACGGGTATCGGGAGCAGGCTCGCGCCTGACAGACGACGCTACCGCGTTAATGCCGTTACCCGGTTCTCGTTTCCCGATTCCCAATTCCCGGTCACTATCAGAACCCCGGCATTTGATCCTCCGTGATCTTTTCGACGCCGTAAGCGGTCAGGCGGAACGGGGTTCGCGCTTTGTCCCTTGCGCGGGCATACATCACGAACCCCTGGCCCGATCGCTGGTACTTCACCAGTGAGCGGCCGTCAAAGTTTTTGAGGATCTGCATCGCGTCCTCGGGACGGAAGTCTAACTCGGCAAGGGTGAAGGGATCCACGAACTCAGGGTAGGTGGGATAGCCCTCGATGGCGGTGTGGATTCGGCGCATCGCCTCCATCGCGGCGTTGGTACGCGCGAAATCTGCCGCGCCGATCGCCCAGCTTGACTTCCCGATGCCCAGTACTGACAGCGGAACATCGAGGATACTCGTCAGCTTCATCGACGTCCGCTTCAGCCACGAATCGGGCTCGATCTCCTGGTTGAGCGTCCCGGATGCAAAGGTCTGGCGGGTCTGATTGTCCATGGCGCCTACACCCGCCGGCGGTGCACCGTAGTCCACTGAGGTCGAGCGGCCGCCGGCCACGTACGCTCCCTGGCCCTGAAAGCCGTCCACGCGGACCGCGCCGTCATTACACGCCACTGAGGTCTCCGATCGGTTCGGGTCATAGAACATGTAAAATCGCGTGCCGCGAACCGCGGCGACCGATGATGGGGTATGCACCTTGCACCGGGACTGGGTGCCGAACTTCGGAGACACTCGCGCCCAGAGTTGCCCGGCGTTGAGCGTGAAGGCCCTGCCGCGCCACATTCCGCCACGATTGTACTCCAGCAGTTCCACGACGAAATGTGAGGATGGCCCCAGGGTGATCACGCTGCCGTCCGGGAAGTCCAGCGAGGCCCAGCAGTTCGGCCCGGTGGCGACCTGTCCACCGTCCGCGATTTGCTGCCCCACCTCCAGCGTCTCTCTGCCTTCTCCTCTGCCGAGAGTGACCAGGCCGACGCCGTTCACCTCCATTACGGTGGCGTAGAACTCCTGGTTCTCACGCCGGACGCCGTCGGCAATCAGCACCACCGCGATGACGACCAGGATCAGCAGGTAGCGCGGGTTGGCGTACTTGCGCCAGAGGATGGCCCGCCGCTTACGTCCCGCGCGCTTCTTCTGCTTGCCCTTGACCTCTTCGAAGGCCTCGGCGAGCATCTCCGCGTCACTCTGAGGCTCTTTCTTCTGCTTTCTGGAGAAGGGCCACATGATGGCTCACTCCCTCGTCGCGTCTACCGACCGAAACGTGTTCGTGAACGCGGTATCACGGCCGCGCGGTGCGAGAATACGATGGGGATCACTTCTCCACCTCCACGGGCTCCTCGTCGGCAAGGCCGAAGATCGTAATCTTCTTCTCTCTGCCACGCACCTCCGTCTCACCGATCTCGACCAGTCCAGCGATCTCCGGCGACAGCAGTTCGGCGGAGGTCTCGCTGGCAAGGAACTGTCGGCCGTGCAGCTTCGTCATTCCCTCGATGCGCGCGGCGGTGTTCACGCTGTCCCCAATCGCCGTGTACTGCATCCGCTGATTGCTGCCGACATTGCCTATGATCGCGTCACCGGAGTGAATGGCGATGCCGATGCGAAAGGGTGTGCGCTTCTCGCGCTTCTCCCAGTACCTGTTGAGCACCTCCAGCCGCTCCAGCATCTCAAGCGCCGCCTGTGCCGCCAGATCGGCGTGGTCGGGTTGGTTGCCGAACGCGTTCCACAGCGCCATGATGCCATCGCCCATAAACTTGTCAAGGTAACCGTCATACTCGAAGATGGCCTCGCTCATCTGTGAGAGATACTCGTTAAGCTGAGCGACCCAGACCTCCGGATCGATGTTCTCGGAAAGCGCCGTGGACCCGCGCACGTCGGCGAAGAGAAGGGTCACCTCGCGGTGCGTGCCGCGGGCTACGAGTTCAGGCTCATCGGTAAGCTGGCGGAGCACGTCCGGTGAGACGTAGGCCGAGAACTGGCCCTGAATGAGCTTCTTGTCGCGCCCGAGCCGCTCGGGGATGGCGATTGCCAGCGGTATCGCACTGGCGAGAACGATGGCTCCGTAGGCGATCACGGTGTCCAGGAATGCGAATGCGAAGAAGAATGATGGAAGTGCGACAATGATGACCAGCAGCGATGCCACGATCGGCCCGAGGGTCTCCCCCATGCTCCAGGCGATCCAGCCGACCGCCAGGCCCAGCAGCAGCGCGAAGATGGCCCATCCGAGGCTGCGGGTGGCGGATGTGCGGGCGCCGCTGTGCAGGAGGCTGTTGACCACGTTCGCGTTCGTCTCCACACCGAGGAACTCGCGTCCCGTGGAGCGGTAGGGCGAGGGGCGCAGGTCATACAGCCCCGGGGCGCTGGCACCGATAAGCACGATCTTGTCCGCAAACGCCCCCGGATTTACGTGTCCCTCAAGCACCTCCCACGCGGAGACGCGTTCGATGGTGCCCGTCGGTCCGCAATAGTCGATCAACATGCGTCCCTGCTCGTCGAGCGGGCACGTCACATCGGTGACCCGGACGGCTCCGGAGGCAGCGCTCGCGGCGATGCGATCGCTGTCGGCCCCGGTCGCAAGCTGCGCGATGGCCGTGCCGATGTGCGGGTACACCGCACCGTCCGTGCCCAGCCTCAGCGGCTCGACGCGGCGGTATACGCCGTCGCTGTCAGGTGCGATGTCAACGTAGCCGATGCCGGCCGCCGCCTCGGCCAGTGGGGAGGTCGGCGGCATCAGGTTCTCGGCCTGCACGATCGGCAGTGACCTGGCGCCCGCCGCGTTCTGGTAGCCCCATTCGACATCCCGGCGCTCGCCCGTGTACTCCATCTCCACGGCCCGGTGTGCGACGAGCACGACGTTGCCCGCTTCGCGAATGGCGCGAGCAAACTCTGCGTCAGGTGACTGTTCGCCGGCTTCTGCCCTTTCCGGCTCAGCAAAGATTACATCGAAGGCGACCACTTTCGCCCCATCGAGCTTTTGCAGAAGCTCCGCGTGCGTGCTGCGCGACCACGGCCATCGGCCCTGGTGCTGCGGCTGAAGCGAGATATCGTCGATGGTTACAAGCAGCAGGTCATCTGGAGGTTCTGGCTCGGAGTACTCGTACGCGAGGTCATACGCGAAGTTCTCGATCAGCGGGAAGACGAAGAGATCGGAGGTGATCGGAACGTAACGAAGCACGACAACAAGCACCGCGATTAGTGCCGCGGTCACGATACCCCTGTGCCGGATCTCCTCCCGGCGGTGAGAGAGAGTCGGGTCGTCGGCCAATGCTCGTCCACCCGCTGTAACGACTGTTTTGCCTCATTATACCCCATGAGGGGGCAAATAACCTGCACGCGGGCCAGATTCGGGTATAGCGATTGCAGGGGCACACCGACAGAACGCTCCCGACTCACGCGCCGTCCGGGGCGAAGTAGATGATCGCGGATGCTGTGAGCGCGTAGAGGGCAACCGTGACCAACAGCGGTTTGTCGCGCAGCAACGTTTTGTCCGGCGCACCGCCCTGCCCGTGCCGGTGCATGAGGTAGACGTAGCGGAAGAGGCCGTAGATGACGAAGGGGATCGTGTACATCAGGCGGGTGCTGCCGAGTTCCGATACGGTTCGGTCGGAGATGGTATAGAGGCAGTAGGACATTAGTGTCGATGCTGCCATCACGGGGATAAGCTGGTCGAGCATCTCGATCGAGTAGAGGTCAAGGGTCCTGCGATGCCCCTCTGCCCCCTCCTCAAGCAGCACAAGCTCCCCCCGGCGCTTCGCGAGGCCCAGAAACAGAGCCAGGAGGAGCGTACAGATCAGCAGCCAGGGCGAGATGACAACCTGGATCGCCTCCGCGCCGGCGACCGCGCGGAGAACGAAACCCGCCGCGATGGCAAAGACGTCCAGCAGCACCATGCGCTTGAGCGCTACCTGGTAGAGGATCTGCAGGCCGAAGTAGCTCAGCACCACCGCGCCCAGTCCGATCGTGAGCGCGAACGAGCCACCGATACCCACGGTGACGAGAATTACGGCCGCGATGGACGCAAGTTTCGGGGAAAGAGCGCCGCACGCGATCGGGCGATGACGCTTCTCGGGGTGCTTACGGTCATCCTCCCGATCGCGGATATCGTTGATCAGGTAGACCGAACTGGCAACCATGCTGAAGAGGACGAAGGCTGCGACCGTACTGAGGATCGCCGAGACGTCGCCGAGTTTGTGCGCGAAGATGAGCGCGGCGAACACGAGCAGGTTCTTGGTGTACTGCCACGGGCGCATGCATTTCAGCAGGGCCAGGAACGTGGTCATTGTCAGCCTCCGGATGGGCGCTCTCGCCCGGTGTGCGTGGTCAACGGCCAGCCTGAACATCCGGCCCTCATGCCGCGCTCACTCATCCTCACGCGGTTTCAGCAGCGGGAAGGCCAGCACCTCGCGGAAGTTCGGCGCATCCATCAGCAGCATCGCCAGCCGCCCGATGCCCATGCCCATGCCGCCTGCCGGCGGCATCCCGTGCTCGAGGGCGGTGACGAAGTCCTCGTCCAGCGGATGCGCCTCCTCATCGCCTGCCTGGCGCGCGGCAGCCTGCTGTGCGAAGCGTTCGCGCTGGTCGAGCGGGTCGTTCACCTCGGTGAATGCGTTCCCACACTCCTCGGTGCGGATGATAAGCTCAAAGCGGAAGGTCGTGTCCGGGCGGTCCGGCATCGCCTTCGCAAGCGGTGATATCCGCGTGGGGTATTCGATCACGAATGTAGGCTGCACCAGATCAGGCTGCACGTAGCGATCAAAGCATTTCTCCAGCAGCGCGCCCCACGAGTCGGCCTCGGTGTTGCTCAGGTCAAGCTCCGAGCAGGCCTCGCGAGCATCCTCGTCAGTCTCAAGCTCGGAGAAGTCCACGCCGGTGGCCTCCGCGACGGACTCGACGAGCTTCACACGCGCGAACGGCGGCGTCACGTCGATCTCATGGTCCCTATAGGTGAAGGTTGAG
>CAZAHB010000219.1:3341-9121 GCA_964484945.1 uncultured Armatimonadia bacterium | reverse complement strand
TCGTTGGTCGTATACCGTGGCTTTCGTTGGCGCCGTTGCTGTCGTTGTTGTTGCCGTTGGTCGTTTGTAGGACGGGCATCCCTGCCCGTCGCCGTTGGGCGTTTGTCGTATGTGGTACATGTAACGACAGACGGGCAGGGATGCCCGTCCTACAGAAGGCAAAAGGCAACCGCGAACGTCCGGCCGTCCTGGAAAGGAACGACTGACGAGCATGCAGATTATCGACATCCATCGCCACTACCATCGCACCGAGGGCGACCTCGATCGGTACATGGCCCGCGCCGACGAGGTCGGGATCACAAAGATCGGCCTGTCCACCTGCGGCCCCCTGTTCAATCAGCTTGACAACGAGGGCGTCATCCGCGCGCGGCAGCGCTATCCCCAGCGCATCATCAGCTTCGGGTACGTGAAGCTTGGAATCGACGGACCCGAGAAGGTCGATTACCTCCACACCCTCGACTTCGAGGCGCTGAAGATGATCGTGCCAAAGGTGCGCTACGATGACCGCTCGCTGCTGCCGATCTACCGGCGCGCCGAGGCTCTCGGGATGCCCTGCAACATTCACTGCGGCATCCTCGGCCGTCTGCAGAACGAGTCAGGCCATGACATCTGCTCCTCGCGCATGCGCCCGGTCTACCTGGACATGGCCCTGCGCTCGTGCCCGGATCTGACGGTCCTCATGCCGCACCTCGGCCAGCCGTGGTATGATGAGGCGTGGATGATGATCGCGACATACGAGAACCTCTACTGGGACATCTCCAGCGTCTGCAACAAGCGCCCGACAGAGTTCTTCGTGGAGCTGTTCGGAAGCTGGGGCGATGAGGTCTTCGAGCGCGTGTCGCGCCGCTGGTGCTTCTGCTCGGACACCTCCGACCCGGTGGAGATGGTCGAGCGCCACGAGGAGATACTCGACGCCATCGGCGCGGATCAGGACCTGCGCGCGAGTGTCTTCCACGGGGCGGCGGAAGAATTGATGTCCTGACGCCCGGGGCGTAGCCGGCGACCGGCGACTGGAGACTGGAGTCCACTTATGCCTTACCTTCTGCTCGGATACGATGTCGAGGCCACCGATCCTGACGTCACCCGCGGGTTCATCGACTCGCTGCGCCGCGTTCATGGCGACCTGGAGGCGCCCGGGACGCTCTTTCTGCGCGGCGAGACGCTCGTGGCGAATGCCGAGGCCATTCGCGCCACGCAGGCCGATGGCCTCTTCGAGTACGGTCAGCACACCTGGTCGCACGTGCGCTTCAAGACGCTCTGGCAGGTCAACGAGAAGGGCGAGGAGGTGCACGAGGGTGGCTCGTTCGCCGAGATCGCCCGCGAGATCGACCGCGCCCAGACGGCCGTGCGGGAGGTGCTCGGCGTGACGCCGATCGGCCTCACCACGCCCTGGGGCTACTATCGCGGCCTCGGCGACCGCCCGGACCTGCTCTCGCTTCTGCACATGGCCGGGATCCGCTATCTGCGAAGCTGGATGCGCAACGCAAATGACTGGGTCCCGGTTGAGCTGTCGCGGCAGCCGTTCTTCTACGAGGCGCAGGGCTTCCCGAGTATCCTCGAATGTCCGCTGACCGGCCGCCATGACTGCGACTGGGGTCACCACCTCGGCTTCGAGCCGCGCGAGTTCGGCACGGTCGATGCCTACGCCGATTACGTGGTCGGGCAGCTTGACGAGATCGCTGACAATGACTGGGCGTTCGTGTATAATCAGCATGACACCACCACCATGCGGTGGGATCGGCAGATGGTGGTCGTGCGCCGGCTGATCGAGCGCTCGCGCGAGTTGGGGATTGAGGTCGCGCGCTACGAAGAGTATTATCAAGAGCGCACACGTCAGCGGGCAAGCGAGCGGGACTCGGGATAGGCCCCACTCGCGGGCTGCCGCGAGTCGCGCTACCGCGATCTCTCCAAAAGAGGCGCAGCAGCCGTGAGCGATTTTGAGGTCACTGGCATCAAAGTCGGCAACGTGGAACGCTTCAGATGGCGTTTCATGGAGGCGTTGATTAAGCTTGATCTGTCTCTGTATGTCGGCGACCGGGTCCAGATCGTCGGTCCTGATACCGATTTCAGGCAGAAGATCTCGCAGATTCGCCTGGACCATGAGAAGCTCGAGCGCGGGCGCCCGGCGCAGAGCGTGTGGATTCCCGTCGATGAGCATGTCCGTCCGGGCGATGCGGTCATAGTTTTGTCGCGCGCGGATACCGAGGACTGAAGCGGGGTCTGATGCACCGCCGCCGAGGTCTGCCGAGGAGGCTGGCACGATGCGATGGAACGCGTTGCTTGCGGTGATGATCGGGACCATCGTGTTCATTATGAGCGGGTGTGGTGGAGGCGATGGAACCACAACCCCATCCCCGGAGCCGCAGGACACATCGTCCATCGAAGGCTACGCTGCAATCGATGGCGCTGCGGCGGACTACGAGGTGCTGCTTGACGGGCAGCCGGTGCTCGGTGTCCTCCGCGATGACGGAACGTACTGTATCGAGAATGTCCCTCCGGGGCGACACCGCGTCGCTGTCATCGCCCGCGATGGTATGGAGGGCGGCTACGCCCCGGTGGATGTGCCCGATGGCGAGCGGGCCGAGGCCCCCGACATCGCCCCTGAGGTCGGCGGGCAGATCGCCGGGATAGTCACCGTCCGAGAGGACGGAGGTGTGCGCCCGCTTGCGGGTGTGGAGGTCACAGCTCAACCTGCCATGACCATCATGCACGACGAGTACACGGGCGCGGAAATCCCCGACGCCGACGCCCCGGCAATCTACCCGCCTCCGGACGACCTGCCCACATTCAACGCCTTCACGGACGATGACGGCTCCTATGTGCTGCGGGCGGTGCCGGAGGGCGACTACACCGTGAGCGTGGCACAGCCCAACATGCAGAATGGCTGGAAATGGGTGCGGGTGGGGGCCGGCCGAACCGCCGTCGCCGACTTCAGGCTGCGGCCGACGATTGAGCCGGGCGTGGGCACCGTAGAAGGACGCGTCCTCGGCACGCAGGGCGGGCTGACGGCTCCCGTCGCCGGTGCTCGGGTCACGATCATGCCCGAGACTCCGTGGATGCCGGTGGGGCCGCCGGAGATCGCCGACGATGACGTGGAGCCCCGTGACGACGATGAGGGCTCGGAGGGGGACGAGGGTTCGGACGAAGGTGAGAGCGAACCCGGCTTCCCCGGCGATGCGGACATTCCCGAAGCCGGCGCCATCGCGCCACCGGAGTTTGAGACGGTCAGCACGGTCACCGACGCGAACGGTGAGTTCTCTCTCAATGCCCCGTCAGGATACGCCACCATCCAGGTCTACCTGCACGGATGGGAGCCGAGCCGCCAGCAAATCCGCATCCTGCCCGGTCAAACACTGACCCGCCGCTTCGAACTTGGGGCCCTGGACGGTCTTCCGCCCGGTCCTGAACCTGTCCCCATGCCAGAGCCGGCGCCCGAGCCTGGCGAGCCGCAGGAGCCGGACCAGCCCGACTAACCGGATGTTCCGAATACCGGTGGCGGGGATCCAGGTTTGCCGCACGAGCGCGATGGGGACCGGCCGCCATCACCGCCCGAGCTTCAGTAACGCGCCCCAACCCGGGGGACTCAGAGAGCACCTGACTGCCAGCATTCGTTGCCGCGAGGAGGATGCCAGTTGCGGATAGGCAGAATACTTCTCATCGGACTCGTCTTCCTGGTCCTGGCGAACCTCTGGGTTCGCCAGGGCGCGCTCATAACACTCGCCGCCCAGGTCGCGATGGCGGTGCCGCCGGTGCCCGCGCTGGCCGCGCTGCTGGTATTGCTGGGCGCTCTGCCGATAATCCGCCGCTTCGGCTTCTCCCGCAAGGACGCCATCGGTGTCTACGCGTTTCTGACTCTCGCCGTCGCCCTCACGTCCGGCGCGGCGATGCGCTTCTTTCTCCCCGCGCTCCCGGTCCCGTTCTACTTTGACTCTCCCGAGAACCGGTGGGGGCGCTTCCATGAGCACATCCCCGACTGGCTCGTCCCGCAGGGCAATGAAGTCATCCGCCAGTACTTCGAGGGCGCAGATGCCGGCGTCGTCCCCTGGGAGGCATGGGCGCAGCCGCTCGCTATCTGGATGATCTTCTTCGTCGCCTTCTATGGCATGATGATGTGCATCGCCCTGATCTTCCGCCCGGTCTGGGAGGAGAATGAGCACCTCTCCTATCCGATGGCGCAGCTTCCCCTGATGCTCTCGGGCTACCGCCGCGACGTGCTCCACGGAATCTGGACCAGCGGCCTCTTCTGGGTGGGCTTCGCGCTGATCTGCCTGCACAACACCTTCAACATCATGAACGCCTTCAATCCCGCCATCACCGCGCTTGGGTTGGAAACGAACCTCAACAACATCATCAGCGAACACCCCTACACCGCCCTCAGGCCCCTGGTATTCCGCTACCGCCCGCTGATCTTCGGCATCGCTTACATGATGCCCAGCGACATCGTCGTCTCGACGCTGCTGTTTTACTTCTTCTACATCAAGGGGCTCTCATTTTACGGCGCGGTGACCGGCATACAGGATCCCGCGTTCCCATACTACCGCAAGCAGTCGATGGGCTCGATGGTCGGGATCACGCTTGTCGTCATCTACGGCGCCCGCACGCGCATCGCGAAGGTCTTCCGCCGGCTCGTGAGCCACAATGATGTCCCCCTCTGGCTGCCGATCGCGCTGATCGCCTGCACCGCTGTCGTCCTCGGCTTCTGGATCATGGCCGGCATGAGCCCCATCGTCACGGTCGCCTACTACGGCCTTATACTGTGCTCGGCTATCGGCTACATGCGCGGGCGGGCCCTCACCGGCTACCCTCACCACTGGATCAAGCCCCTCGATCAGGAGCGCGATGTGCTGATCGATTTCGTCGGGACGCGACGCCTTGCCCCCGGCGGCAATTTCCTGACGCTCACGCTGCTGACGCTCCAGCACTGGATGTCGCGCGGGTACATCCCCCAGCTTGCGGCCTTCCCGCTCGAATCATTCAAGATGGCCCGCGACATCAAGGTCGAAGTGCGCCAGATGGTCTACCTGATGCTCGCCGCCGTCGTGCTCGGCTCGATGGTGAGCTGGTGGATGCACATCGACACCGCCTACGAGTTCGGCTCCAACGTACTCGAGGGCGGGACGACCTCCGGCGGGCAGCGGGTCTCGCTGATGTCGCGATCGTATGATGCCCTCGCCGGCTGGATGCGCGGTCACGCCGAGCCCAATCGCTCGCACCAGATCGCGGTGATCGTGGCCCTGCTGGGGACGGTCGGGCTGGCCGGCCTGCGCCGGATCTTCATCCAGTTCCCGCTGCACCCGATGGGCTTTGTATTTGCGTTCACCGGCGCCGGTGAGAACGGGTGGGCCGCGCTGTTGACAAGCTCCATCATCAAGTCCGTCGCCCTCCGCGTCGGAGGCATGCGCCTGTACAATCGCCTGCTGCCATTCTTCCTCGGCGTGATCGTCGGGCACTTCTTCGCCGCCGGCACAGTCTGGAGCCTCATCGCGTCCTTCGGTGGTGAGGGCTTCAACAAGTATCCGGTCTGGTTCTGAACCCCGGCTGCATTGCCTTTGCCGTCGTTCGTTTGACGTTCACCGTCATGTCGTTTGTAGGACGGGCTTCCAGCCCGTCGCCGTTGTGGGGATGAACGACAGACGGGCAGGATGCCCGTCCTACAGAAGGCAAAAGGCAACGGAGAGCGTCCCGCTGTTTGCCGTCGCCGTTGGCCGTTTGCCGTACGTCGTTGTGTCGTTTGTAGGACGGGCTTCCAGCCCGTCGCCGTTGTGGGGATGAACGACAGA
>CAZAHB010000219.1:0-3241 GCA_964484945.1 uncultured Armatimonadia bacterium | reverse complement strand
TTGCCGTACGTCGTTGTGTCGTTTGTAGGACGGGCTTCCAGCCCGTCGCCGTTGTCTCAGTGATTGGCCGTCGCTTTCGTTGCTGCCGTCCTCGGAAGGAAATCCCGCGCCCGTCACGAACCTGCCCCCAGCACTGAGCGCAGCTCCCTGACAGAAGGAGCATCCCGACCATGGCCGACCAGCCGAACGTGCTGATCCTCTTCACCGACCAGCAACGCGCGGATACAGTGGGCGCACTCGGCAATCCGCACATGCAGACGCCCACCATGGATGCACTTGTGAGCGAAGGTACCAGCTTCACCAGCGCCTACGCCGCATCGCCGGTCTGCATCGCGTCCCGCTGCTCGATGATCCTCTCACAGTGGGCCCATCAGACCGACTGCACGACCAACTGCCCGATGCCCCAGGAGCGCACCTCCTTCATGGAGATCTTCCAGGATGCCGGCTATCAGACCCACGGTACCGGGAAGATGCACTTCTCCCCCGACTCCCACAAGCTCTGGGGCTACGATGACCGCGACTATTCCGAAGAGGGGCGCTGGCGCGAGCACGACGATTACTGCCGGTTCGTGCACGAGAACGGCTACGATCACGTCTTCGAGGTCTTCGGGCCGCGCAGCGAGTTCTACTACATCCCGCAGGTCTCCCAGCTTCCCGCCCGGCTGCATAACACCACCTGGGTCGCCGATCGCTCGCTGGATTTCCTCCAGCAGCGCGATTCGGATCGCCCCTTCATGCTCTGGAGCAGCTTCATCAAGCCCCATCCGCCCTTCGAGTCACCCACACCGTGGCATCGCCTCTACAAGCCCACGGACATGCCGCTGCCGCACCTGCCCGCCGATTACGAGGCGATGCAGACCTACTGGAACCGCAAGCAGAACCGTTACAAGTATCGCGATCAGGGCTGGGATGATAACTTCATCCGTACCATGCGCGCGGCCTACGCGGCATGCGTCTCCTTCGTGGACTACAACGCCGGCCGCATTCTCGACTGCCTGCGGGAGAGCGGCGAGATCGACAATACCATCGTGGTCTGGACCGCCGACCACGGTGAGCTTCTCGGCGACTTCGGCTCCTTCGGCAAGCGCTCGGTCTTCGACGCTGCCGCGAATGTGCCCCTGATCGTGCGCTATCCCGACCGCTTCGCCGAGGGCGAAGTGTGCGACACCGTCTGCTCGCTGGTGGACGTCGCGCCGACGATCCTCGAGGGCTGCGGCCTGGAGACCATCGACCAGCACGAGGGCCATGACCTGGCCGAGACCGCCGCGGGCAACCCGCCCGATCGACCCGGCGTGCTCGTCCAGTACTCCCAGCGCGCCAGCGGCCTCTACGGGCTGATCGACGATGACTTCAAGTACGTGTACTCGGCCGCGGATGATCAGGAGTGGCTTTACCGCCGCTGGCCCGGAGAGCCCGAAGAGCGCTCGCTCGCAGGCAACCAGGCCTATCTGGACATCACCGATGACAGGCGCGAGACGCTCACCGACTGGTTCCGCGAGGACGATTACACGGACGTGCTCTCCGATGACGGCTGGCGCATCTATCCGGTGGAGAAGCGCCCGAGTGTGGACGACAATCCCGACCATGGCCTGCTCTACCAGGAGGGCGCGGACTGGCGGCCGATGTTTCCGAATGGCTACTCGCCGATATCCACGCCAAAGGGCTCACAGCCGATCGCGCCGCGGGAGGACGACTGACCGCAAAGCCGTTTCGGGGCACGCACACTCATCTGCGTGCGTCCTGTGACACAGGAATCGCGACTTCCCGCAAATGGGAGACCCGCCAATGATTCGCTCAACTGACGACATGCAGTCCAGCACCATCACGGACTGCCACGATGGCAGCGGCGACCTCGAGTGCCGCCTCGTCCTCGAAGCCGCCGACATGGATGGGTGCCTGCGCTTCATGCATGACGGTACGCTTGAACCCGGGGCCGCCATCGGCGAGCACGCGCACGAGGGCAACGAGGAGGTCTACTTCGTGGCGGAGGGCCATGGAACCATGATCGTGGACGGCGAGGAGCACCCGATCGGCCCCGGCGACGTCTCGGTCTGCCGCTCAGGCCACACCCACGGCATCCGTAACTCCGAGGACGGTCCGATGCGCCTGATCGTGGTCGGTATGACGGTGTGAGTTTGAGTCGTTCGGAGGTCGGGCGCGCCTTCGCCCGACGCGGACCATACGCCCCGCCTCCGCTGCGATTCACGACTGATGAAAGGACCCACTTATGACCTTCGACCTCATAATCCGCGGCGGAACCGTCGTTGACGGCACGGGCGCGGACGCCTGCGCCGCAGACGTCGGCATCGTCGGCGAGCGCATCCATGCCATCGGCGACCTGGCCGCCGCGGACGCGCGTGATGAGATCGACGCGAGCGGCCTGATCGTCGCCCCCGGCTTCGTGGACGTGCACAACCACGCCCACAGTGAGATGGAGGGCGGAATCCTCAACATCCCCGATGTCGAGAACCAGGTGCGCCAGGGCGTCACCACCCTCATTGCCGGGAACTGTGGCGGCTCTCCGTGGCCCGTCGGCGAGCACCTCGACCCGGTTGACGACCTTCCCATTCGCCAGAACTACCACCTGCCCGTCAGCATGGGGGAGCGGCGGGCCGGAGGCGGCATCGGCGCCGAAACTGCCGACGAAGACCAGATCGCGCAGATGCAGCAGATGGCGCGCCGGGCGATGGACGAGGGCGCCTTCGGCATGTCCACAGGCTACTTCCCGGACTTCGTCACCACAGACGAGATCGCATCGGTTGCCCGCCCCATCGCCGAGGCCGGCGGCGTCTACGCCACCCATATGCGCTCGGAGGCCGCGGGCCTGCTCGACGCGATTGAGGAGACCATCGTCATCTGCGAGCAGTCCGGCGCCCCGTGTCAGATCTCGCACATAAAGTGCTGGGGGACGCGCGCGTGGGATTTCGCCGAGCGCGCACTGGAGATGATCGACGAGGCGCGCGAGCGCGGCCTCGATCTTACCGCCGACCGCTACCCCTACGTAGCCTCGTTCAGCGGCGTGGGCAACATCGTCCCCACCCCGCTGCGCATCGAAGCTCAGCAGCGCGGCGGCCTGCAGCACCTGCGTGACGAGGACCTCATCGACGACGTCCGCGAGGGCGTTGAGGATTTCCTCGACGAGATCGGCGGTCGCGAGAACCTGGTCTTCGCGCCACTGAAGCCCATGCCCGAGATCGACGGGAAGACACTCGCCGGGGCCGCCGACGAGCTCGACGGCGCG
>CAZAHB010000218.1:0-9152 GCA_964484945.1 uncultured Armatimonadia bacterium | reverse complement strand
GCCAGCGAAGCAGGATCGGCGGGATCCAGTGATGTATCGGGGGGCGTGGTATCCTCGGGCACCGGTGGCCCCTCACGCTCGACGATCGCGCGGTAAATTCCCGCGTTCTTCCCGTCGTTCCACCAGTAGGAATAGCCGTAGTAATCCTTTTTCCACTTGTGAATGCCCCCGTAATCCTCGTCCCCACCGGCATTGTTCGGTTCCCGGTAGCCCCACAAAGCGTCGTCCGGGTTATACGGCTCTCCGGTGATCCATCCCCAACCTGTCGCCCTGTCCTCGTATTCCTCTTCACCCTCCAGGGTCTGGATCAGGCCGAAGGCGTAGTAGTCTCGACTGGCTGAAGACACCGCCTCTGCGTCCTGTATGAGTTCCCACACGAAGTCGTGTTCCGCAATGCTCCGCAGTGTGGCCAGATAGCCGCCCAGTTCTTCGGCGGCATCGGCCTGCTCAAGCCACGTCGCTTCATCCATCAAAATCGCGTACTCGTGTCCGTTGCCGCCAGCATCCTCTGACCACTCGTGCCACTGCAGCGTCTCGGCGGACGCGATGCTTCCCCCGATCACTGCGAGCAGCGCCACACACAACGCCAACTTCATACCGCGCTGCACGACTGATCCCTCCCGTTTCGTCTCATGCGCGCACCTGGTGCGCGACCTTCGATGCCGCGCTCTCTTCCCACTCAATATACTCAAGTTTTTCTCGCGATATGTTGAATTATATACGACATCGCCTCTGGAGTCCAGCGATTTCGGGAATCGATTCTCACCTTCCCGAAGGGCAGAGAGCCCTCAGCGTTGAATGCACACCCGCCTGCACGATATCGCCACACTCCGAGGGGATCGTCATGGACCGCAACGAGCTTTCGATACTGCTGCTCGCCGATGCACCCGGCACGCTGAAGACCGATCTCGACCTGCTTTATCCCGACCGTGTGTCTTTCCGCAACTTCCTCGAAGAGCCGCACGATGCCGATGCGCTCGGCGAGTTCACACACGTCATCACCGCGGTGCATGACGGTGCGCACCTCGACGCGCTCGACTATGGCAGCGTCCGCGCGTATGCCGAGTCGGGCGGACAGGTGCTCTCCTGCCTGCTGGAGTACGCCGACGACCGCGCATGGCAGTTCTCAAAGACGCACGTGCTCGACCGCATGGAGCCTGCGATGCGCATCGAAACAACCTGTGATGTGACGCGCGGCTTTGCAGTGGGCGATGAGCTATGGTGGTACGGGACGGTCTCCAGCGCCCCCGACCCGCTCTACGGCAACCAGATGCTCCAACGCCAGATCCTCAATCCGGTAGAGGACGATCAGACGACTGTCCTGGGGCGTTCGACGGTCAACCAGGGCGCGGTAATGCTCGAGGAGCGTCTCGGGGATGGGCGCATCGTGGCTCTGGACATGCTGTCGCCGGGTCGCCCCTGGTATAACTCGCACGGAAGCACCAACAAGTGGCTGTTTCCCGGAAACTTCATCGGCGGAACCGTCCGATACGGCAAACACTACTCCCAACGCCTCAGCTATGAGGATTTCGTCACTATGATGCGGGAGCTTTCAGAGGATCACTATGGCCTGCGCATGATCAAGGAGGGGCCTTGCAGCGACGGGCGCGACATGTACACGCTGCGATTCGGCGAGGAGACGCAGCCTGCGGTCTACATCGGGGCGGCGGTCCATGGCTGGGAGTGGGAGAACTGCTACGGCCTCGTGCGACTGGCGGAGCTTCTCGGCACCGGCGCGGACATCGGCTTCGATCCCTCCCGCCTGCACTGGGTTATCATGCCGGTGCAGAACCCGTGGGGATTCGATCACTTCACCCGCCAGAACGCCGACGGGGTTGACCTGAACCGAAACTTCGACCACGGCTGGGAAGAGTTTCCAATGCCGCAGGATGTCGCCACACCGTGGGATTATAACTACAAGGGGACGTGCGCGGCAAGCGCCCGCGAGACGCAGATTATCCAGGGCCTCATCGAGCGCTACCGCCCGGCAGGACTTATCGACTTCCACACCGCGCACTATGTGCTCATGCCCGCGGAGGGCGGGGACCAGGACCTGATCGGGGCAATCCACCAGGACATCCGCGACCGCCTCCGCGACCGCTACCTGTGCCAGGCACCATACAACGGTGACTACCAGCAGGTGAACATGGACCGCATCTCGGACCCGGTGGATGCGCCCTACGTGATCTGCCACGCCGCCGACCACGGCTGCCTGGCCCCGATCCTCATCGAGATGTCAGGCAATCGGGACGATATGCACGGCAGTGTAATGACCACAGACACCGTCTGCGAGATCTCACTGGCGCTGGCAAGCAGATGCGCGGATGCGGCCGAAGAGGAGAAGTGACAGGATATGACCGACTATGACCCGGGTTCATACATCGACGCGGCCGAGGTCGGGGGCATCCAGTCCGCACTGGACGCCCTCGGCGGTCGTGGCGGGACCGTGCATATCCCCGCGGGGCGCTGGGAGATCGATGCCACGATTGAAATCGCGCTCGAAGAGGGCCAGCACCTGTGTCTGGAGGGCGAGGGCCGGGCCAGCGTGCTCGTGAACACGAGCACCTCCGGGGCTCCTCTGCTGGCCATCGCGGGAGCAATCGGGCAGTGGTGGCCGGACCTGACTATCACCGTGAGCGGGCTGAGCCTCATCGGCAACCACCACAGCGGCGACGGTCTGGTGATCGACCACCCCAATGACACGATGATCGACGGATGCTTCTTCCGCGGACATGGCGGGACGGCGGTGAATTTCATCGGCAAGGGCACCAATGCCACCGTGCGGGACTGCTGGATGCGCGACTGCAAACGCGCGCTCGCTGCCGAGAACCTGCACCACCTCACGATGCACGGAAACCAGACGAGGCGCCTCAACGAGGGCCAACAGCAGGCCGAACACGTCTATCTCGACCGCAGCTGCCGCGAAGTGCGCATCGTGAACAACCACCTCGCGTACGGCGACGAAGAGGGCATTATCCTCGACGGCACAGCCCAGCATGTCATCGCGAATAACACCATCGAGGGCTTCGAACGCGGTATTCACGCCATCGCCAGCCGCGACATCGCGATCAACGCGAACTACCTGCACGGTCCACACGGGATCGTTCTCGCCGGTGAGTGCAATGGCACCAGCATTACCGGCAATACCATTATCAACAACACTGAGGCCGCTGTGCTGCTCGCCGATGCGGCGGGCTCCGGCGGGCACACTATCTCCAACAACGTGATCCGCAAGAGCGTCTACGCCGACATCGTCGAGGACACGCGCCAGGGCGGGATCGACCTCGGGGAGGCCCGGGATTGCGTAGTCACCGGGAACCTGCTCGAGGACGTTACCGCCGACGCGGCGATCGTAGCGATCTCGGGCGGCGGGCATGTCATCTCGGGCAACCGGATCGCCGGCTGCACGGGCACCCCCGTCCGCATGACCTGCAGCGGGTGGTGTCTCACCGCAGACAACCTGACTGACCGACGAAAGGGGTCCTCAGACAGCTCCAACAACGATTGACTCACTTATGAGCGGGGCTTGAGCCAATCCAGAGGACATGGCAGGGGTGTTCGTATAACCTTAAGCCACCGCTGGCTACGGACATCGTGAGTTGGATCAGACGGGAGCATTGTGTGTGTATACGGCCCGTTGATTCCCCTCCCGATTTCGTAGCCGCATGTCATTTGACGGGCGCAGGTCCGGCCGACGGCCGCGCCCAGGACGGTTCGGGCGATGGACACGCGGGAGGCAAAGATGAGGACGCTTCGGGCGCTGTGGCACGATCAGGAGGGCGGCATTCAGGCGGAGACTGCTGTCCTGATTGCATTTGTTGCACTGGCCGGAATAGGTCTCTGGCAACATTTTGGCGACATCACCGCGAACGCGGCGGACCGTGCTGCAAGTGCTTTCGAGGACGGCACATCGCCGGCAGGTCGACCACTGGTGAACCCGGCGTCCAGTGACTACACGCAACCGCGCTAACGTCTGCAGCTTGCGGTCTATTCCATATACAGCGGCACTCATACGCTCAGGAGGCCCCGTGTGATTGCAAAAATCGTAACCTTGTGGCATGATGAAGATGCTACCACAACTGTTGAGTACGCCCTCTTGCTGACCACCGTGACCCTCGCCTCGATAGGCGCATGGACGTCTCTTGGCGAGAGCATCCGCGACACAGTCAACAACGCGGCGGCCCGTTTGGAGGAGGCATCGGGCACAGGTACCGCCAGTTACAGTCCCTGATTGTCAGGTTTCTGTCGCTCAGCTCTCCCCCGGCTGGGTGACAATGGATGAAGGCCCCGCCACTGTGCGGGGCCTTCTCCATGTACATGCATATGCCCATTGATTGCCCACAAAGGGAGGGCGAGCGGGCCTCGGCGGCGAATCGCCCCTCCACGCGAGTGATGCGCCCGGCGCGCAATCGGTCATCCCAAGCGAAGCGGGAGGGGCAGCAATGCAGCAGGTCAAGCACGGCGTCATCGGCATCGGCTGGTTTGGTGAGAAGCACTGTGAGGCGATCGACTCAATCCCCAACATGGATCTGTACGCCATCTGCACGCGCACCGAGTCTCGGCTCGAGGAGGTTGCAGAACGGTTCGGTGTGGAACACTACTACACCGACTACAACGAGATGCTCCAGAATCCGGAACTCGAGTCGGTGAGCATCACGACTATGTGGGATCAGCACGTGGATCCGGCGCTCGCCTCGCTCGAGGCGGGCAAACACGTCTTCTGCGAGAAGCCCATGGCCTCGACGGTGGAGGACTGCCAGCGGATGGTCGATGCGGCCAACGCGGCCGACAGCTACTTCATGGTCGGCCACATCTGCCGCTTCAACCCCCGCTATCGCATGGCCCGGCGCAAAGCTCAGGAGGGCGTGTGCGGCGAGATCGTCTCCATGTGGGCGCGGCGAAATATCCCCGGCTGGGTCACTGAGGGGATTCTGCCGAAGATCGGCCCCATCGTGGGCGACGGCGTCCATGACATGGACATCATGCTGTGGGCCTCGGACCTCAAACCCGTGAAAGTCTACGCGAAGACCGTCAACAAGCGCGACCTTGGCAACGCGGACCTGGGCTGGAGCATGTTCACGATGGATAACGGCGCGGTCGCGGTCCTCGAGAACATCTGGTTCTTGCCCGACAACACCGCGTTGCAGATCGACGAGCGCATGGAGATCGTGGGCACGGACGGCTCGATCCACGTGCAGGAGTCGGCCCCGAGCCTGGCGGTCTGCGATGATGAGGGCTGGAGCTATCCGGACACCACGTACTGGATGACCACCAGCGAGGGCCGGCTTATCGGCGCGTTGCCGGACGAGCTTCGCTACTTCGGTGACTGCGTCCAGCAACAGCAGCCGCCCACGATTATCACGCCCGAGGAGTCGATGGCCACGGTGAAGGCCTGCCTCGCCGCCCGCGAATCGGCCGAGAAGGGCAAGGAAATCGAGATCGAGTGGTAGAGACTTCCCCGGCTCCGCCGAATCTTCAGTTGATGGCAGAGGATTTGCGGCGAAAGCCGCCTCAGCGCATGAACTGGAGATGGGGTTGGTGCAGATGGATGTCGAAACTGCTGAGGCGTTCGGTCGAAAGTCCGTGAAGGGGAACATCCCCGAGATTAACGCGGTGCGGTGCCTGGGCTGCAGCAATTGCGTGGACCTCGGCTACACCTCCGGGGCCTGCAACCCCGCGATTGGCGACGTGGACGGCGACGGTCTCGACGCGGTGCCGATGCGGCCTGCATGGCCGCAAATGACAGCGCCCCCGGCGATCGCCGGGGGCGCGCGTGTGCGTTCGGATCGGGTGGAGCTTAGTCCGCGATGTAGGTCCAGTCGCGGTAGTAGGTCTGCTTCTGGGACTTCACGTGGCCGTCCACGAACACGATGTTGAACATCTCATTGTGGCGCGGTGCGGCACGGGTCTGAGCGGTCGGCACACCAGCGTCGGGATCGTAATCCGCAGGGACGACCGGGTCGTACGGGCCGGCCCAGACGTTCGTGTCGTCGATGAAAGTGATGGTGCCGGACGGGTCGTCGATCTCGGCCAGTGACAGGGAGTGGTCGAAGCGGCGGTCCTGGACCTCGAACTGCGCCTGGTTGATGCCGTAGGTGCAGCGGATCCCGTGATCGAACGAGGAATAGTTGGAACTCTCACTCGGGCACTGCCACACCTGTGCGTTCTTGATGTAGGGGTGCAGCAACTCGGGTGCGTGCATGTAGTTACCCGAGATCCCGGGTGTGTTCGTGTACCCGCGTACCATCACTTCGTCGTAGTCCTGTGCATACATGTGCACGGCCAGTCCGATCTGCTTGAGATTTGACTGGCAGCTTGCCTGTCGCGCCTTTTCCCGGGCGCGCGCAAAGACCGGGAATAGAATTGCGGCCAGGATCGCAATGATCGCAATGACCACCAGCAGTTCGATAAGCGTAAAGCCCTTCTTCACCTGTTGAATCCTCCTCATCTGGAATGGCACGTCGGTTTTCAGCCACCTTTAACATAATTCTACAGCTACAGGGGTGTCTCGGTCAAATTCATTCCACACAATTCGTGTTCATAAAAGGCAACTCCAGCGTAATCGTGACGCATTATGCGCTGATATCCGTCCGGACCTGATGCAGGGATATGCGCTCTCAGAACCCTATCGGGCGCTCGAAGCCCGGCCCCTCCGCATCCGCGTCAGTCGGCCCAGTAGGACCAGTGGCGATACTGGGTCTGTTTCATCGATTTCACGTGGCCGTCTACGAACACCATGTTGTACATCTCGTTGTGGCGCGGAGCCGCGCGGGTGCCCTCATGCGCCTGGGTGTTCGGCACACCGGAGTCGGGATCGTAGTCTGTCGGCACCTCGGCGTAGGGACCCGCATACAGATTCGTGTCATCAATGAAGGCGATCGTGCGCGATACGTCCTCTACCTCGGCCAGCGGCAGAGCACTGTCGAAGTCGTCACGGTCCGCGAAGCGGCTCTGGTTGTAACCGTAGGTGCACTTGATGCCGTGGTCGAAGCCCTGGTAGTCGCCGGCCTCGCTGGGACACTGCCAGACCTGGGCGTTCTTGATGTACGGGTGCAGAAGCTCCGGGACGTGAAAGTATCCGCCCGATATCGGCGCCGGCCGCACGTCCGTGTACAGCGGTGGCAGAACCTCATCGTAGTCCTGCACGTACATGTTCAGCGCCAGACCGATCTGCTTGAGGTTCGACTGGCAACTGGCCTGCCGCGCCTTCTCTCGGGCGCGGGCGAAGACCGGGAACAGGATCGCTGCGAGTATCGCGATGATCGCGATCACAACCAGCAATTCGATCAGCGTGAATCCTTTCTTCACGGTGCGTCCTCCTTTATACGGCAGTCGGATTTGGGGGTTGTAACGAAACTGAAATAGGATAATACAGGAGTGTAGCGGTCATTCGCAAGTCTCGGTATCTGTGACGAATGACTCTCCGGCGCAGTTCGTTCACAAATGCAAACAACTCCGGCACTCAGGGCCGTGGTGGGAAGTCCTGCGGCATCCAGTCGGGGAGATCTTCGATCGATCGGCGCGCTTGTTCGGACGTAGGAACACCCCATACTTCGAAGAACGGTCCCAAATCGCGCCCGACCTCGCGCGAGAAGCGCACCATCCACTGATCGCGCTTCTCAGCATCGCTCTGCGGGCGCTCATCATCAGGCAGATCGCGATATTCGGCGAAGACCGCCTTGAAGGCCTTCCAGCCGAAAGCCTGCTGTAACTGGACATACGTACGCAGCGCGAGGAACGGGTCGCGCTTCCAGCGGTCGAAGGGCGCGCCGTCCGCAAAGTACGTGCGAAGCTTCTCATCCGCTTTCTCGCCGCTGAGGCCTTTGTGTGAGGTGCACATGTCCTTCTGGCAGAGCATGTCGAAAACGTAAAGTGTGAAGAGGTTGACCGTGACCTCGCCGGCGCCGCCGAAGGTCCAGTCGCGGCTCTGATGCATGTGCCCCATCTCGTGCCAGAAGCCCCAGTCGCCATCATTGAGCAAATGGTGATAGTCCACGAGGCGCTCTGCGGTGACCGCCGGGACCATGATCGGGTAGCCCGCATGCATCCACCCCGCGGAGATCTGCACGTCGGCGCAATATCGCAGGGGGCGCTCGCGGTCGCCCGTGGGATAGGCTGCGAGGTCGGCGTCAAGGTCGATCACGCGATCCCACAGCCGCAGGAGCGGGCGGGGGTCGTCGATGTCGCGAATGACCTCCGATGGGACGCTCAGGATCACCTTGTGCGCGGCCAGTTCCGCGCGCGGCGCGGGAAGGTCGCGGATGCGCGCGGTCCATTCGTCCACGGAAGTCTCGCCCAGTACAAAGAGCGGGGCCTGCACGGCGCCCCGGACGGTGACCTCGACCGCGCCAGGGTCGCAGTCGCGCGGGACAGTGACGTATATTATGCCGCCGAAGGCATTCGCGGCCTTCGTCGTCGGTGCGTTGAGCGCGAAGCTGCGACTGATCTCCGGCGCCCGCTTCCACTCGGACTTGTGCCAGAGGCGGTCGGTGCAGGAGCCGATGCGCAGGCCGAGTCCCGCGTCGCTGGCCTCCTCGGGCAGCTCGACCGCAATGACCTCGCCCGGCGCGGCGTAGAGGCCGATGCTCTTCCAGCCCCACGTGGAGCAGTCGATGGTGACGGGGTGCGTCACGCGCGACGCATCGCCGAGCACTGCGCCCGGCCACGCGGCGGCTGACGGATGCGCCTCGGCCTCACCGGGAGGCGCGCTCATCAGGTCGCGCACGCGCACAGTGAGGGCGAGGCGGTCGAGGACGCGGTTGGCGGTGACGGGTTCCTCGGCGGTCGGGACGACGTCGCCGCGGGCAGCGACGACTTCATTCATGCGCGGGAGGAGCGTCTGATCGCTCTCAGGCAGCGCCCCGACGGTCCGCGACAGCAGCGCTCCGGCCAGAGACAGTTCACGCTCCGAAAGCTCTCTCTCCCCCGCATCGTGGGCGATGGCGGCGTCGAGGGCCGCGGTGGCGTTGAGCAGGGGCGGCGGCCGCTCGGCGGTCGGGTATCCCTCGCCGGGCTGGCGGAGGTAGCCGTCGAGCCAGACGATGCCCATCGGCGCGAGGAGGCGGTTGCTCAAGCTATCGGCGGAGAGGGTCTTCTCGGGGTTGAGCTGCAGCCCGGCCCAGCCGCGGAATGCCGCCAGCATGCCGCCCCCA
>CAZAHB010000217.1:0-9249 GCA_964484945.1 uncultured Armatimonadia bacterium | reverse complement strand
ACCTGTACCGTATCGCGCGGCGCGGTGAGCGTCACACGGGTTCCGGTGAGGTGGTCGGACTCAATGTCGATCGTGCCTCCGAGATACTCGAGGCGCTCCTTGATATTGAGAAGCCCGAGGCCCTCCGCGCGGGGGCTATTGAGCGCGGTCGATGGATCAAAGCCTCGTCCATCATCGGCGACTTCGACTTCTATGACGCCATCTTCGCCACTGACTGAGACCGCTACGCGCTGCGCCTGAGCGTGTTCGGCGGCATTGTCCAGAAGCTCCCGCACGGCGCGGAAGAGTGTGGTGGCAACGTTCTCTCCCATCGCACCGTGGTTTCCGTTATCAGAGAACTTACAGTCGAGGTCGTGTTGCTTGTCGAAATCCTCCGTGAGCCACTCGACGGCCTCGGTGAAGCCCAGTTCGTGCAATAGCGGAGGGCTCAGTTCGAATGCCAGGGTACGCGAACCCATGATTGCGTCGTCGAGCAGGCCGCGAAGATCTTCGACAATCTCTCGTCGCTGATCCTGACTGACGTCGCCTTCCAGGCGGCCAAGCTGAAGCTTTGCGTAGGCGAGATTCTGGCTGATCTCCTCGTGGAGGTGGGTGGCGATCTGGCGCCGCTCGCGCTGCTCTTCCAGCGCCACTTCCGAGGTCAGGGACCGCAGCATCTCCTGGTAATCGTCCAGCTCCTGCCGCGCGTCGCGCAGTTCAGTGACATCCGTGCCCACAACGACGACACCACGCAATTCGCCGTCTTCGCCATGTACGGGGCTGCGGGCAAGTGAAAGACACCTCTCGGCCCCGTCGGGGAGAACCACGCCGACCCGTCCGAGACTCGCGTCGACCTCGCGAGAGAGCAAGCGCCGGACGGCCTGCTCCCTGTCATCGCCGGGGAACACGATCCGATCGAGCAGGCTACTGACTGGAATGCCCGTCGCATCGGTCGCGTCAAGGCCAAACAGGCCGGCGCCGAATCTGTTGATATGGCGAAGCTTTCCATCGGTGTCAATAAACGCGACGAGGGCTTCGAGACTGTCGATCAGTGTATGATATGGGCACCGCCCCGCCTGGTGCCGGCCATCTCGCGAATCGAACCAGGCAGCCGCATCCTGAACGTTATGAATTCGACGCAGTGCCGCTTCCGCATCTTCGGCGCGGCTGCGCAGGCGCTTGATCTTTTCTCGGAGATCAGTGTCGGCCATTGCCACGACTATCGTCTACCCCTGGTTGGCAATTCTAACCAATGCTGCGAAATATACACGGCCCCCTGCCGCGACGAAGTGTCACTAAATCGTATTGTTCACAGTATCAGTATAGGCGGAAAGGCGTCCAATGCGAATCAGGGAATCCCCCCATTTTCCGCTGCGCAGGACCACTATGCCAGGCCCCGCGGATCTCACTCGTCCCAGTCCATCTGGCCCGCCATCGGATCCTCGATTTCGCGCTGCCAGCGCGCCAGTTCCCCGCGCAGGCGCGTGAGCTGTTCTTCCATGTCCGGAGCGGCCGCGAGGTTCGCGGTCTCCCACGGGTCGGCCGCCAGGTCGAACAGTTGCGTCACGCGCTCGGCCTCGTTGAAGTACTCCACGAGCTTCCACCGCTCATCGCGGATGGCCCGCTGACGGTTCATGTACGCGAAGAAGAGGTTCTCGTAGCCCCCCCGGTCGGTCTCGCCACGGACGATCGGCGCGAGGGACCGGCCCTCGACGCTCCGGGGTGTGGGCAGGTCGATGATATCGCACAGTGTCGGGAAGACATCCAGCAGATAGCACAGGGCGTCGGAACGCGCGCCCTCGGGCACGCCGGGACCGGAGATCACGAGGGGCACGCGTATGGAGTGATCGTACATGTTCTGCTTGCCCATCAGCCCGTGCTGGCCGACCGCCAGTCCGTTGTCGCCCGCAAAGACAATGATAGTGTCGTCCGCGCGCCCGCTGGCCTCCAGCGCCTCCAGCACCCGGCCGATGTGCGCGTCCAGATGCGTGATCATCGCGTAGTAGGCGGCGATGTGCTCCTGGACGATCTCCGGGGTGCGCGGGAAGGGCGCGAGCATCTCGTCGCGGATGACCATCTCCCCGTTGTCGAAGGGATGCACCGGATAAAAGTTCTCGGGGATCTCGATCCGGCCCGGGTCGTACAGGTCCTCGTATTCGTCAGGCGCCATGCGCGGGTCGTGAGGCGCGGTGTAGGAGACGTAGGCCATGAACGGGGCATCATCTTCACAGTGCTCGATGAAGTTGATGGCGGCATCGGAGAAAAGCTCGGAGGAGAACTTTTTGCCGATGTATCGATCCTCTTCCGAGTAGTCGCCATCGGGGTGGAAATCATAGACGGGAACTTCCAGGTGGTTGGACATGCCCCCATAGAAGATCTTCGCGCCGTCAGTGAAGCTGCGGGCGTAGCTGGATGGCTGGTTGTGCCATTTGCCGGTCCCGAAGGTCTGATAGCCATGGGCCTGCAGGTGCTGGGGCAGGGTCGTGAGGTCGCCGCAGTCATCCGGGGCGTGGTAGAGGTTGCGGCCGGTCATGAGCATCGCGCGCGAGGGCAGGCAGACGGCCGGGCGCGTGGAGCCCTGGATGGTGGCGTGGGTGAAGGTCGTCCCCTGGTCTACGAGCCGGTCCATGTTCGGTGTGACTACTTCCGGATTCCCCAGCGCGCCCACGGCGTCGAAACGCTGGTCATCGGTGAAAAGGAAAAGGATGTTCGGTCTGCTGGCGGATGCCATCGGGTGCAACCTCCTGAGACGGTGCTGGTCAATATCAGTTCCACGTTTCACGTTTCGCCGGCTTTCTCCTGCGCAGCCGCGCGAATTTCCACGGGAATTCCGCAAATCCGGCAGGAACCCGCGGCAGGCCGCCGAATCCAATTAATGCTGCATGCGGTTGAAGCATCCAATTATGACCCGGATGCACGGGGAAGGAGAAGAGACACATGCGTGATGCGAATCAGTATCCACTTGGTGAAGGGAACTTGAAGTGGACCTGCACGGAATGGCTTGAAAACAATCTGGACGGAGACTTCCTGCTGCTTGACTGCCAGCCCAATATCCACGATTACATCCAGGAGCATATCCCGGGGGCAGTGTACTTCAACCCGGAGCTGCTGCGCGTGCCCAAGAACGGTCTGTGCGGGAAGTACATCCCGGAGGATGCAGCCGACGAACTGTTCGAGCGCGTGGGCATTACCAACGATCGGCCGGTCATTGTCTACACCGGGACGGGGCCCTTCAAGGGCTGGGGCGACGGTCTGGAGCAGCCGATGGTGGCTTACTCGCTGCTGCGCTTCGGCGCCGAGGAGGTCTGGCTGCTTGACGGCGGGATCGACTCGTGGAAGCACGAGGGTCGTGAGCTGTCACAGACCTACCCGGACATCGAGGAGAGCGACTTCGACGTGGAGGTCCAGGAGGACTTCTACGTGGAGTACGAAGAGTTCAAACAGATGAAGGACGAGGACGGCGTCATCCTTCTCGATGCGCGCCCCGGCGACGTGTATGAAGGGCAGGGTCCGTGGCGGAAGCCCGGGCATATCCCCGGCGCGGTCAGCGTCCCCTGGAAGAGCTTCTTCCACGAAGAGAACGCGCGGCTGCTCAAGGACGATGATGAGATCCGGGCGATCCTCGATCAGCACGGGATCACCCCCGAGCACACCGTCATCTGCTCCTGCGGAACGGGCCGCGAGGCGACGGCGGAGTTCACGCTCTTCAACTGGCTGCTGGACTTCCCGAACGTGAAGATCTACGAGGGCTCGTTCACCGAGTGGTGCCACTATGACGAGCCCACCGTCACCGGCCCGAATCCGAGGTAGCGGCAGCAACAAAAGCGACAAGAGCACCGAAAGCGACGGCGAACGGCCCCAGGCGGGTCGTTCGCCGTTTATCGTTCCGTACCGTGCGACGGGCACTCCTGCCCGTCGGCCGTCCGGCCGTAACCGTGAACGACGCACGCACAGGAGTGTGCGGACGATCGCAAGCGATCCTTTGTGCGCAGTTCGCTGCGCGAACGTTCGCGACACGAAACAGATCACAGAAGGTCCCGGTCGCCCCCTCGGCGCATTCTTCCCTGGACATCCATCCGCCGACCCGAGGAGTCCTGCCCCATGAAAGGCGTCGTCTTCACCGGCAATCGCACACATAAGATTCGCGACTTCCCGAAGCCGAAAGCGAACCATGGCGAGGTCGTCATCCGCATCGACGCCACCGGGATCTGCGGGTCAGACCTCCACGTGTACCGCGGCGAGCGTGACATGGACCAGATCGCGGGCCACGAGCCGTGCGGGACCGTGGTCGAGGTCGGCGAGGGGGTCGTCCGCCTCGCAGAAGGCGACCGCGTCAGCGTGCATCATCACCACGGCTGCGGGGTCTGCGAGCAGTGCGCGCGGGGTGAGACCGTGCGCTGCCTGTACAATCACCAGGTCTACGGCGTCGGCCGCCCCGGCTCATTCGCCCAATACATGGCCGCGGGTGAGGCCAACTGTATCCCGCTGCCGGATGCGCTGAGTGATGCCGACGGCGTCTGCATGGCCTGCGTGGGCACAACCGCCTACGCCGCGTTGCGGCGGATCGAGGCGAGGCCTCACGAGACGCTCGCGGTCTTCGGACTGGGGCCGGTGGGGCTCAGCACGGTGCTGGTGGCGAAGGCGATGGGCCTGCGCGTGGCCGGTGTTGACGTCACCGAAGAGCGGCTTGAGCTTGCAGAAATCTGCGGCGCAGATGAGGTCATCGACGGGAGCGACGGGGACGTGGTTGCCCGCCTGCACGCGTTCTCGCGAACGACCGGCATCGAGCGGATGGACGGCGTGGACTGCCTGGTGGAGACCTCCGGCGCGACGGCTGCGCGCGAGTGGATGATCGACGCCATCCGCCGCAAGGGGCGCATCGCAATCGTGGGCGTGGGCGGCGAGGAGAAGGTCATCAACCCCACTGAGATTCACGGGAAGGCCTGCACGATCGTCGGATCAGTGGTCTTTCCCCTCGGCTGGAGTTGGGATTTCCAGCGGTTCCTGGTGGACAGCGGCATGAGCTTCGACCCGATGGTGACGCACCGCTATCCGCTGGAGGAGGCCGCGGAGGCGCTGCAGATGGCGGATTCGGGGAAATGCGGGAAGGTCCTGATTGAGCCGTAGAAGGATCTGAGACCCATTGTGCGTCCGAGGTTTCTGAACTGAGACGCCGGGGCATGAATTGCGTAACACTGACGTGCTACGGGAGGGCGGGACGATGCGACAGCGCCGAATAGTGGTGTGCATAATCGGGGCAGTGCTGCTGATGATCCCCGGTTGCAGTGGAGGAAGCGATGGGGACGGTGGGATTGAGCGCGGGACGCTCGTCGGTCCGAACGGCGGCACCATCCGCTCCGCGGACGGCAATGCCACGGTCGAGGTTTCGGATGCTGCCATCGACCAGCCACAGCAGTTCACCAGTGAGCGGGTCAGTGATCCGCCCGCCGATCCCGGTCTGGTGGCCGATACCGCCTATCGCTACGGCCCCGAGGGCTGGGTCTTTGATGCGCCGGTTACGATTACCATCGAGTATGATGAGGCGAACATCCCGGATGGGATCGATGAGGCCACGCTTCAAATCGCGAGATACCAGCCGGCAGGCTGGGCGGCCGTGGGCACGTCGGCCGTGGATCAGGGCAACAACTCGGTCAGCGCGCAGATCGCGGGCTTCAGTCTCTTCGCGGTAATCGGCCAGGCGCAGGCAGGCGCGGGCGGGTACGCGTATGATGCGCAATGGGGCTCGCAGGGCGACGGGAACGGCGAGTTCGGCGGCATGGGCGGGATCGCATACCACGGAGGACAGGTCTACGTCACCGACATGGTTCCGCTGACCACAGAGCGCGTCCAGCGCTTCGACGCGAACGGGACCTTCCTGGGCGACTGCATCGACTTCGACGACGAGAATGGCGCGACCGGTGGCATCGATATCGACAGCACCGGTGACATGTACACGAGTGTGGTGGATGTCTTCACGAAGGTCGCGGCGGCATGCGGGTTGGTCTTCAACCGGGATGAGACAGATCTGGGCATCGCAAACTTCGGCCCCACCGACGTGGCGCTCGACGGCGCGGGGAATATCTTCATCGCCGAGATGGACCAGCACCGAATCACCGAACTCAACGCGCAGGGCGACTTCGCCGGACATATCGGCTCACAGGGCGCGGGCGACGGGCAGTTCAACTTCGTGGGCGGAATTGCCGTCGGCCCGGACGGGAGCATCTACGCCAGCGACCACCTCGGCGACCGCATCCACAGGCTCTCCAATGCGGGCGCCTTCGTGGGCTCCTGGGGGCAGTCCGGTGACGGCAACGGGCAATTCCACAATCCGCGCGGGATCGATGTGGATGATGACGGTGATGTCTACGTGGCCGACTCAGTGGGCAACCGGGTGCAGAAGTTCGACGAGAACGGGGCCTTCATCACCGCCTTCGGCGAAGAGGGTGATGACGATGGCGAGTTCAACTTCCCCACCGACGTGGCGGTCACGCCGGACGGGAGCACCGTTTATGTGCTGGACACCCTGAACTACCGCGTGCAGGTGTTCGTGGAGCAGTAGGCCGTTACCGTCGCCGTTGCTGCCGTTCGCCGGCGTTCGCTGATGTTAGCTGTCATTCGCCGAGGTTCCACGCGCGATACTCCACTCGCTCGCGGTCCACGTCCACCACACAGTGGATCAGGCCCGTCTCGTCCTGCACGGCGTCCGGATAGGCGATGGTCGCGCCCTCCATGAGGGCCGCGCGATGCGGCCATGATGCGCCGTCATCCTCCGACAGCCACACATCCATCGGATCACGGCCCTCTCCCGGGTTGTTGATGAGCATCAGGCGACCGGACTGGAGCCGTCCGATGAAGAAGCGCGAGGAGGGGTTCGGAATATCCGAGAGCGTGACCTCGCCCCACGTCTCGCCACGGTCGCTCGAGAAGCACTGCCACAGGCGGCCCTGCCGCGAGCGCGCGAGCATCCACAGGCGACCGTCCCGAAGCTCCACGATCATGTTCTCGTTCCCCCACGAACTCGGGGGCTCAGTACGCTCGGAGATGCGCCACGAGTCTCCCCTGTCATCGGAGATCGCGCAACCGAGCGTCTGCGGACGCCGGAAGTACCACTGGCCCGCCTCGCCCGGGTCCTGAAGGAAGACCAGCGGGAGGACGATGCGCCCGTCACCGAGCACGGCAGGGCGGTTCAGCGGGAAGACGTAGCCGGCCTCCGGGCAGCAGCCCCCCAGGTCTTCGAAGGTCGGCTCAGGTGCGTCGGGTGCATCACAGCGCGCGCTGAAGCGAACCGACAGCGGCCGGCTCATGTCGTGGTCGCAGACCGTATATTGCACCCACAGGCGCCCGCGCGGATCCAGCCAGATGCACGGATCGAGGCAGGCGCGGGAGTCGAGCCGCTCGCCGAGTGTGACGGGCTCGGACCAGTGCTCTCCCCCGTCGTCAGACCACGAGAGGATGACCCGATTGTCCGGGTGCGGTTCTTTCGGCCCGCCTGTGTAGGAGACCACGTAGAGCCGCCCCCCGGGCGTGCGCTCGATGCTCGCGATGCCATTCCAGTGGCGATCGTCCGATAGTCCGACGACAGTTGTCGCTTGCTCAAACTCCATGGACATGCCTCCTCGAATCCGGCTCCAGACTGCCGCGATGATAGCGCGAAGAGACTCTGCGGGCAAGTGTACAGGAGTGCGGCCCGCGACCGTGATAGCCGCGGGCCGATGGCGCACACACTGAGAAAGCGGCTCAGCGTTCGTGGGTCGGATCGGGTCCGTACTCCGCGAGGATGTTGCCCCACCGAAGCTCCCAGGACACTTCCTCCATCTGCATTCGCTTGCTGCCGGCATTCACGTGGTAGCTGTTATCCAGTGAGAGCGTAATGTACGGCGCCTGTGAGGCCAGCAATCCGTCGTGCATATCCGGGGCCACAATCGGGATCTCCACCGGCATGACGGTGGTATTCTCGAGACCGCCGTTGCGGTATGCCTCCACGGTAATGTCCGCGCGGGCGAGAAGGACAAGCTGGATGTCCTTCTGCTCGGGCCGGATGAATCCGAACGCCGCGAGACCCTCCTGCCCCACCGTCGGGAAGGGGTAGATCTGAGTGGGTTCGACGAGAGCGGCTTCTCGCGCCGTCAGTTGCGCCGGCGCGATGGCATCGGCCTGCGGCGCGTGGTAGTAGTCCAGCGTGCCGGATCCCTTGAACACCACATTGGTCGTATGTCCATCAGGGTGCGTACGCGGGTGCTCGCCATAGGCGCGCCAGGTGCCAGTGCTGTCCGCGGCGATCTCGAAGAAGCGCGGATCCCGCTGAATCGGCTCAGCCCCGGGCTCCTGCCGGAATTTGCGCATATCGCCACGCCAGTGCAGTTCCATGTTCATGTCCACACCGAGCGAGCCGACGCCAACGTCCCAGGTGAAGTCGAAGTTACCGCGCCAGTCGGTCAGATTCGCCTCATTGCTTTCTCGCCCATCCACGATGACCTTCACGGGACCTGCCGAACCGGGGCCCTGGACGGGGAGGGTGCAGGTGATCTGCTGCGGGCTCCAGTTGTCGATGACAACCTGCTGCCCGCCGACACGCACCTCCCCCTCGTCGCTGCCGAAGACACCGTTGATGGTCAGTTTGCTGTTCTGCCCGTCCATCTGCATGTACGAGATAGTCGGGGCGAGGATGCCGGTGTCGTCGTTGCTGTAGAAGTGGAGGATCGCCGTGCGAACATCGATATCACCCGCAAGGCCACCGAAGAAACCGTAGTCAACGACAATCTCGTGCAGCCCACGATCGCGCATATCGGTATACACGAACTGCCAGTCGAAGGGGCGCTGGTCGGGGCTCTCGGGGCGATACTGGTTGGCGGCGGTCATGCGATCGAAGAAGTACTTCGGCGCGACGCTGCCCGCGCACCAGTCGCTCCAGCCGCCGTAGACCCCTGCGCCCGCTTCGAGCCAGGCGTTCCGCATCAGTTCCACGCCTGAACTGCAGGACTGGGAGAAGACGACTGAGTTCGTACCCAGGTTGACGAAGTCCTTGATGAAAAGGTCGGTGACAGCGAAGTTCTGGACCTTGACGCTTTGACCGGTGTCCGGATCATCCTCGCTGGTCGCGAGCATGGTCATGTACTCGTTGTCGCTCCATCCGCGCTCGGAATAGCGGTCGGCGGCCTCCTGAGAGATCGGCTCATCGAGCCACAGTGCCGGGCGACCGATGCTGGTCTCGCCCGGAGCCGCGCCGTGGGTGTTGATGAAGACAGCGCCGGGGCTGCCGAGGTTCTGAAG
>CAZAHB010000216.1:0-9310 GCA_964484945.1 uncultured Armatimonadia bacterium | reverse complement strand
TCCGCCTGCTTCAGAAGCTCCAGCTTCTCCCGCCCCTCCGACCACGAGAGATCTTCGGCCTGCGAGTAGAGTTGGCGCGCCTTGATCACGTCGATGATGTAGTTGCTGTCCAAGATTGCCTACTCCTCCACCTTCTCCTCCGGTGGCTCCTCCTCGGAGACCGGGAGTTCCAGACGCAGGTGCAACTCCTGCAGGTGGTCCGGATCGGCGGGCGACGGCGCATCCGCCATCAGGTCCGCGCCCTTCTGCGTCTTCGGGAAGGCGATGACCTCGCGGATGTTCTTCTCGCCGCACAGGAGCATCACCAGCCGGTCGAAGCCCGGCGCGATGCCGCCGTGGGGCGGGGCACCGTACTCGAACGCCTTCAGGAAGAAGCCGAAGCGCCGCTCCGCTTCGGCGCGGGATATCTCCAGCACGTCGAAGACCTTCTCCTGGATGTCGCGGCGGTGAATTCGGATCGATCCCGAGGCCAACTCGAAACCGTTGAGCACCGCGTCGTAGGACTGCGCGCGCACCTGGCCGGGATCGGTCCCCAGCTTATCGATGTCATCCTCGTGCGGCATGCAGAACGGATGATGCTCGGCGGCCCAGCGCTTCGCGTCGTCATCCCACCGGAAAAGCGGGAAGTCGATAACCCAAAGCGGGGCCCACGCGTCCTCGTCGATCAGGTCCAGTCGCTCGCCCATCTCCCGCCGCAGCCAGTCGAGGGCCTCGTTGGCGATCTCGGCCTCGTCGGCCACGATCATGATCATGTCGCCGACCTCGGCGTCGAATGCGGAGGTGAGGTTCTCAAGCTCCTCCTCAGAGAAGAACTTGGCGATCGGCCCCTCCAGTCCGTCCTCGGTCACGGGGAAGTACGCCAGACCCTTGGCCTTGTGCTCCTGCACGAACTCGGTGAGCTTATCGATCTGTGCCCGGCCCATGTCCGCGCAGCCGGGGGCGCACAGGCCCTTCACCACGCCACCGGACTTCGCGACACCGGAGAAGACCTTGAACTCGGCATTCGCCACGATTGCGGTCACGTTCACAAGCTCCAGGCCGAAGCGCATGTCCGGCTTGTCGGTGCCGAACCGCGCGAGGGCCTCGGCGTAGGTCAGCCGCGGCCACGGGCGCGGAAGCTCCTCGCCGATGGCTTCCTCCCAGATCGCTGCGAAGAGCCGCTCGGTCATGTCGAAGACGTCATCGCGCTTGACGAAGGACATCTCCATGTCGATCTGCGTGTGCTCGGGCTGGCGATCCGCGCGCAGGTCCTCATCGCGCAGGCAGCGCGCAAGCTGGAAGTAGCGATCGCACCCTCCGATCATCAGAAGCTGCTTCATGATCTGCGGTGACTGAGGCAGGGCGTAGAAGTTGCCGGGACTGACGCGGCTGGGCACGAGGTAGTCGCGCGCGCCCTCCGGAGTGGGCCGGAAGAGCATCGGCGTCTCGACCTCCATGAAGCCCTCATCGGAGAGGAAGCTTCGCGCCGCCTGCGCCGCGTCATGGCGGATCTGCAGGTTCCGCTGCATCCTCGGCGAGCGGATGTCCACGTAGCGCCACTGCAGCCGCACCTTCTCATCCACCTCGGTCTCGTCCTGCCAGGTGAAGGGCGGCGTCTCGGCGGTGTTGAGGATCGCCAGCGTATCGCAGCGCACGTCGATGGCGCCGGTGGGCAGGTCCGGATTCGCGGTGCCCTCGGGCCGCTCGGCGACGGTGCCGCTCACGGCGATCACGTATTCGTTGCGCAGGTCATGCGCAAGCTGATGGGCCTCTTCGTCAAGCTGCGGGTCAAAGACCACCTGCACGAGGCCGGTGCGGTCGCGCAGGTCGATGAAGATCAGCCCGCCGTGGTCGCGCCTCCGGTTGACCCACCCGTTGAGGGTGACGGTCTCGCCGACATCCTCCGCGCGAAGTTCGCCGCAGGTGTGGGTTCGCTTGAGGTCGTCAGTCAGTTCGCTCAGTTCGCTCATGGTCGCCACTCCGGTCCATATGTCGTTCGTAATTGGAGAGGCCGGCCCCCGCGCCGGCCTGTGTCGTTGCTGTTACTCCGTCCGCAAGCAATCCGTCATCCCGCGCAGAATCTCCGGCAGCCTCAAGCCAAGCCGTGCTCTTTGCCGTCCGGAGGTCGGGCGTGCCCACGCCCGACGCCGTTTGCCGTCATTCCGTCCGCAAGCAATCCGTCATCCCGCGCAGAATCTCCGGCAGCTTCAATCCCAATCGGATCATCAGCGCCCAGCTTATCAGCAGAAACAGCACCATCCACTGCAGGCTCCCCGCGAGGAGGTACATCACGAGGCCGAACACCGCGGGCGCCTCGGCGATCGCGCCGAGGACGATGACCGATTGCTGGTATGTATCGAGCGTCTCCGCGCCCCTGGTGCGGCGCTCGAAGAGCATCGACGCACCGAAGATCCCGCCGGAGGCGCCGATCAGCGCCATCCCGAGGGTGAACTCGTTCCCGCCCAGCCCCGGCGCCTGATAGCCCATGTAAAGCTCCATGACCGCCACGAGGATGCCGTAGATCAGCGTGGAACCGAACAGCACGCCGAGGATAAGCTGGATCTGATTGACGCGTCCCTGAAATTCCTCGCAGGGGAAGCCGCAGTACGGGCACATCCCCGCACGGAACTCGTCGTCCTGCACGCCCTGTTGGCATTGTGGGCAGAGCATTTGGGTCCTCCCGGTTAGCCGATAAACGGCACAGGCCGGCGCGGGGGCCGGCCTCTCCCACGGCAACGGCGTTCATCCCTCCCGCCGCGCCTTCAACTCCTCCGCCAGCCCCTCCAGCGGCACTTCCTCCTGGTCGCCCGAGACCATGTCCCGCACCGTCGCTACGCCCTTCGCGAGTTCGTCGCCGCCCAGCAGCACCGCGTTCAGGTAATTCTGGCTGTCCGCGTAACGCATCTGCGCGCGGATCGAGCGCTTGCGGTAGTCGATCTCCGCCTTCACGCCCTCCTGGCGAAGCTCGTGCAGAAGCTCGTACGCCGGCATCCACGCCTCATCGCCGATCGCGACGATGAAGCTGCCGTCGCGCGGCTCTTCTTCGTCCTTCAGCCCCAGCGCCTCGCGCACCATCAGGATCCGCTCGATCCCCGTGCCGAGGCCCACCGCCGGCAGGTCCGGGCCGCCACACTGCTCGATCAACCGGTCGTAGCGCCCGCCCCCGCCGATCGAGTCCTGGGCGCCCAGCGCGTCATGCCGGAACTCGAACGCCGTCTTCGTGTAGTAGTCAAGCCCGCGCACGATCCGCGGGTCGATCTCGTACGCGATGCCCAGCGCCTCCAGGTGCTCGCGCAGCCCGTTGAAGTGCTCCTCGCACTCCCCGCACAGCACGTCGAGCATCGTCGGCGCGCCCTCCGTGATCTCCCGGCAGGCCTCTTCCTTGCAGTCCAGCAGCCGCAGCGGATTCGTGTCATAACGCCGCTGGCAATCCCGGCACATGGCCTCGACGGAGTCCGCGACCGAGGCCTTCAGTTCCTCGACGAACCCCGGCGCGCATTTCGGGCAGCCCACGGAGTTGATCAGAAGCCGCGTGCCCTCGATGCCCAGTTGCTCGAAGAATGTCAGCGCCAGGTCGATGACCTCCGCGTCCACGGACGGCTCAGGCCGCCCCAGCGCCTCGATACCCGCCTGGTGGTGCTGGCGGTAGCGCCCGGCCTGCGGCTTGTCCTGACGGAAGATCGGCGCGATGTAATACAGCTTCACCAGGCGCTCGCGGTCCTGCCCCTGGATGTGCTCTTCGATGAACGAGCGCACGGTCGGCGCGGTGCCCTCCGCCCGGAGGGTCAGCGAGCGGCCGCCCTTGTCCTCGAAGGTGTACATTTCCTTGGAGACAATGTCGGTCTCCTCGCCCACGGAGCGCACGAACAGGTCGGTCTCCTCGAAGATCGGGGTGCGGATCTCCTGGTAGTCGTAGCGGCGGCAGACGTCGCGGAAGGTCCGCTCCACCATCCGCCAGCGCGGCGCGTCCTCGGGGAGGATGTCCTGGGTTCCTTTTGGCCTCTGATAGCGCATCAAATCAACTCGGTCGGTTGAGAGTATGTCGCATTACGGTTTGCGCCAGATGGTTGTTTCGGGCTGCTCTTCGGGTGGCTTGTCCTCGGCGCGGGGCAGCAACTGCCCGTCCAGCGCCGCCTCCGCAAGCCGGAGGTAGTAGGGGTGGCGGGAGTAGATGAAAAGCTGGTAGAACGCGCCCATCAGCAGGATTTGGAGAGCATGTGCGCCCGGCAGGCCCATCAGGATGGTCACGATGGCGACCAGGCCGATGGCGATGCCCATCAGGGTGATGGCGTCCGCGGAGGCGCGGATCGAATCGAGCACCATGTCCGCCTCGTCCTGCAGCGCGGAGCGATGGGCCTTGCTGTGCGCCCACGAGTGCGGGTCGCGATCGGGGTTGCCGCCGGCGGCCTCGTAGACTTTCTTCGCGAGGCGCTCGGCGGCGGTCCAGTGCCCGTCGATGTAGAAGCCCGCGAGGAAGACCGCGGCGCCGACGCCGAAGACGATCTCGAAGGCCAGTCGCGTCTGCTGCTTGCCCTCGATCGGGCCCTCGGGGGCCCAGATCGCCAGCAGGCCGGTCACCAGCGCGCACACAAGCAATGGGATGATGCCCCATGTCACCCATCGGCGCATGAGGTGGTCGTGGAGGTTGTCGATCAGCTCTTGTTCGCGGGTCATGACGGCTGTGGCGCACGCGCGCCGGAGCAGGCCCTTCATAAACGAGGAGTGGGCCGGTCATCTCCGGCCCACAGACAGTTGGCACAAAGCGTACACAGAGTATATCAGCGGCGCAGGGCAGTGTCAACGCGTGGGAAGGGGGAATGAGTCCAGTTATCTTCGCCACGAGAAATGTCGCCTTCGCGATCACAATTGTGTCCTCCCCCTCCTCCCGCCTGCGAGGCGTCGTCTGCCGAGCCAGGGAGAGGGGGCCCAACCCCGAACGAAGTGAGGGGGTCGGTGAGGCCGTCGTGCGTCTATGTCGTGCCACGTCCGGATGCGCGGACAGTCTACGGTCACACTTGAGCCCCCGTCATGCCTCGGCCCCGGCGCGCGCTCCGCCCGGCCCTGCCGGGCCGACCTCCGCGCTTGCCGGGTGTCGCCGCTCGCTCGCGCCTCGCTCTCGCTCGGCACGACGCTCGCGGCGTGGCGCACTTTCGTGCGCGCCGAGGCGCGTGGGGGGGGAGGTTTCTGCTGTTGTGTCACGAAACGTTTGAGCGTAGTCGTTTATTGTTGGGAGGGGGATGCATTCGTGCCTGCACCGCACAGCAACCATGGTCTTTTCTCCGATCATTATCTTTCGAGGCATCTGCGCGAGCTTTCCGGCGAGGAGGCTGCGGAGGAACCCGAGGGGCAGGGGCGGCTTCCCGGGACCTACCCCGCGGGCGTACCTCCGGTCCCGGGGGCCGAGGAGCGGGCCTGCGGGCAGCGGATCCTCCGGCCCGCGCTGAAGGTCCTCGGTTTCGAGATGGACCCGCAGCCGCCGTTGCGCACCGTCGAGTCCACCTTCAAGCCCGACTACGCGCTCTTCGCCGATCGCGAGGCCCTCGACGAGGCCGTGGAGGCCGGGCGGGGCGAGGATGACTTTTTCGACCTTTCCCTCGCGGTGGGCGAGGCCAAGCGCTGGGATCGCGACCTCGGCTCAGCCGAGCGCGATGAGGAGGCCGCCTCCAAGCGCCAGCACCCCGGCGCGCAGATCCGCCGCTACCTGCTCGACTCGAACGTCCGCTGGGGCATCCTCACCAACGGGAAGCTCTGGCGCATCTACGAGCGCGAGCGCTCCCGCGCCGGCTTCCGCTACTACGAGGTGGACCTGCCCGCGCTGCTGGAGGCGCCTGTCGAGGACTTCCGCTTCTTCTGGCTGCTGTTCCGCCGCGCGAGCTATCAGCCCGACGAGTCCGGCCGGTCCTTCGTCGGCCGCGTGCTCGAGGAATCCCGCCAGTACTGGCTCGGCATCACCGACCGCCTGCGCGATCGCGTCTATGCCGCCCTCGAGACGCTCATGACCGGCATGATCGAGGGCTCCGACGGCCTCTCCGAGGACGATCTCGCGCAGGTCCACGAGGCCTCGCTGATCGTCCTCTACCGCCTGCTGTTCTGCTTCTACGCCGAGGCACGCGAGCTTCTGCCCACCTCGAACTCCGTCTACCGCCAGAATCACTCGGCGCAGACGAAGCTTGCCGAGGTCGCCGAGCGCCGCGACACCGGCGGCTCGCCGTGGTCCCACAGCGGAACCGGCCTCTGGCAGTGGTTCCGCGATCTCTCGCGCATTATCAACCAGGGCGACCTGCACGAGACGGGCGTCCCCGAGTACGATGGCGGCCTCTTCGATCCCGATGAATGGCCGCTTTTGGGCGATCCCTCCGTCTCGGTCCCGGACGTGCACATGGCCGGGGCCATCGGCCGCATCGGCCGCGACTGGGACACCGAGACCGATGAGCCCGCGCACCTCCGCTACTCCGGGCTTTCCGTGCGCGAGCTTGGCTCCATCTACGGGGGCCTGCTGGAGATGCAGCCTCACTGGGAAGATGGCGAAGTCGAACTGCTCACCGACCGCGGCGAGCGCAAGGCCACCGGCTCATACTACACGCCCGAGTACATCGTGGACTACATCGTCACCAACACCCTCGACCCGCTGCTGAACGACGCCGCCGAGCAGGTCAAGCAGCGCCTGCCCGAGTTCGAGGCGGAGATCGCCGAGCAGCAGCAGGCCATCGACTCGCGCCCCGACGGTGACCCCGAGAGCGCCAAGAACCTGCGGAAGATCGATGAGTTGAAGCTGGAGCTTCTCGAGCCCTACTTCGAACTCATGGTCCTCGACCCGGCCATGGGCTCGGGGCACTTCCTGGTGGCGGCGTCCGAGGAGATCACCGAGGCGATCATCACCGACCCGTCGCACCTCCCGCCCGCCGATGCCGCGGATGAGGATGACGAGAACATCTACTACAAGCGCCGCGTGGTCGAGCGCTGCCTCTACGGCGTGGACCTCAACCCCCTCGCGGTGGAGCTTGCGAAGCTCTCCCTCTGGCTGCACACGGTCGAGTTCGGCAAGCCGCTTTCGTTCCTCAAGCACCACCTGCGCGAGGGGAATTCCCTCATCGGCGCGCGCCTGGGGGAGATGCATGAGCTTCCGAATGGCGGCGACCGCGACGCCCCGCAGCAGCTTAACCTGTTCACCCGCAACTTCATGCGCGAGGCCACGAACATGCTGCGATCCTTCAACCTCATCGAACATATGCCTACGGATACATTGGTCCAGGAGCGCGAGAAGGAGGCCGCGTGGGAGGACATCGAGCGCCGCCGCGAGCGCTTCCGGCAGGTGGCGAACGTCTGGCTCTCCACCTACTTCGGCAACGAGGTCGATGATGCCGACTACGCCCGCGCGGTGGATGCGCTGAGCAACCCGGAGGCGTTCGACGACCTGGGGGATGAGGAGTGGTTCGCGCAGGCGCAGTCCCTCGCCCGCGAGCACGACTTCTTCCACTGGGAACTGGAGTTCCCGGACGCCTTCTTCACCGAGCAGGGCCCCAAGCGCGAGGAGGACCGGGGCTTCGACGCGGTGGTGGGGAACCCGCCGTATGGCATGGTCCCAGATGGTCAACCGCATCGATGCTTGGAGCAGGTCTACACCTCGACGGAAGGGCGTCTGGATATCTATGAGTTGTTCATCGAACGGGGATTGGGCTTGCTACGCAGATGCGGCGGTTTCAGCTACATCGTCCCAACGCCTCTGCTGACCAATCTCTACGCCCGTCGCCTTCGAAAATGCGTGCTGACGACGCATTCTGTCGAACAGGTTGTTGTCTTCGATTGTCCCGTGTTCCGCGATCCGACCGTTCACAGTTGCGTCTTGGTCATACGGGCTGTCGAACCGTCCGACGGAACCTCCGCCGCTGTGAGGCATAGTGTGTCTGCACCTTCCGAACTTGCTGATGAATTCGACTACCTGGTGCCCACAGCGGAGTTCCTCGAGACATCTGCTGCGACTATCGACGTCTTCGTGGGACCTGAAATCAGGCAAGTCATGACTCGAATGAGGTCTTTGGGGGTGCCGTTTGGGGACAATCATCATCTTCGTCAGTGCATCAAGACCGGTGATGATGACCAGTACGTCAAGGCATTTGCCAGGGAACCGGGTGAGCCTTGGAAGCCAACACTGAAGGGCGCCTCCATCAGCCGGTACGGCATTGTGGAAGATGACCTGTATGTCAAGTACGGCTCGTGGCTTGCTCGCAACTGGCGCAATCGTGACTTCTACGAACGCCCCAAGATTGGCCTTAGAGAAACGGGGAGTCGTTTGGTCGCGACACTCGACCTTGAGCACCGCTACTTTCTCAGCTCGCTATACGCGATCTACCCGAGCAGGGAGTACAGCATTGACAAGCTTGCATACGACCTCTCGATGCTGAACTCTCGGTGTGCGACATTTTACATGCATGCTGTAGCACTGGCCGCCACTGAGGGTGCGTTCACGAAGACGAGAGCACATCAACTGGCCCGCCTCCCCATCCGCATCATCGACTTCGAGCATCCGACGGAGGAGGGGCTGAAGGAAGAGGCGCTGGCGCGGTGTCGGGAGGCCGTCGAGGCGGGGGACTATGAGACGCCCTTCGTGATTGCGCGGGCGGCGCTGGCCGCTCATGCCGCCGCGCACGGGCCTGCCGGGAAGGCGGAGCTTCGGGAGGACGAGTACTGGGCGGGGGAGATCCGGTGGTTGGCGGACGCCGCGGGCGGGGACGACAACGGCGAACGGCCGGGCGGGGATGTAACCCCGCACCCTCCAAACGGCTGGGCAACGGCAAAGGACCTGCGCGAGGATGTGGTGCATGACCTCCTCGCGTGGCTCGCGCAGCGGATGATCGACCTCAACGAGGAAAAACACGAACAAAAGCAGCGCTTCCTCGACTGGCTGGAGCGGCGCCTGGGCTGCGAGATCGAAGATCTGAATGGCTACACGATCATCCAGCAGTTCGATGACCGCGAGGAGATCGAGGATTACGCGGAGCTTTCGCGGCGGCTGTGCCAGGCCGCGAACCGCCGGCAGATGTCGGTGGACCCGCGCCGCGCCGAATATGACAATCTCATCTGCGACGCCTACACGGACGCGATGGAGACCCTCGATGAGATCAACGCGCAACTCACCTCCACCGATGCGCTGATCGACCGGATCGTGTATGCCCTCTACGGCCTCGGCGACGAGGAGATTGCGATTATTGAGGGGGAGAGGGGATAGGGGAGTGGGGAGTGGGAACGGCGGCCAGACGGCAGTCGTCATTCCCAGGCCGTTTGTAGGACGGGCATCCCTGCCCGTCGCCGTTGGGCGTTTGTCGTATGTGGT
>CAZAHB010000215.1:0-9330 GCA_964484945.1 uncultured Armatimonadia bacterium | reverse complement strand
AGCTCCGTGACCTCCAGCGCCTCCCCGACGCGCTCGGCGATCTCCTCTTCGCCCGCCCCGAGATTCCGCGGGCCGAACGCCACCTCCTCGCGCACAGTGGACGAGAAGATCTGGTGGTCCGGGTTCTGAAAGAGGAAGCCCACGTGCGCTGCAAGCTGCTGGACCGGTGTCCGCTGCGTGTCCATCCCGGCCACGCGCACCCGGCCCTCCGTGGGCTGCAACAGCCCGTTGAGGTGCTTCGCGAGCGTGCTCTTTCCCGAACCGTTCTCCCCCAGCAGCACCGCGAACTCGCCCTGGCGGATCGTCAGCGATACGTCGCGCAGCGCCGGCTCGCGGGCCTCCGGGTAGGTGAAGCTCACGTCCTCCATCTCGATCAGCGGCTCCCCCGGCTCAGGGGCATCGCCCGGGCGCCGCGCCGCATCGAGCGACCAGCCCCCATCGCGCAACCCCTCCGCGGCGCCCGCGGGCTCGAGCGGCAGGTCCACCTGCAGCCGAGCGCCAAGCTCCGCAAGCTGTGGCGGCAGTATGCCCAGCGCCCGGCAGCGCTCGGCGTCGGCCAGCAGCGCTTCGGGAGGGCCGTCGCAGCGTTTCGCTCCCTCGCTGAGCGCCACCAGCGAGTCCGCGGCCAGGGCGTCGGCGGGCTCGTGATCGGCGATCAGCAGCGTCACCCCGCGCCCGGAAAGCTCGTCGAGGATGCGGCCCAACTGATGGCGCGCGACCGGGTCGAGGTCGGTCGTGGGCTCGTCGAGCACCAGCACGTCCGGCTCGGGCGCGAGCACCGCCGCGAGCGCCAGCCGCTGCTTCTGTCCGCCCGAGAGCGTGGCCGGGTCGCGGCCGCGCAGGTCGCCCAGGCCGACCAGGTCCAGCGCCTCATCCACGCGCCGGTGCATCTCGTCGAAGGGCACGCTCGCGGTCTCCAGCCCGAATGCGATCTCGCGCTCGACATCGCTGGCGAGCAGTTGGGCCTCGAAGTTCTGGAAGAGCGCGCCGACAGTGCGCGCGACCTCGTGGACCGGCCGCCCGCTGATGACCGCGTCTCCCACGCGGACCTCACCGGCGAACTCGCCCGGCTGCATCTTCGGGATGATCCCGCTCAGGCACAGGCAGAGCGTGGACTTTCCCGCGCCGGTGCGGCCCATCAGATACGCAAGCTCCCCGGCGTCCAGGTCGAGGTCGATGTCATCAAGCGCCGGTCGTTGGGCAGGCCGGCCCTCCGGCTCGTGCGCGGGACCTGTGCCGTGCTCACCCCGATACGCGAAGCTCACCCCCCGCGCCGTGACCGGCAGCCCGCGCTCGCTCACGCTTCGTCACGCTCGCCGAATGCTTCGTCGGGATCGTCCAGCGGCTCGGAGGGGATGCGCTCGGTCAGCGGTGACATCAGCACCGTCCCGATCAGCAGCGCGACGGTGCCGATGCCGGCGACCAGCACCTGCGGGTCGAGGAGGCCCGTGCCCGAGGAGATCGCCAGACCCTCCGCCACCTGCTCTGCCAGGCGGGCGGATGCGCCGACGATGAGCCCGAGGCCGGCTCCACCGGCCACCAGGAGCACCCCGGTCCAGCCGATGCGGCCGGAGGCGTACTCGCCGGCGTCGAGGATGTCGGTATACAGCAGCCCGAACGAGCGCGCCAGCGGATAGAGGATCGGCAGCAGGATCGCGGCGACGATGGTGCCGATGACCGCGTTGTTGAGGCTGATAGTGATGCTCAGCACGGGGTAGGGCACAAGCCGCATGGCCGCCACTCCGAAGGCGATGACCACGCCACAGCAGACGCCGCCGGCCACCGAGCAGAGTATCAGCCAGGGGAGGCGGCCGGGGGAGCCGTCCGCGGGTTGGTCGCCGCGCAGCACCCGCCACATGCGATAGGGCACGTACGCGAGCAGGAAGTTGCCCACGACGCCGGGGATGGAGCCGAGGCCGAACATGCCGCCGAAGATGTCGCCGACGATGTTGCCGAACGCCGCACCCCATGCGGCGGCCGGGCCGAACAGCAGTCCGCAGACGATCGGAATCCCCGCGGCGGGGCGGATCTCGGTGAAGCCGGGGACGATGGTTGCGATCTTGAACGGGAGCAGTATGGCAACGTATGCCGCGCCGGTGAGTGCGACCAGCACGACCATTTTGGTATGACGCCACATGGCGATTGCGTCGCGCATCCAAATACACCTCCGGTGGGAGTTGATGCGGGGAATAAGTTCGACGATGAGCCGATGCGTCCTTCATTAGTTCGATCGTGTGGAGGGCCCGGCCGTCTGCGGGCCAGGTTCTCAACTTTTCATGATTCTGGGGGCGGGTGTCACCGACACTTCCCCACAGACCCCACCCCGGAATCCTGAGAACCATGAGAAGTCGGGCTTGTCCACACACCGACAGGCTGGATGCCGGGGCACGCAACTGCTGCAGCGCAGTCATGCACCGTCCCAGGTGCGGGCGAGGGCGCCCCCGCACTACTTGAGTTGGGCAACCGACGGGGTCGGCAGGGACGTTCGGACGGCCATCTCAGCCTGGTCAGCGCCCCGCTTATGCAACATGTCCGCGCCACGAGTCGAAGGGGGCACTGAGAAGGCCTCCGCGCGTGTGCGGAGAAGAACTGTGCGATACGACGGCAACGACACAGGCCGGCACGGGGGGCCGGCCTCTCCAACGACAATGACCCAAGGCGCAGCCACGGGAGGCGCACGACCATGAGCGAAGGCGAAGCTGCTGACCGCCCAAACATAATCCTCTTCACCACCGACCAGCACCGCGGCGACTGGATCGGGCTGGCCGGCGAAAGCCCCATCGAAACGCCGAACCTCGATGCGTGGGTCAACAACGGACTCTACTTCCGCCACGCCTACACCGAGATCCCCTCGACCACCGGCGCGAGGCGGATGATGCACCTGGGGCAGGGCTCTTACGACTGCGGCGTCGTCGGCTACGGCGGCGGGCCGTGGGATGAGGACATCTCCCTGCCGGGCGTGCTCGCGGACGCAGGCTATCACTGCCTCAACGCCGGCTGGCGGAACATGCACCCGCGCCGCAAGCTCTTCGGCTACCACGAGGCGATCATCCACGATCTGCGCCCCGGCCAGGACGACTACTGGGACTGGCTGAAGCAGCAGGTCGGCCCGCGGGCGTTCGAGCGCGGCCACGGCTCCGATGCCAACGGCTGGCTCGCCAGGCCGTGGCACCTCGAGGAGCGTTTCCACCCGACCGTGTGGACCGTGGACACCGCGCTGGAGATGATCGAGAAGCGCGACCCGACCCGCCCCTTCTTCATGTGGTGCTCGCACCTGCGCCCGCACTCACCGTATGACCCGCCACAGTTCTACTGGGATATGTACATCGACCAGGACCTCGGCGAACCGCCGATCGGAGACTGGGCGGAGGAATACCGCGACGAGGGCATACCGCCGACCCGGACCGCGTGGAAGGGCGATCTGGGCCCGAAGCGCACCCATCGCTGCCGCGCCGGATACATGGGCTGCATCACGCACATCGACTACGAGATGGGGCGCATGCAGGAGATGCTGCGGCGGATCGACGGCGTGGACGCGCAGAATACCATCTGGCTGTTCTCGTCCGACCACGGGGACATGATGGGCGACCACTACCTGCACCGGAAGACCTACGCGTATGAGGGCTCGGCGCGCATTCCGTTCGTGGTGCGCTACCCGAAGGGCTACGACGGCCCCACCGGCGAGTTCGACCACCCGGTCGGCATCCAGGACATCATGCCCACGCTGCTGGATATCGCGGGGGTGGAGGGCCCCGACACAATGACCGGCGAGAGCGTCGTGAAGGCAGCGCGCGGGGCAGCCGGAGGCACAGAGGGCTGGCGCGAGTTCATCCTCGGCGAGCACTCACCGTGCTACAGCGCAACCAACGCGATGATCTATGTCACCGACGGGCACGAGAAGTTCGTGTGGGGCTCGGTCACCGGCGACGAGCAGTTTTTCGACCTCGACGAGGACCCGCGGGAGACGCGCAACCTTATCGACGCGCCCGAGGCGCAGGACCGCGTTGAGCTGTGGCGACAGCGGCTGATCGACCGGCTCTCCGAGCGCGAGGACGGCTTCACCGATGGAGAGAAGCTGATCCCGAAGCCGGACGGCTACAGTCCATGGGTGGAGGAGAACATCGAGAGCTGAATCGTATGACCAAAATGGTGAGCGGGCCGCCTCGGGGGAAGAAGGCGGCCCGCTGCTATTTGTATCCATCGGCCGATCTGTCGCGTAGCGTGGGTCGGCCGATAGACCGGCGTTGGAGCAGGAAGGCGAAACTCCATCGCCGCGTGCCGCCGGCCGAACGGTACCGCTGGGCCGCCGGCGATTGTCAGACCCGGGGGCGAGCGCCGATATGCGACGTGAACCTTCTTTGTGTCTCCGGCTGCCACGCCCCCGGGCTTTGCCAGGACCGTCGCGGACAGTTGAGGGGGAAAACAACTATCCGCATATGTATCATCACATAGCTGCAACCGAATGTCCATCAGGAAGTTACTTGATATTGGACTTCGCAAAACCTGAGTGATCTGCGGGTACATTCCACCACCGAAATTCGCTCACCCCGAGAAGGAGCGCCATGTGCTTCTACGCTCGCATCTGTGACAGGGCGAGCAATCACCGGGATCTTCGGGGTTCACCAGCTTCCCGGTTGCCCCGCAGACCCACTCGGCGGTCGGCTGCGGCGCAAGCTGCACCCGCGGCTGCAGGTAGTGGCAGTCCACGTCTTCGAGCGCCGCGGGTACCGGGCACTCGTCGCAATCCGCTTCTGTCACGATCCCCACCCGGCTCGCGGCCCAGCACACGTGGAAGCCGGCCAGGGTGCGGCGGTAGCGGCAGTCTTCGGCCTCCTGCATGCCCTTGCGGCCGTTGCGGTCGGCCTGCCGCTCTGTAGCGGGGCCTCTGCCTGTGGTCATCTCATGTTCCCCTTCGACCTGGCGGTCTGTGGCGAATCCCCGCGTTGCTTCACGAGCGGGAGGGGGCGGCGCTGCCGATGCGGAATGTTCGATCGATGGGACTGCGCCCCAGGCATTCGTGCTAAAGTATGACGCTCCGCACCGCTCGGGTCCATCCGGTGAAGCACCGATATTTCGGTTCGCGGAACCTTAGTCCGGCAGTGAAAAGAGCGCCCGAGGGAGGACGAGACCATGGTTCGCATAGGCTTTCTCGGCAGTGGCTTCGTCGCCGACTTCTACCAGCAGGGCCTGCGCGACGTCCCCGATCAGCAGGTCGTCGTGAACTACTCGCGCTCGGAAGAGAACGCGAAGGACTTCGCCGACAGGTGGGATGTCCCCGAGTGGACCACCGAGTGGGAGGGCGTCATCGACCGCGATGACGTGGACCTGGTGCTGATCGCGGTGCCGAACCACCTGCACCGCGACGCCGCGGTGATGAGCCCGGAGGCGGGCAAGCCGATGGTCTGCACCAAGCCCCTCGCGCGCAACGCCGTCGAGGCGGGGGAGATGCTCGCGGCGGTCCGCGAGGCGGGCGTGTGGCATGGATACGCGGAGACGGAGGTCTTCGCGCCGGCGGTCATGCACGCGCGGAAGATGATCGACGATGGCGCGCTGGGCGAGGTGATCTCGGTCCGCTCGCGGGAATCGCACTTCGGCCCGCACTCCCCGCACTTCTGGGACCCCGAGTTGACCGGCGGCGGTGCGCTGAACGATATGGGCTGCCACTGCATCTCGGCGGCGGTCTACTTCCTCGAAGGCCAGGCGGAGCCGGACCAGTGCCTGGCCTGGGGTGAGCTGCTCTACCACGAGGATAGGACTGACGCGGAGGACAACGCGGTCCTGCTGCTGCGCTTCGATGGCGGCGAGATGTCCGTCACGGAGACAAGCTGGTCGGCGCACGGTGGCCTCGACCTGCGCAACGAGATCTACGGGACGGAGGGGACGATCTTCACGGACGTGACGCGCTCGACTCCGGTGACGGCCTTCACCACGAAGGGCGCCGGCTACGTGGTGGAGAAGGCGGAGGCGGACACCGGCTGGGTCTTCCCGAACGTGGACGAGGCGCGGGTGTATGGCTACCACGAGGAGATGCGGCACTTCGTGGACTGCCTCGCGAACGGGGAAACGCCGCGCCAGACCTTCGAGGACGGCTACCTGGTGAACGTGATCCTCGACGCGGCGTTTCGCTCGATGGAGAGCGCGAGCTGGGAGGAGATCGGGGAGGGGTAGTTGTCGTTGGAGAGGCCGACCCCCGCGTCGGCCTGTGCCGTTGCAGTTTCCTGCGGCCTCGTGACACGGTGCAGTCGGAGGTTCCGGGGGCGAATGACGCCGGGCGGCTGCGTAGAACCGTCCCTCCAGACGACTGAACCCCGCCCCCTGAATCGTGAGAAGTTGAAAAGTTCGCCGCCGAACAGGAGTGACAGCCAGATGCCCACCTGCCCGATCATGCTCGACCTTGACGGCCGCAACGAGACCACAGAGAACATGCTGCGCGTGATCCAGTTCCAGAATCCCGACTGGATCCCGTGCAACGTCAGCCTGCTTGGCTCCACCTGGAAGAAATACCGCGAGGACCTCGAGGCGATCGTGCTGCGCCACCCGGATATCTTCGGCCACATGGAGCCGGGCAGCAAGGACTACGATGAGCTTCGCGGCGCGCCGAACCGCGCGCTGGGCTCGCTGGTGGACGCGTGGGGCTGCCGGTGGGAGAATATCGAGGAGGGCATGGCCGGACAGGTCCTCGGCCACCCGATCGAGGACTACAGCGACCTCGACAGCTACCAGCCGCCGGACCTGCTTGAGGTCGATGACTGGGGCCGCCCGCGCGACTGGGACGCCATCGCCCGGGGCCTCGACGCCGCCGAGGAGCGCGGCGGCCTGCGCAGCGGCGGCGGCCTGCACCACGGCTTCATGTTCATGCGCCTGTATTACCTGCGCGGCTTCGAGAACCTGATGCTCGACATCGCCACCGAGGACCCGCGCCTGGATACGCTCATCGAGATGGTGCTGGAGCAGAACCGGCGCGTGGTCGAGCGCTACATTGACCTCGGCGTGGAGTACTTCAGCTTCGGCGATGACCTCGGCAACCAGGTGAACCTGCCGATCAGCCCGGCCTCGTGGCGGGAGTACATCGGTCCGTGCTACGAGGAGCTTTACGGGATGTGCCGCGACACCGGCGCGCACGTGTATATGCACTCGGATGGGGACATCCGCGAGGTCATCCCGGACCTGGTGAGCTACGGCGTCACCATGATCAACCCCCAGATCCGCGCGAACACCCTCGAAGATCTGGAGCGCATCTGCAGGGGGAAGGTGGCGGTTGCGCTGGACCTGGATCGCCAGCTTTTCCCCTTCGCCACGCCGGAGGAGATCGACGCGCACATCCGTGAGGCGGTGCAGACCCTCGCGCTGCCCGAGGGCGGACTGCGGGTGAAGGCGGAGGTCGCGGCGGACGTCCCGCTGGAGAACATCGAGGCTATCTGCGCGGCGTTTGAGGATTACTGCCTCTGACACACGACAGCATGCGCTTTACAGGATGGACTGGATACGCAGGAGAACGGCAACGACGACACTGAGTGAGGTGCCCTCCATGATCCGACGAATCACAGTGCTGATGATCGTACTGCTTGCAGGCGCCGTGCCCGCCGTCGCGCAGGATGCGCCGGACCGTGACGCAATCATCGAGACCTGCCTGCCGAGCGCCGACCATGCATGGACGCTTGTGGAGCGCCTCGACAGCAACCTGAACGCGCGACGGATATACGAAGCCGCCCTGGTCTACTGCGAGGCGGGCGTGCACCAGGACCGCCTGAAGCAGATGTTCGAGATCGCAGCGCGCCTGCAGGACCGCGATCCGGAAAGCCGCGGCTACGGCAACTTCCGCTGGCGCCGGCGCGAGGGGGCGGTGCTGGACTTCAATGCCGTGGACTTCGCGATGCAGGCGGCCGGGCCGCTGTGGATCCGCCACAACGATGACATCCCCGCCGATGCGCGGGAGGTGTTGCGCGAGACCATGGACCTCGCCATCGAGGGGCTGCTGCGTCACCACGTCCCGCCCTCGTACACGAACATCGCGCTGATGAACGCCGGCAACCTGATCATGCTTGGCGAGGCGTTCGAGCGGCCGGAGGTCGCCGATGAGGGATACGAGCGCCTCGGCGCGGCGATCGCGGACACATGGGCCTCCGGAATCCACGAGTACGACAGCCCCACCTACTATGCGGTGGACCTCAATGACCTGCTGCTGATCGAGGAGTACTGTAAGCGCGAAAGCGGCCGCGCGCAGGCCCGGGCGATGCTCGACCTTTTCTGGCAGGACATCGCGCACAACTTCTTCCCGCCAAGCAGCCGGCTGGCCGGCGCGCGCAGTCGCGACTACGACTACCTCCGCGGGCGCGGCGGGATCGAGGGGCACCTCGTATACAACGGCTGGATCGACGGACCGGTGCCGCGCAACATCTTCTTCGCGATCACGTCCTGGCAGCCTGACGAGGCGCTGCTGCAGATGAGCCGCGAGAGCTTCCCCCGGTACGTGCGGCAAAGCTGGGGACAGCCGATCATGGCCGCGAAGGCGCACTACCTCACCGAAGACGTGACGCTCAGTTGCTCGGGTGCGAACTACGGTGCAATGGACATCTCGCTGAGCATCGACCTGCCGGGCGAAATCGACCGCCTGCGCGGATACTTCATCCCCGACGCGCGCCGGGATCCGTACGGGAAGAAGAAGATCCCCGCCGGACCGCATGAGAAGACGCTGCACCTCAAACCGTTCTTCGCCGCTGTGCAACGGCGCGCGGACGCGCTCGCGCTGGTGATGTACCGCGACTCGGATCTCCCGCCGAACCCCGCGACCCTCGAATCGCATATCGTGCTGCCGGGCGATGTGGACGCCGCGTGGGTTGGCGATAAGAAGGTGGACCTGCAGCGCGAGTTGTTCACCGACGCTCTGGAGCCGGGGGAGGCGCTGGTGTTGCGCGATGGCGAGGCGGTGGTGGGCATTCGGGTGCCGTGGGCGCGCGCGATGAGCGGTGAGGCTGCTCCGGCGGCGCTGGTATCCGACGGAAACGACTACGGTGCCCTCCGGCTGACTGTGGCGCATCATAGTTTCTGGGGGATTGACGAGCCCGACTCGCGGCCGGGTGCGGCTTTCTGGGTGCGCGTGGGCTCGGGAATCGCCGACGACGCGGCCTTCGAGGCATGGCGCAACGAGTTCGCGGCGGCGGAGGCGACCGGCGAGGGCGCCGAGGGCTCGGTGCGAGTCGAGGCCGCAGGCCAGGACGGGCCGCTTGCCCTCGCGGCCTCCGCGCCCTTCCTCGGCTGCACTGAGGCCCGGCCGCCGCACACGCGCGCGGTGCTGGAGGTGGACGGTGAGGAGATCGGCGGGCCGCTCCT
>CAZAHB010000214.1:0-9445 GCA_964484945.1 uncultured Armatimonadia bacterium | reverse complement strand
CACTACCCCCGCTACTACCTCTTACCTCCATACACAACCTATAGAACGTAACTTGCGGAATACGCCACAATCCGGTGGGCTGCAGGATCTCACTCCCACCAGTAGCGCTCGTACTGCGCCATCGCGCTGAGCACCGCGTCAATGTTCTCCGGCGGAGTTGGCGGGTAGATCCCACACGTCATCATCAGCCCGCCCTGCGGTGACCCCAGTGTCTTCACTTCGTACTCAATCAGATCCTTGATCTCGTCCGGATCACCGTGCGGGACCACGCTCTGGCGGTCCACATCGATATCGATACACACCCGCCCCTTCAGCGTATCGCGGATGTTCTCGACGCCGTTGACGAGATCTTGAATGTTGCAGATGGTCATCCCCACATCGAGAAGTTGATCGATGATATCCATCACGTAACCGTCGGAGTGATTGTGTACCTCCACTCCTGCTTCCTCCAGCGGCTCGATGAGGCGCCGGTAGGCGGGTGCAATCCACTTCTCGAACATCTTCGGCCCCATCACCGAGCGGTCCTGGGCGCCGAGGTCTTCGGCCAGTCCGAACACATCCACATCCATCTCGATGTAGCGCTCGACCTGGTAGAGCGTGTACTCGGTGATCATGTCGATAAGTTCCTGCAACCGCGGCTCGCCGGTCGCCATGTCCATCATCAGGTTCTCGAACCCGCGCAGGTAGTACAACCGGAGGAACAAAAAGCCGTGCTCGGTGCCGGCCATCCGAAGTTCGCCCTGCTCCTTCAGCCGCGCCATCCGCTTCTCTTCGGCTTCCCAGTCCACCGGTCCGAGGGGCTTCTCAGTCTCCGGATCGGGCATCTCGAAATCCTCGAAATCGTCCCAGTCCTCCAGCGGATGCTCATCGACAATCCCGGTGATTCCGTCCACCTCACCGTGCCAGACGCAGCCGTAGTTGTCGTGAAAGACGCCGCCGGCTTTGCGCTGCGGGTGATACTCGATGGCATCGTAGTCACGCTCGCCCTTTTCAAAATTCGGGAAGAACCGCGGATGGTGGACCACCACGTCCTCAAGATCCCCGCGAAGCTGATCCCAGGTGGCCCCGGAGATCACCGCGCGCATGGGAATCCATTCGCCGCCGGTGATGTTGGCTGTGCGCAGATAGTTCTCTCGCTCGGTCAAAGCCATAGATGAAGCTCCTGCTCGGGTGGTCAACGCTGTCCTGTCTTTTCCATCGGAAGAGGCGCGATTCCTGCTGAAGCTCAGCGGCCCCGAGAACTTGCCGGCCGGGGCCGCCGCATCTGGCTCTTGCGTACCTGAGTGCGCTCAGTCCTGCTCGCCAGCGTTGTCCACGATCGCATTCAACGGCTCGGCGAAATCCGCCGGGGCGAAGCTGTCGAGTTTCTTGCAGCCGTCGCCCGCGCTCGGAACGGAGACGCCCGCCTCATCAACGCGCTGGTGGATGCCCACCACCTGCTGGGCCATCTCGTCCAGCGAGTCCAGGGCGGCCCGCGCGATCTCCACGGCCTGTTGCCTCTCCCCCGCTTCGGCGAGCGACCGCACCTCAGCCGTCGCGGCTTCCAATCGGGCCTTCGCTGCCCCGATCCCCGTATACTTGTAGTAGAACAGCACCCACTTGTATGCCTCATCGTCTCGGATATCATCGGCGGTCGGGCCTGCAATCTCGCCCTCATCGACACGGTCCATCAGGGCCTCGAGGTCGGCGAACAGCCTCTCCATATTCTCCGCCTGATCGGCCATGTGGCGATAGGTGTCATCGTCATCCTCGCCGCGCGGGGACATCACGTTCCCCGGCATGGCGACATAGTTGTAGCTTATGTTCGCCGCCAGCACTTCGGCCAGGGCCTCCGCGGCCTCACCGTAGAGCCTCCGGGCAATGCGCGGTGCGAGGCTCTCGCGCTGATAGTCTGTGACATGCCCACCGACATCGTACAGGCGCGACTTGACCGTGAAGTCGGCGGCCCCGTCCGGCACGTCCGAGTTCCACAGGTACTCCGCGTGCGCCATGTAGCAGGCCTCGGGGTCGCGGCCTCTGCTGGCGCCGCTCGCCATGAAGAAGTAATCGTCGTGATCTTCGCGGATAAACGACTTCGCGTATCTCGCCTGCGGGAAGAACGTGCCGTGCCAGCCGTCATAGGTCTCCGGGTAGGTCCAGATGTCGATCGGGTGCCCCGGATAGAGGTCCGCGCAGCCGAGGAACACCTCGCGACTGGCTTCCCGGAAGGTGATGAACACATCGTCCGCGAGGGCCTCTGCGACGCGGCAATGATAGTCCATAAGCCGCTGACGCACCTCGCGGGCGTGCTCTTCATCCTCAATCGCCCGCCACCAGTTGCGGTATGGGAAGACGTTCATCTCCTCGAACTTCTCGGGGAAATCCGGCAGAGTGAACTGGTAATGGTAGGGGTAGCTGACTGCTTCGATCATCGTATCGGGAGCGATCTCCCGGAAGATCTCGAAGTACAGCTTGAACTGCTCGATGCTTGCTTCGGCGCGGTCGTCGCCGTAACGTTCCCGATCCGATTCAGGGCGCTGGCTCCACCTCTCCGGGTCCACGTACGCGCCACTGTCCACCGGGTGCAGAGCGGTCAGCGCGGTCTTTGTCTCCGCGAAGCCCTCGGCCAGGCTGCGCGCCCTTTCGCGATGCACATCCAGTGCGCTCCACCAGTAGAAGCGGTTTTTACGGGGCTCGAAGGCCTGCTGCTTCTGCTCATCGGTCAACACGGAGTTGAGGTTCGTGCCCGAGACATCGTGCAGGTGCACGCCCCGGACGGCCGCGTAGGTGATGACCTCCTCCTGAGCGGCGCGAAGCGTCTCGTCGCCGGCAAGGTTCGCCAGTCGCCCGTGGAGGTGATTCACCTTCATGCGCAGGAATGTATCGACCTGCCGCTTGAGCGCCGCGACCTTGTTCTCCAGCGCCTCGGGGTTCTCAGTGTTCCATGCACTTCTGATGTCTCGAAAGTTCGCGCGCCCGTTGCAGCGCCACAGGTAATCCGGCCAGTCGCGCACCGAGCCACTCAGCGCCACGATCCCGCCGTTGCGCTGCTGGATCATGTGCCGGAGCGTCACCGCCGCGTACAGCGCCCCCAGTTCGTCAGAGCCGGCGCAGATGATGACGGGCTGGGCCCCGCGGACGGCCGTCTCGATCACGTAGCCCTGCGGCCCGGGGTCGTCAGCGGATATCTCAATTCCAAGCTCATCGACCAGGAGAGCCACACTCGCATCGGTGCAGGGGCCTATGACAATCGCGCCTCCGTCCTGCGGGACGGCTGCGCCGGTCGCGAGTGCCTCACCACCGAGTTGCTCTATTCGGCTGTTGATCTCATCCGCGCCCACCTCGGCCATCTCATTGTCCCGGGCGACCACGATCTTCCAGTCAGTCAGATCGACGCTCTCTCCGTCGAGGCTGATCTGCTGTGGCGTGGGTACCAGGTCAAGTTCCTCCGCGACCTCCCACGGCTCGTCGGCCATGGCTGCAGATGCCATAATCATCGCCCCCGCGATCAGGATCGCTCGAACCATGCTGCACACTCCTTCTCAGTATCCGTCAACAGGCTGCACGTCAGCCTGCGGTCGGGCCGGCGATGATCCCCCCACCCGGGCAGCCTGCCATCCTGTGCGAGATCGGCCAGGCGGCCGCCCCTTCGATGACCTCGGAATCGCGATCACTCAACTTCGCGAATACCCTCAGCGACTTCCTCCGCGACGCCCTCCCCGTCCTGTCCCATCCTCCGCAGGATGACCGGGCGATCGACGGCAGTGGGGACGGTCAGTTCGTCGGCGCCCTCGCGATGAGTAACACGAACCAGGAGGTTCTCGCCCTCCCGAGCCACGGAAAGATCGGTAACCGTCGGCTCATCCGCAAAGGGCTCCAGCACGCTCACCCACGTGGCTTCGGTGCCCTCCACGCGCGAGATCACGCACGGCGTGCGCGAGCCACTCTTCCGGGGGTCCTCGGCGGCGATGACCTGCGCGCCCTGAGGGGGCCTCTGCAGCATCAGCAGGGCGCCCTCCTCGCCGGAGAACGTTGCGCGCAGAAGCTCCGGCGCCGCACAGGCCCGGACATTCGCGAGGTGCTCATACCCGCGGGCGGTCAGCGCGCCCTCGGGCAGCGCCTGCAGCGCAGCATCCACGGTAACCTGACCGGGGCCATGCAGCGGCAGGTCGTAGAGGTGCTGGTCGGCGGAGGTCGCGCGGAAGATATCCACGAGGTACTCCCCGACCAGATACACTCCACGCTCCATGCTGACGCCATCGTAGGCCGTATCGCAGGTGAAGCGCGCGGCGTTCAGGTGCTCGCCCGGGTGGAACAGGTGCTGCTCGCCGAACACGCGAGTGTCGCCCTCACCGGCCCAGATGGAGTCAGACATCCCCTGCGGGTTCTGCGCCACTTCATCAACAGTCAGCGTGTTATGCGCGATGGTCTGGTTCGCCCACGTGAGGTGCATCGGATTGTTGTAGCCCCACGAGCCGGCGTCCGGGCACAGGATGCGCCCCCGGCCATAGACGGCGATCGCCAGGCGGTCCGGATGGTCATGGCCAGACCCGTACGGGCCCCACGTGACATTGACCGCCGGCGCGTCCTCGTCCAGCGCATCCGAGCGCAGAAGCGTGAATCCGCCGACCGGGAAGTTCGAACATCCGCCCTCGTTCAGCCCCACGAGGCCGATGGTCGCGTCCTCCGCGAGGCTGAAGTGCCCCTCGGGCACATCCGCGGGTGCGTGCACGAGGCTGAAGAAGTCTGTCCTGCGCCCGTCGGAGGACCGCCCCTCGAAGCTGGGATTGCGCGCGTAGTTGTATCCGTCGTCACCGGCCCGCACCTGGATCTCATCCCACACGACCTCGCCCGCGCCGCCCTCGAGGAACACGTGCAGTCGCACGCGGCGCTGCTGCCCGCTCTCCGCATCCTCTGTTTGTTGGATGGTGCAGGACACCTGCCGCCAGTCACCCGCCTCGCGCACCCGGTCGGTGAAGACCGCGGTGTCGGCGAAGTTGCAGCGGATGTGCGCGGCGCCTCCGTCCATCTGCAGGGCCTTCACCCAGCCGCTTACCACGACAGGCCGGTCCGCCGGCACCTGCACGTCCTGCACGAGTGCCACGCGACCGCCCTCCGGGGTGCATAAGCGAACCCCCATCGCGCCGTCGTGTGCATCCTCGAGAGCCTCGGCGGTCGGCTCACCGGCCGGTCTCCACACCGACCACCATCCGGGGGCGTCGTCGGATTTTTTCCGACGGCGCGAGATCAGCCAGGCGTACTTCGGATCCCGGTAGCGCGCCCAGGCCAGGTCGTAGATGGAATGGTGGCTCAGCCTCCGCGTGCCGGAGTCGTTGATGCGCGCGGTGCTCATATCGGGGAAGGTCTGGTAGAACAGCGCGTCGAGCATATACTTGACCGAGCGCGGACCGGGCGGACCGTACTCCTCGTGGTTTGCATCGCCCTCGAACGGCCCCAGGATCCCCGGGATCTCCGCATGCCAGAGGTCGATGCCGGAGTTCTCCGCCGCCAGCAGCACCCACTGTAGCGCGCTGGCGGTGTAGCAGGTGTATCCGATCGAGCGCTCCCAGTGGATGCCGTCGGCGAAGATGGAGTGGGAGATCTGCTGGACCGCGCCGTAGAGATATGCGTTGCGGTCCGGGTCCCAGGCGCCGTTGACGGCCTCGTCGATCAGGGAGCGGTCACCGATGGCGAATCCGCATGACGCCAGGCAGACCAGCGCCCAGCTTCGCCAGTTGCTGGAGTTCCGGTGGTGACAGCCGTGGCCTGACACCAGCGCGATCCTGCGCAGCAGATCCTGCTCGATCCGCTCGCGCTGATCATCGGTGATCCACGGCGCCCCCGCGATCAGGTCCCACGCCCACGCCGCATCGACCGCCAGCGGACCTTCCATAAGGGTGCTGCTGGTGAACAGCCCCGTTGCCCGGGCAGGCTCGAGCGTCGGCGCTATCTCGGCCGCCTGCAGAAGCGCATCCAGCGCGACGCGCCCGAAGCGCTCCTCACCGGTCACCGCGTATGCCTGGGCGAGCGTGCGCATCCGAGCGAAGTCATGGCGCGACGGCTTTTCACCCGCGATGACCGAACCTCCGGCGATCCCTCGCGCCGACTGCACAAGCTGATCGACGCATACGCGGGTGTACTCATCGCCCGCCTCGTAATCAGCGCGGATGCGATCGATGTCCGCCTGCGTGCAGAACACGCGCGGATGGTCCGGCAGCGTCTCAGGAATCGGTACGCGGTAGATATCCTCCCACGGTGTGACCGCGTCCTGTCCGCGAGCGACTCCGGCGACTGCAATCAAAGCCATCAGTCCGACGACTGCGACGCGCATTCCGGGCTCACTCCCCTTGCATGCTACTCATCCGCGATGACCTCATCGGGCAGATACGTGTTGATCAGATCCGTCCGCCCGTGACCGCGGCCGCTCTGCACCTCGGGCCGGTCGTCCATCGGGTAGAAGTGCAACTCAAGCTCCCCGTCCTCCGACAGGGCCCGGATCAGCACCTGGTGCCAGCCTTTCTCGAGATCCAGCGGCCAGCGATGCCGCACAGGACGGACCGGAGGCGGATCGATGACCTCGCCCACCTGTTCGCCATCGACAAGGACCTCGAAGCTCCCGCTGCAATCGAGGCCGAGATTGATGTGCGTATCGACCGATGTGAAGATCCAGGTCGCCGCGTAGACCATTCCCGGCTCGCCCTCCAGCACATCGTCAAAGCGCATTTCGCTGGCCGGGAAGGACCGCTCCTGAAAGTCTGCCTCGCACGGATCGGGGCCGGCGCTCAGGTCCGGCTCAAAGGGCCCTGCGATAAGCCACCTGTGCTCACCCAGAAGCGGGAAGCGATGCACGATTGGATCCTGCTCTTCGACTGCGACCCGCACGGTGATCGGATTGCTCACCTGCAGCTTCACCCGATCGCGGTCGGCGCCGAAGGTGCACTCGAAGGTCTCCCGGGCTCCCCGGCGGCCAAGCGCGAACTCTCCCCCACCGGCCACCTCCCACCCGTTCGGCGCCTGCAGAGACAGCTTGCCGGTGAGTGCTACTTCGGAGTTGCTCTCCAGCATGAGAGTGACCTCGGCGGGCGCACCGTATGCGACCGTGGGCGTGTCGCCGTATGCCACGTGCAGGGCAACCGGCCCGAGATCGTAGATGGCGGTCATCGGGTCAGCAGCCTCGACTTCGCGCATAAGCTCGGGTGCCTTCAGCGACTCCACGTCGTACTGCGCGCTCGTCTCCTGATCGACGATACGAATCTCGGGGGCCTTCGCGGCCAGCACCCTGTCCGTCATCTCCAGCGTCTGCCGTGTCAGCTCATCAAGCTGCGTGGGATAGTCGAGGCCCACGATGCCCCAGCCGACCGCGATGCCCTCGCTCACAGGGTCCTTCCACTTCGCCGGGATCGCCTCGGCGCCGTGGACAATACCCATGATTGCGCCGAGCGTCGCGCCCGTGCAGTCGGTGTCCTCGCCACAGTTTACGGCCTTCAGGATCGAGTCGCCGAAGTCGCCGTCACCGTAGAGCCAGCCGAGCGTGACGATGCCCTGGTTCTGCGGCGAATCCTGCGGGTTGTAGTGGCCGTGCCTGTCCAGCAGAAGCTCGCGGCACTTTGTCCACTCGACGCCCTCACGATGCCATTTGAGCACATCGCGGACCGCGCGGGCAGTGCGGCAGTCCTCTGGGATCAGCGAGAGCCCGATCTCGATCAACTCGTGGAGGTCCTGCACGATGAATGCAGCGCTCTCGAGGGCCGCCAGGTACATCTCGCCCCAGACGCCCTCGCCACCCGCGTGGTCGATGATCGCGTCCTTGTAGGCGTAGCGGGCCGCTACTTCGGGAGCGCCGGGCGCCACCATCGCCCAGATTTCCGAGCGGATCGGCGAGCCCTCGCAATCGATGTACCAGTTATCGAACCCGCCGGCCACCGGCGGCGCGAGACCCCGGCGGAGGTTGTAGGCGCCCAGGCCATACTCGTCCCACGGGTAGATCACGTGCTCCAGCCAGTAGTCGGCGAGATCGTGGGTGGTCACCTCCGGACCAAGCTCCTGCACCGCGCGCAGCCAGACAAGCTGGATGTCGAGGTCATCGTTGAAGATCGCGCCCTCGGGGACGGGATCGTAATACGTCAGATCAAAGAGGCCCTTCTTTCCCTCCAGCGGCATACCAAGGGTGCCACCGATTGACTTGCCCAGCCAGCAGCCCATCACCCGGTCGAACATCTCTTCACGATTGAGTTTGATCATCATGCACACTCCTTATCTTCTGCAATGGTTTCTCCAGTTCAGTCAGCCAGCAATGACTTGCCCAGATGCGGATAGATGTCTATGTACTGGGGATAAACGCTCCACACGACGAAGCCGCCCGTGCCCAATTCCCGGGCGATCCTCACCTGCCGGATCGCGCCGACCGGTCCGAGCCCCTTCAGCAGGCCGATCCCGGGATAGCAGGGGACCGCGCCGGCAAGGTGCTCAAGCTGCGCCTGCACCAGACGGCGGAATTGCGTGTGACTGCTCGTATAGTTCATTGGACATACGAGGTCGAGATATCCCGCCTTTGCCCACGCCACCCAGTCCTGGCCCACGGCGTCGGCGCAGGCGGGATAGTTCTTGAACACGGCCGCGGATATCGTGCAGTCGGGCACCTCCGCGCGCACCACCTCGGAGACCTCGCGGACCACCCGGGTGATGTTCGAGCGCCGGAAATCGAGCCACTGTTCGCGGAACGCTCCGCCGCTGAGAACACCATCCGGCCACTTGGCGACCTCGCGACCAATGACCTCTTCGAAGCGGGCCCGACAGCCGTCGCAGAAGCATGTGCGGTGATTGGGGTAGCGGATGTAATCGAAGTGAATGCCCGCAACTCCGGGGCGCTTCGCCGCCTCGACCATCGCATCGATCTGAAGCTGCTGGTTGCGCGGATCCGATGGGCAGAGCGTCGTCGTAACGGTGCCATCCTGCTGTGTTGCAAGCCGCCCCTCCGCACGGAACTGTCGCATCAGGTCGTCGGGAGTGTGCGTCCCCGCTTTGAAGTTCGTCATCCACACATGCACGCTCATCCCGTGCTTCGCGCAGGCATCCACGGCATCCTGCAGGTGATCGTGGCCCTCCGAGTTGCTCCTGTCGAAGGGAACGACGTCGCTCGGGTAGGCCGCGGATGCGCCATGAAGTGCGTTCAAAATCAGGTGCTCGATGCCCGACTCAGCAAGAACGGCCGCCGTCTTCGGCCAGCCCCAGCCCTCGATACCCGCAGGCGGGTGACACCAGGTCGCCCGGAACTCATCCGCGACCGACTCCTGCGCCAGCGCGAATGCTTCCTCCAGCGCCGCCTCGGCCTCGTCGGCCAGCGTCATTGCCTCGAAGGGATCGGCGGCCGCCCGGGCGTCCGCGCGGAGGGCGCTCGCGCGATCGACGGCCTCCCGGGAGGGGTCGTCGAAGGCCGGTTGAGCGTGCGTGAGCGCCACCGCTTCGT
>CAZAHB010000213.1:0-9484 GCA_964484945.1 uncultured Armatimonadia bacterium | reverse complement strand
GCGGTTCCCGTCATAGTGCAGCCACGCGCGCCTGCCATTGCGCACCTGCCCGACGGTGAGGTCCTCGGAAGGCCATGGTCCCGGCTCCCGGCGGTAGGCCTCACCGTTGTCGAGCAGCCGCCGTATCAGCTTCGGCTCGCGTGTCTCGATGCTCCACTCAGCCGCACATGCCCAGTCGCCCGAACTGTCGTCGTCGGTGCCGACATCGGCCATCAGTTTCGGCCGCACGGTCTCGCCCGCCCACGGGGTGAGGTCGCCCGCGATTTCGCGCCACTCGTGCTCGGTGACGACCTCCTCGGCGATGATCGTCTGCTCGCCCTGCTCATCGATGACCGCCAGCTTATACAGGATCCCGTCACCCGGGTCGGAGCCGTCGCCCTTGCCCACGGACATTCGCAGGGCAGATGGCTGCTGGGGGATCTCCACCGGTGCCCAGGTGGCGAAGACGTAGCCCGTCCCGCCGACCCAGGGCGGGTGCATGTCGAGGCCCTCCTTCGCGACATCCCCGCATGTCCGTGAGCCGCGCCGAACCCGCGCGTGAGTCTCACCGAACCGGGAGGTCTCCTCCTCCCCGCGCAGGCGCATGCCCGCGTCCATCTGATCGGGCAACTCGACCAGCGGCGCGTGCTCGCGGACGACCACCATGCCGCGCTCGATCTCACTGCGGAGCTGTCCCGCGCGCAGAGCCACACGCACCAAGGTCGCGTCCTCGTGCTCCGGCTCGCCAAGATCGAAGGTGAGCGTCTGCACCACCTCCGGCGCAAGCTCGGCCTGCCGCGTCTGCTCGCCCAGTGCGACCTCAAAGACTGCCGCCTCGGACAGGTTGCTCGTCAGCTCAACCTCCAGCGTGTTCCCGTCAAGCGCAAGCTGCGCATCGGCCAGCGGGACCACCGTGAAGTCGATCCAGCCGCCCTCGATCTCGTGCCAGACATGGTCGCCCGGGCGCGCATCGGCCGGGATCGTCACCTCGTGTTGCTCCGCGCCCGTAACGGTCACCGTCTCGCCCGGGACCGCAATCGCGCGATCGGAGGCAAGCTGCGGCTCACCGTTCGCTTGTCCCGAGAGGATGTAGCTGAACGCGTCCTCGACCGGCTGCACCCACGCCATGCCGCGGGCGCGGCGGACTTCGGCCGGACCGATCTCGTTTCCGTCCTTATCAAGCGCGACGGCCTCGGTCGCGGGAATGGCGAAGCCCGCCTCGGCCTCCTTGTAGCAGATGACCTCCCAGCGCCCGTCGCCGAGGATCCTGCAGATACCGATTCCGTCCGAGGAGGCTCTGCTCATGCGCGTCATCCGGCCCCGCCCATCGATGTAGATGTGCGCGGGCGTGACCGCGTAGTCGGCGCGGTGGCCGGCGGAGTCATCGGAGATGACCGCGATCTCGCCATCCGCGCTCCATCCGGCATAGCCGTTCGGCGGCAGGTCGATGGCGTGTCCGAATGCGTCACACTGCATCCGCTCGGTGCGGGAGCCGTTCGCGGCGGTGACGGTGCCGTCATCGTAGCGCGTGACCACCTGCGAGCGGCGGAATGCGCCCGTGGCGATCGCCGCGGAGGTGTCGAGCAGCGCGCCGTCTGCGTTCACGTAACGGATCTGCTCGGGGCTGGCCATGGCGTAGCGCGAGTGAAGCTGCTGGAGCATGTAGTAGCTGCGCAGGGCGTTGTGCCAGCCGCCCTCGAAGGCGAGGTAGCCGGTGTGGCCGAAGGCGACCGTGGCCGCCAGGAAGCGGTCGATCGACGCGTCGATCTCCTCGCGATTGCTGCCGAGGCTCGCGTTGCGGCCGTAGAACATACCGATGTGGCCCATCCCGAAGCTGGTGCAGCGGTCATGCATGCGGCGCAGGTCGAAATCGACCAGCCAGGGGTTGTCGGCCGGATCGTAGCGCTGGTCCTGGCCGTAGTTCCCGTCTGTGAGACCGACATACATCCAGTGCATACCGCCCTCGGAGTACACCGGCCCTTTCCACGCCTGCTTCTGCAGCAGCATGATCTCGCCGTAGGAGTAGAATGTGGCGCCGAATGTGCCCGCTCCCGGTACGCGGTAGTCGTAGTCCTCGCGATCCCACGGGGCGACGGCGGTGTGCACATCACAGTAGGCGGTGGAGAAGTGGAACTTCTCTTCGATCTTCGGAGCCAGCATCTCGCAATACTCCACTGCCCGCGAGGGCTTCGGCCCGTAGCAGCGGGCCCAGGCGCGGCGAAGCTGATTCTCGGGCGTGCGGATCGCCATGTCGATGTCGAAGTGGCGGTTGACGGTCGCGAGGTCCGTGAAGTTGTTGTATGGGCCATAGATGAAGCCGAGTTTGTCCTGCATGAAGCGCGCGTAGTCCCAGGCGCCCTCGTCGCCGCCCTTGCCCGGCGCGGCCCTGGTGCGGAATGTGAAGCTCTCGCCGCCATCGCGCCACATCGTCTCGTGGTCGGTGACCACCACTTCCGTCATACCGTAGCGGTGCACCCGCTGCCAGTGGGCCTTATCGCGCTCGCGGTTGCCCGCTCCATGCGCATCCCACAGGCGCGTGGCGGTGACGTCATACCACGGCGAGCGCGGATTGGGGATGGTCGGGAGGACCTCCTCGTAGCGGGGTGAGACGGTGACGAAGAAGCGCTCGTAGCAATCGTTGCGCCGCCCGTCGGTCTTCGGTATGTACCGGGTGCCCTGCTGGTAGTGGACCTCGTCCTCGTCGATCTGGTTGGCGCCAACGAAAATAGAGGAGTTCGAGCGATACCAGTCGGTGTTGCCTGTGAGAAACAGTGGCGCATCCGCGGGCCCTGCGACCGCCACCGAGGGGCGAGTGGGGCGGTAGACGTAGTAGGGGTTGGTTACCAGTCGCGGGTTCTCCAGACCCTCCGCGTGGCCGTAGCGGACCTCGGCGACATCGCCACCGCGCGCGATCGTGTCGATCACCAGGGACTTGCCCCACAGCCGGAACGTGTACGCGACTTCGGCCTCGACGTCCCCCGCGGCGATGCGGCAGCGCATCGTGATCTCGTCGCCCCGGCGCTCGCAGCCGAGGACCTCCACGCTCTCGGGCGGCACCGCTCCCTCATCACCCGGGAGCCAGGCGCCGCCGTCAACCAGCGGCCGGAACGCATCGCCCTGGTCCTGCCAGTGGGCGCTGACATCGCTCCACGTGCCTGTCTCGGGCGCGAGGCGATACACCAGCGTGCCGTCGGCGCCGTCATACGTGAAAACCCATGCGTCGCCATCCTGCTCCACGGAGGTCGTGAAGTCGCCGGTCTGGTTCGGGGGCAGGATCGTCTCCTCTCGCGTGGGGAAGGGGAGCGTGCCGGGACCTGTGTTGGTGCCGGTGCCCTGTCCGGGGAACATCTCGATGCCGCGCTCAGGCCGCGGATCGAACTCAAGTGGCGGGAACTGCTCGGTGAAGGTCACGAGGTTGTCGAAATACAGCACGCGGTCCTCTTCATTGTGGCAGTTGGTGATCTCGAAGCGCTTGAAGGCCGAGCCCTCCGCCACCTGTGCGATCTGCTCCTCGCTCAGGCGCCGATGAGGCATGAACCACTCCTCCCAGCGCACGCGGGTGATGTAGACGCTGAACTCCTCGCCCGCGGAATCCTCGAAGACCGCGTTGATGGAGACCGACGGGGTGCTCGGATCGCGGCCGAAGAAGTTGTTCCCATACACCCAGAGCGTGACCGCGTCCCAGGGATCATTGATCGCGACCGGCTCCGGCGGGAGGAGGTGTATCCGGGGCGAATCCCCGGTCGCGCGATAGGTGAGCTTCGCGACGTGGTCGCCCCACAGAAGCTGCTCGCGCGAGCGCTCGAAGGTGGCCTCGATGTTGGTCCCCTCGACGCTCCAGCCGGACAGATCCTCCTCGAAGTCGATCAGTGGCGGCGCGTGGTCCTCGGTGCGGTCGGCCCACACCATCTCGTACGGCCGCTCACCGACCGGATCGTCCTGCGCGAGGCACGATGCGGCGGATGTGGCGATGAGAGCTATCAGCAGCCAGAGCATGATTGATTTCCTCCAGATCACAAGGGAGCCTCCAGGGCGTCGGTATTTGGGTCCTGCAGGTGGAACTGTTTCCCGTCGCACGGGCGGACCAGAAATGGCAGACCGTCATCCCATCTGACCGACATCCGCGAGAGATACCAGTCCTCGCCGTCGGTGCGGTTGCCCTGGAAGAACAGGTGGGTCGTCCCGTCGGTATCGACGAAGACGCCGGGATGGCCCGATTCTGACGCATTCCAGGCACCGGGCGCGCCGTTCGGGAGCAGCGGGCGGTTGCTGAGGCGTCGCCACCGCACCCCGTCGCGACTCACCGCGACGCCGATCTGCTGGGGCTCGTTGTTATACGCGCCCGCGTAGAACATGTAGAGGACGCCCGCTCGCCTGCAGACCGTCGGCGCCTCGATGCACTCGCGCTCCCAGGCAAGCTCCGGGCGCAGGATCGGCTCGTCGGCGATCTGCGTCCAGCACTCGCGGCCAAAGCGGCAGTCTACGGGCGCGGTGGCGGCCGTCAGCATCTGGACGCGCATCTCCTGGTCCCGCGTGGCGGCGTAGAGCAGCCACGAGTCACCGTGGCGGATGATATCCGCGTCGATAGCGCGCCCGCACGTCCAGTCTCCGGCAGGCCGGAAGACGGGGTTGGTCGGATTGCGCTGGAAGCTCAGGCCATCCTCGGAGACAGCGTGGCAGATCGCATCGCGGGGGCCGGTCCCGTATGAGGCATAGAAAAGGTGCACGCGTCCGGCATGCACCAGCGCCGCCGGTGCGACGAGGCCGTCGGCCTCGACCTCGGTCACCGGGAGAACCTCGCCGACCCGTCGCCAGTGGTCGAGATCATCGCTTTCGGCGATGCCTGCGGCCAGGTAATCCTCGGTCCGGATCGTGTAGTACATCAGGTAGCGACCGCCGAACCTGATCACGTCCGGGTCCTTGGCGAAGTGACCGTTGCCGGTGGTGTCAGTGTAGTACATGCGCGGCGTTTGCATCGAAAGCCTCCGCGATTACATGCTGGCGCATGCTGCAACATTCCTCGCGGACGCTCTGAGACCTCGCCGGGGGCGGGGAATCACGGAATGAGCGCGCCCGGGCGCCGCATCGCGATACATAGACCATGCACGCATGGCTGAACCGCCCGGCCGGTGCGGGCCGGGTCTCGGGCGGCTGGTTGCTGCAATCAAGCGGCGATCACTGGGGTGGGTGCCGGCCGCGCCGGCGCGGGTTCAGATGGCTGCCATGATGTCACTGACGGAGACGATGCCCTGCAGTTCTCCGTCGAAGATCACCGGTGCGCGCGAGAGGCCCACGTTGGCCATCAGCCGCGCGACGTGCCGGATATCGAGGTCCTTGTTCACGACCACGAGGGGCTTGGTCATGATCTCGTGCACCTCGACCTCGTTCGGATCGCGGCTCCAGGCGGTGACCGCGTAGACCACGTCCCGCTGGGTCACGATTCCGTAGGCATCCTCCGGGCCGCGGCGCTCCACGATGAGGCAGCGCACGTTGTGCGCCTTCATCGTGTCCACCGCTTCCCGGACCGTCGCGTTCCCGTCGATGGTGACAACGTCGGTCGTCATGAGGTCCTGGGCAGTCGGCATGCTGCACACCTCCACCGTCAGGCTCAGACATCACATGCACATTTCTACAGTCTCGGTAGATGTCCTCTACGGTGGGATGATTTGAGGATATTGTGAGCAAGTATGATTTATTCGTAAGGGACAGACTCCGTCAGCCCCGTCTCAGATGACCTCTCCGCTGTCTCGAAGACTGCGATCGTCCGCCGACCGTCATGTCCTGAGACCGGAACCGATGCGCCCCGGAGCAGGTGGTCGGCCAGGTCCTGCCAGTACGTGTCCCAGTCATTGGCCATATTCGGGATATCCTGCACATCGCGCTGCCGGCCGCGGTTTGACACCTGAGTGAGCTTGAGCGAGCCCTGCGGCGGTGTGGAGATGGTGTGCTCGTAACCCTTGGTGGCGCCCGCACCGGTGTCCACGATGGCGCCCTCGGTGCCGAGGATGCGCCACAGATATGGACGCGGCGCGGCGTCGATCCGGGAGTACGTGACCTCCGCGACAGTCCCGCTTTCGAAGCGGATCACGGCCCTCGCGTGGTCGGCGATGTCCACGTGATCCCAGACCTTCTTGAAGAAGAAGCCCGTGACGCCGGTCATCTTCTCGCCCACCAGCGTCAGTACCCAGTCCACCGCGTGCGGGCCCCAGAAGTAGAGCAGACCGCCGCCCTTCGCCTTCTGCGTGTACCAGCCATGTTCGGGATCCCCGTAGCCGCCCGCCTGCAGGTCGATCTGGAAGACTTCGCCGATCTCCCCGTCATCCACGAGTTGCTTGATGCGCCGGAAGTTCCCGTCATGGCGGCGGTTGTGGTGGACCGCTAGCGTCCGGCCGGCCTCCTCCGCGGCCTCGATCATTGCTGTCGCCTGCTCCACGTTCAGGCACATGGCCTTCTCCACGACCACGTGCTTGCCCGCGCGGAGGGCCGCGATGGCGATGGGCGCGTGCGTATAGTGCGGCGTGACCACGGAGACGAGGTCGATGTCTTCGCGCGCGAAGAGGTCGGCGGTATCGTTCCATGTTTCGATATCAGGCCAATCCTGCTTCGCGGCCTTGGTCCGCTGAGGATTGATATCACAGACCCCAACCAGCTCAATCTCGGGCGTGTGGTCGATCCAGGCGCAATGCGCCCAGCCGAAGTGGTGCATGGGACCGTAGCCGATGACGGCGGCGCGGATTGTTTCGGGCATGACGAACCTCCGGTTGAACACTCGTGGAATGCCGGGCCTCACCCCCTCGGTCCCCCCTCTCCCTGGACGCTGCAAACGACGCAGCGTCTGGCGGGACGAGGGGGGAGGAACGGCGAACGACTACTCCCACACCATGCTGCGGATGGCCGCCGCAACGTCCGTCACCTGCGGGATGACCGCGTCCTCCAGCGGCGGCGAGTAGGGCATCGGGGTGTCGCCGCGGGCCAGCACGCGCGGGGCGGCCTTCAGCGACTCGAAGCCTCCGCCCTCCATCACGCGCCGCACGATCTCGGCGCCTGCTCCCGCGCGCGTCGGTGCCTCGTGGACGACCAGCAACCGCCCCGTCCTGTGCAGGGAGCGCACTATCGTGTGCACGTCCAGCGGCACCAGCGTGCGGGGGTCGATGACCTCCACGCTCACCTCGGCCTCCAGCGCCTTTGCCGCCCGCATCGCCTTCGTCACCGCGTAGGAGGTTGCGACCACGGTGATGTCCGCTCCCTCGCGCCGAACCGCCGCCTCGCCGAAGGGCACCAGCCACTCGCCCTCCGGCACCTCCATCTCGCTGCGGCGCAGCAGGCGGTGCTCGATGAACATCACCGGATCGTCGTCGCGGATGGCGGTCTTCAGCAGGCCCTTGGCGTCATATGCGTTCGACGGAATCGCGACCTTCAGGCCGGGCGCGTGCATGAACCACGCCTCGTGATGTCCGGAGTGGTGCGCGGCCTCGCGCGAGCCGCACCCGGCGGGGGTCTTGATGACCATGGGCACGTTGAAACGCCCGCCGGACATGAGCTTGAGCGGCGCGCACTGGTTGACGATCTGGTCGAAGCAGACCGCCACGAAGTCCATGTACATGATCTCCACCACCGGGCGCAGGCCCGTCGCCGCTGAGCCGGTCCCGACGCCCACGAAGGCCGACTCGGAGATCGGGGTCTGGAAGACGCGGCGCTCGCGAAGCTGCTCCCACAGGTTCTCGCGCTCGCGGACCGGCCCGAGGTCCTCGCCGATGAGGTAGACGCGCTCGTCGCGCTCCATCTCCTCATTCAGCGCCTCGGCCACCAGTTGCCCCCAGCCCATGGTGCGATCAGGCTGGGGCGGCGGAGTGACGGAGTTCTCACCGGGCGTGACCGTGCGGAACTCAGCGACGTCGCCGGGGTCGGCAGGCGGCCGGATCGGCGGGCCGTCGAGCGTCTCAAGCTCCTCGGGTTTCGGGAAGGGGTCATTGCAGGCTTCGGCGACCGCGCGATCGACCTCCCGCTGCACGCCCTCGCGCATCTCGCTCTGCTCATCGGCGGTCATCACGCCCTCATCCCGCAGGCGCTGATCGAAAAGGTCGATGGGGTCGCGCTGCTTCCACTCCTTGAGCGCCTCCTGGTCTCGGTGGGCGCTCTGGCCGCCGCCGGCGTGGCCCACGTAGCGGAATGTCTTCGCCTCGATCATCGTCGGGCCGCCACCGGATCGCGCCCGCTCGACGGCCTCCTGCGCGACCTCGTTGACCGCGAGCACGTCCTGCCCATCCACGATGCGCGCGGGGATGCCGTACGGCTCGGCGCGGGGTGCGAGATCCTTGCAGCAGTGCGCGACGTCGGCTGAGGTCGATGCGGCCCAGAGGTTGTTCTCGCACACGAAGAGCACCGGAAGCTGCCACAGTGACGCGAGGTTCAGGCACTCGCCGAAGGTTCCCTGGTTGGCCGCGCCATCGCCGAAGAATGCGACGGCTACATCGTCCGTGCCCTCGTACTTCGCGCGGAAGGCCGCGCCCAGCGCGAGGGGGATCTGCGCACCGATGATCCCATTGCCGCCGAGCATGCCCTTCGATTCATCATAAATGTGCATAGAGCCACCTCGACCGCGGGAGTGCCCGGTCTCGCGGCCCATCAGTTCCGCGATCATCCCGCGCAGACCAAGGCCTTTGGCGATGGCGTGGCCGTGGCCGCGGTGATAGCTGGTGACGACGTCGCTGTCGCGAAGCTCCGAGCAGACGCCGACCGCGATCGCCTCCTCGCCGATGTAGAGGTGCACCGCCCCGCCAATCATACCGTCCGATGCGAAATCGTACAGCATACAGGTGAGCAGGTCCTCGCCCCCGGCGGCGTGGTCGTCGGTCAACTCGCCACCGTAGAAGCCTCGGTAGTCGTAAAGCTGCTTGAGTTGCTCCTCGAACAGCCGGATGCGGTACATACGCAGGAGCATGTCTCTGAGGTGGTCTGCATCGGGCATGGAGATCCCTCCGGCAAGAGCGTGAGTGCTGGGGGATGGTTCGCGTGGGAGAGGCGGAGACCTTCAATCATCCAGTGGTGCGGGGTGGCATCACCCGTCTGCGGTTACGGTAGCGGCGAACCCTTGGGGCCCGCAGGAGTCGCTGGCCGGGCCTCCCCCCCCTCGATCCCCCCTCTCCCTGGCTCGCTGCGCTCGCAGGCGGGACGAGGGGGGAAGACCTGCAACGGCGCCCGGGCGTCCCTCCCGTGCCACGTTACGGCTCGTAGCGGCGCAGGCGGAGGGAGTTGCTAACGACGGAGACGCTGCTGGCAGCCATCGCGGCCGCGGCTATCATGGGGCTGAGCAGGCCCAACGCCGCAGCGGGGATTGCGGCCGTATTGTATATCAGCGACAGGAACAGGTTCTGCTTGATGTGCACGAGCGTCCGGCGGCTGAGGTTGATCGCGCGCACCACTCCCAGTGGATCGCCGGAGACAAGCGTGCCCTCGCCCGCCTCGATCGCCACATCCGTGCCCGTGCCGATCGCGATGCCAACAT
>CAZAHB010000212.1:0-9493 GCA_964484945.1 uncultured Armatimonadia bacterium | reverse complement strand
TCGACGGCGCGAATCTCGCCGGCGTCGAGCTGCCCGGCGGCACGCTGATCGGCTCGCGGCTGCAGGAGCACGAGGTCCCTCAAGATGGCACCATCCTCGGGTGGCCGCGTGGAGGGCTACCGATTCCGGCCGCGTTCCTCCGCGATCCCGGTGGCGGCTGGCGCTACTTCCGCTCACTGGATGACCGGGTGCGTGCCAAACGCATCGCGGTCTATCGGGCCGAGGACGGCACCGTGACCCTGGAGCTAATCCACGAGGACGCGGGGCACGAGATGACCAATGTCACCGAGGCGCCGGCCTGGGAGATCGGCCATTGTGACGATCCGCAGACTGTCGTCGATGCGCAGATGGCGCACATGGAGGATGCATTCGGGTTACAGCCATGGGAGACGCGGCCCGATGTGCCCGACTGGGCGCGCGAGATCAGCTTCGTGGCGTCGATCCACATGATGCACTGGAGCGGCTACGTCTTCAACACCTGCGAGGACGCGCTGGACGTGCTGCGGTGGGTCTGCGAGCGGATCGACGGGAAGCGCGTGTTCGCGTATCTGCCGGGCTGGGAGGGCCGCTACTACTGGCAGTACGGCCACTACCGGCCGCACGCGCGCCTCGGTGGCGAGGACGGCTTCCGGCGGCTGGTCGAGGGCGCCCACGACCTCGGCGCGCGTATCTGCCCGATGTACGGCTGCAACTGCGCGAACACCGGCCTGGAGAACTTCGAGCAGTGGGGCGCGAACTCGCACATGATGTCCGCGGGCGGCTACGTCAACCAGGGCAACAAGCCGGACTGGGACGTCTCCCGCGCGCACGACGGCGGCTGGCAGGCGTGGCTGAACCCGGGCGCGCCGGGGTGGGGGAACAGGCTTTTCGAGGAATCGGCGCGCATCGTCGAACAGTTCGGCGTGGACGCGACCTTCTACGACACCGCCGGGTCATGGACGAATGACCCGCACCACCCGGTCTACGAGGGCATGATGCGGCTGCGCGATCGGCTCAAGGAGCGCTTCCCGGACCTGCTGGTGACCTGCGAGCACTGGTATTCGCCGCTGGGCGCGATCTTCCCGGTGAGTCACCACTGGTGCCCGGACCGCTTCCCCGAGACCTTCGCGAAGTACAACCGCCGCTGGGCGCACCTGAACACGGGCGACCCCTCGCGCGGCTCCACAGGCGTGCACGAGATGGGCACACATGCGTGGGAGATGCCGGAACTTCGCAAGGACCTGTGGCCGACAGTGACGTTCGTGGACGGCACGATCGCGAATGCGCCTGAGCGAGTGGAGCGGGTGATTGAGTCAGGGAAAATGTATGCGGAGGAGTATCTGAGCTAACGATCTCGTCGGGAACCGGGTACCGGGAATGGGGAACCGGGACGACATTACGGCCGATGGCCGCCATGCCCAGGCCGGTCCTCCAGCCGTTGGCCGTTGCCCGTTTCCCGGTACCCGATTCCCGGTTCCCGTCGTCCCTACTCCGTTTCCACCAGCACCACCCGCTCAACGCAGATCGCATTCGGCTCGTCTTCCTCGCCGTGCGGGAAGGCCGGTCCCTCGAACTTGATCCGCGCCCAGATATCGAACTGCTGATCCGGGTTCTCCTGGTCCCACGCGGCGTCAACGTCAAGCTGGATGATCCACGACCAGAAGAAGTACAGGTAGTAGCCCGGTCCGATCTCGTGTGTGCCCATCTTATACCAGTGATAGCCCGGGCCGGGGACGTCGTCGGGCTTGACCGACGCGCTGGCAGTCTGGTTCTTGTTGCGCGTGTCATACAGGCCCCACGGCATCGGCAACTCGTACCGTTCGATCGGGTGGCGCTCGGTGTCCACCTCGGTGGGGAACTCCAGCCGATTTGCGATTCCGCTCTCGGCCTCCTCGTCGCGCACCACCTGCACGATGTTCTTCCAGTTGCGCGTCATGTCCGCGGTGAAGTCATGCACGCGGTCGGCCGGCAGATCCGCGAACTTCTCCGGGGGCTCGATATACGCAGGCAGCGCAGTGTAGCGCACAAGCTCCGAATCAAGCTCGTCCAGCGATGCCGTGCGCTTCTGTTCGGGCATCCGCCGCTCAACCTCGGCCCGCCAGGTCTCGGTATAGCGGTCCGCGATGGCGTCACGATCCAGCGGCAGCGTGTCCGGTTCATTGCCCTGCGCGACCCACTCGTTCGTAAGCTGCCGCCACAGCATTACGGTCGCGCGATCCAGTGACAGCCGCGCATGGCGCACCCGCTGGAGCAGTTCCGCATCGTCAGCAACTGCGGCCTCCGCGCGGTCGAAGATCTCGTGCGCCTGTGTGACCACGTCGAACGTCATATATGTCGCCACTGCCTGCAGCGACGCCCCCATGCTGATGTGGCTCGGGCGCTCGGCGACCGCCTGGTCTCGCAGCGCGAGATACTCGCGGATCATCGGGCCGGCGTCGCCGTAGAAACCGTCGGTGAACGTCTCAACCAGCGCCTCGTAATCCGCGTACGGGTCCTCCAGCAGCTTGCACATCATCCAGACCTTGAAGTCGCGGATGTCGGCCTTGACCGGATACTCAAGCTCAGTAAAGACACCCTCGACGCTATTCTCGGCGTAGTACTGATAGTCGGGCGCGTAGGTGTGGACGGTCGGTTTCGGCAGGCCACGCGGGTCGGCGTAGGTGACGGCATAGTCCCAGATGCGCAGGTTGTCAGCGATCTCCGCCCACGAGAGCAAAAAGTCGTGGAAGGGCTCGTTGGTCTCGGAGGTGATGGCTTCGGTGAAGTTGCTGGAGGTATCGCACAGGCGGATGATGACGTTGTCGCGCGCCTTGATGTTGGCGGGCGGCTTCTGTGTGTACTGGTAAGCGAGCGTGGAGAGGTAGACGTCCGGATAGTCGTCCTCGATCTGTTCGGCGAGGAAGTTCACGAAGTCCAGCAGCGGCCCGGCCTCCGAGCCCTCACGCTCCGCGATGGCCTGGCACTGCTCGCACTGGCACTGCCCGCGCCAGTCGTTCTGCGAGACGCTGAACACGCGCGGCGGCGGAGCGCCCGTCTCTTCGGCCTTCTGTCGCGTCTGTTCGATGTAGCCGCGCAGCTTCTCGAGAAACGCCTGCCGCAGTTCGTCATTCGTCAGACAAAGCTGGTGGCGATCGGCCATGCGCTCGCCGTCGATCAGCGAATACCAGTCGGGATGGTCGTCGAAGTATTTCTCCGGCGGAAAGTAGAGGTAGAACGTGTGCACGTGGTAGGGCGGGCCATAATCCATCCCGCCACCGTACCGCGCGTGGATCGGCGGATCGCCCATGCGGTTGAGCCGGTTATGTGCCGCGAACCGGCCCTCATCGTAGCCGTAGATGCGATAGATGTCGCGGTACTGAAGCTCAGGCTCCCCCCGCAGGTCGAGATCGGTCAGTTCGATTGTGGGACTGGACGGGACGGTCTCGGCCCACGGGTTCCACCAGTGCACGCCCAGTTCGTCCTCGAGCAGATGGTACGCTGCGTAGAGGGTCCCGCGCGGCCGCCCGCCGATCACGATCAAGTCCTCGCCCTCGGAGCGCACGATCCACTCCTCGCGGCCGAGGGCGTCCTGATCGATCCCGGCCTCACGCGCCCGGTCCGTGGGCCCGACGTAGACAGCGGGTCCGTCGGCAGTGTTCGCGACGTCGAACTCGCAGCCTGCGATGCGGCCCAGGTAGGTCGCAAGCTCAGTTGCGGCATGCTGCTCGGCGACGGACGCTTCCTCGGCGACCACGATCGCGGCCTCCGGCGCACCGTCACGGGCAATGGTGATGGCGTTCGCGCTCATCGCCACCGTCAGTAGCACAAGTGCGACTGCCAGTTTACGCATGGACACTCACTCCTTGAGTTCGGTTCGGGATCGTTCCAGATCAGCGCCTCGGCCCGTCTTTTCGGCAAGATCCAGGGCCACGACTCTTTCCACGAAATCGTAGATGTCGGTATACGTCACGTTCGTCTTCCGGGCGATGTCGAGAATGCTTTCATCTCCCTCGAGCGAGAGCATGACCTGCTCAATCGCGCGATTGAGAGCGTAGTTCTCGCGGTAGTCCACCCACAGGCCATATCCGGAGAGGAAGATGGGGCCCGTAAACGTACGACGCGGCACGTAGTCGCGTTCAAGTATGCCGATGATGTCCTTCAGGACCTCAAGCGACTCGTCGAGCGCGTCTTCGGAAATCATGTCCATATTATCAAGGTGGGTGTGATACTGCCAGTAGGGCCAGCGGGAAATGGACACGGTCGGCACGTTGACGCCGGGTCCGTTCAACACCATTTCGTCATTGCCGACAACCTTGCGAAACGCGCCCTCGGTGAAGTTCCCCTCGCCGAACCGGTCCACGAGAACCTGGCGCGAGGCCCGGTCGATGAAGTCATCGTGCTGGCGCGAGTGCTGGAATGCGAACTGGTTCTCGTTGCCCATCATCTCGAGGAAGATACCGCACCGGCAGTGCGGAACCAGGTCCATGTTATGGCTGAAGTACGCTATGGAGCCGATTGTCTCGGGAAGTACCAGCAGCTTGTAGGTGTAGTACGGGTCACGCTCGCGCAGCCACTTGATCAGTTCGGTCCCCACGGCCACGCCGGAGAGGCCGTCGTTGGCCTGACCGGGGTGGTCGAGATGCCCCATGAGCACAACCACCTCGTCCGACTCGCCCTCGACGGTGGCGTCGCCAACCTTCAGCGTGCCGTCGGTGTACTCCGTGTCTATGTAGACGCGGTATTCGTCGGCATCGAGGCCCTGGTACTGCTCATATGAGAGCGAGAAGCCCCACGTCAGTTCGTAGAAGTTGAACCGATAGGGGATGGCGCGGGGGTGCTCCGTATTGTAGGCGAGGTGCTCCTCAAGCTCCTCGCGCGAGACCACTTCGTCCACGGGAAGCGAGCCCGTCCAAAGATGCAGTGGATGATCCTCAAAGTCGATGATCCGCTCGCCATCCGCTTCAACCCAGGCCTCGTTGACGGTCCACTTCTGGGGGATCTGCCACGTCCAGCACTGTGTGCCGGACGGGTATTCGTGAATCTGCATGTCCACCACGTCGGCGATGTATGCCAGTGCGCGGTCGTAGTCATCTGAGACAAGTGAGCGATTAAGAAGGTAAAGATCCTCGATGATCTCTTTCACCGGATGAGAGCCTCCAGAGTCGGTATCGCGCAGTCTTACTCCCAGTGTACGCGCGTACCATCGCTGAGTTGAAAGAGCGGGTCCTCGATCATGGCATCCCGGAGAGTGGCATGGTATTGCTCGACAGGCGCGCAAAAGATGTCCGCGCCGCCAACTGAACTTGTGCGCACGAAAGGTTTGTCGCTCATAAGCGCGGAGATCTTCGACTGATCACGCACCGCCTCGGGCTCCAGGCTCCTGACGAAGTACTGGACAGAGATCGGCTCCCGCTGCCCCGCGTGCTCCATGACGCCGGTGAAGTGCTTCCAGTAGCGGTATGGGACAGCAAGCTGCTGCTCGGGATAATGATTGAATGTGATCTTCTCGCATCCCACGCCAACGCCGCACAGCTTCCCGTTATGCTGGAGCATGTAGCCAAAGATGCTGTCGGGGCCGAAGGTGGTGGCACTCGACAGCTCAGCTATCTCGTCGCTGCGCGCGCCGGCCACGACGACCGAGAAGATCGGGGCCAGCGTGCGCCTGCCGCGGTACTCGTTGCGGAGCGTGTCCGCGGCAATGCCGACCTCAGAGGGGTCTTCATCGGGCCGGAAGATTCCCGTGCGGCAGAATGAGTAGGTGAAGGCGGGGAGCGCAAGGGTCCCGCCGTCTCCCAGAATCTCCAGCAACGCATCGATGAGCCTCCGATCCGGGCGCTCCAGACCGGTGAGGGCAGACGTGAAGCTGTGAACCATCACCAGATCCCCTTCGCCCAGCCCGACAGCCCGAAGCGCCTCCTCGATCTCAGAGGCGGCGATCTCCGACGACTGCCCGGCATCGTCCTCCTCGCCGCTGCGCAACCACTCGTGGATACTGTCTACTGAGCGCAGCTTCGAGACGCGCTCCGGCGGCACTGAGCGCTCGAACTCGCGTTCCAGAAGCTCGATGAACGCAATATGTGCCAGCGAGTCCCACTCAGCCATCTCGTCTATGGAGGCGTCCTCAGGGACCGTCTCAACAGGGATATCTTCACACGCTTGTGCAATGAGTCGGCGTATGCGTTGACGCAGTTGGTCCACGGTCCCGGGCACCTCCTTTTCTCAGCGGTCCGGGTGGTTGGGCGCCGCCTGTGACGTACGGCGCATGACATATTCGATGATCCGCTCGGTGGCGCCTCCATCGAGCGGGCCGACGTGCCGCTTGATGAACTGCTCCCGCTGCGCATTGAGGCGCTCGTGAAGTTCATTGTCGGTGAGCAGGGCGCGGAGAGTCGGCAGCAGTTCATCGCACGAATTCACCTTCACCCCGGCTCCTTCGGCGGCGAATGGGTAGCGCTCTCGGGCCCCCGTCGGGAAGACGGTCATCACCGGCTTCCCCGCGATGATTGCCTGAATGGCGGTGGTCGAGTAGCGCGTGGCGAGGACGGCGCACTCCCCGACCAGATCCGCCAGGGGACGCTCGCCATGAGGGACGAAGCGCACAGTCTGTTCCATGCTGTCTGCCAGGGCGCGATAGTCGCCGGTGTCGGATTCATTGGGATGTGGCTTTATCACCAGGCGCGCGCCCAGCTTTTCGCAGGCAACGGCAAGCTCCCGCAGCCACCACGCAGGCTCAGCCGCGCGCAGATGCTTCTCAGCAGTCTGCGTGGTCGCGAGCACGATCGGCGCCCCATCGGGATCAGGCCTCTGTAGCTCGGGCGCGGACCTGAGATCATCCCAGCCGCTGTGACCGGTCATTGCGAATTCTGTGCGCTCATATGCAACCGATTCCTGAGTCTCGCGGGCGAAGTCGCCGAAGGTAAGCGCGAGATCGAATGGCAGTATGGTCGTCGAACGCCAGTGCGGGCTCCCCATCCCGTGCTGGCTGAGGACCGTCGCCATCCCGCGCTCATTCGCATGCAGAACGCCCGGCGCCAGAGCGGTGCCGTAATGGTTGAAAGCAAGAAGCGTCCGGGGCCGCACGACATCGAAAACCCGTGACCAGAGGCGTTGATGATACAGCTCCGAGGGGATGTCGCAGGTGAGGACGTTTTGCATGCGACGCACCAGTGCATTGCGAAGCGCACCCTCAAGGGGAAACGATGATTCGCTCGCAAATTCGGCCGCGAACCGCCTGTGCCAGCCGAGTGACTGAGCCACCTCACACAATCCACTTCGCACCATCCACGGCTCTCGAAAGTCATACAGATTCGCGTGCGGCAACTCAACGTCTTCCAGCACCGGGTCGAGAGGTTCGGTGGGGATTTCGACAACAAGGACGCTCAGACCCCGTTCATTCAGCCCCTGCCCGATGGCCTCAACCAGCCCGCGGACTGTGCGGCCCAGTGGCGCAATGATGACGTCGTACTCGCCCGGGCGCGGATCGCGAACAGAGCCCATCTGGCGGAGGAAATAGCCGCCGGCATTTGCCCGCACAGTGAGGGGGTGAATCGCGTTCCTGAGCAGGCGCAGGCCGCCGCTGCTGCGAAGCTTCACGCGCGCTCCAGTCAGTTCCCCGGCACGCCGGGCAGTGTCGGCCACAAGCTGGCGCCCACCCCACCAGGCTACATCCTGAGGCTCGTCCCAGGCAACGACTGTTTCCGGTTCGATCTCGCTGCACGCCGATTCAACAGTCTCCGAGGCCACCATCAGCGGCCCGAGCGTGAACTTGATGAGGCTCCCGATGAATGCCTCCCAGGCCGAGTGCCCCACGGCTTCGGGCGGAGACGCAACAGCGTCGGGCAGCAACTGCGCCATCTTCCGCGCCAGCCCCTCGGCCTGCCAGTAGTACTCCGCCATCCGGTCATAGTAGTGGTCATGGAAGGGCGACTGAAGGAACATTGCCTCTTCAAAATACTCGGGGATAGGCAGAAGTACGTCACCGTCGCCGCGATAGTCGGCGGGCGGAAGGGGATATGACAGAGTCGAATTCGCAACAATCAGTCGAGACATGGCGGTTGGCTCGCGTACATGATGATATTCGGCGCAGACGCTCGCCACGCCTCGGGAGGGGCCGGCGGAGCCATCGCGCGAGGCACGGGACTGACACGTAAGCCCATTATACCCGCGGCCGGATTGACCCGCAAGCGCCCCCGCCGCCTGGGTTACGTTCCACCGTTTGTGTATGGCTGCCGTTGTGTCAGCGCAATCCGCCGGTCAGGGCGCCGCAGCCTCGTTGTTGACCTCGGTGATCTCGGCGACCGCATCGTTGGGATCGATCCCCATGGAGGCGACGCCGGCGACAAGCAGTCGCACATCCACACTGCTCGGCGCGCAGTCCACAGGCGCGGGAACCGCGGGCGGTTCGGTGCGCGCGGTCTCCTCACCGCCGTCGTCCCGCGCCACGACCGGAATGCCCGCCGGGACGTGTGCCGCGCCGATGTTGTGTACGCTGACCACCAGTTCGTCGCCATCCCGCCCCACGTCATGCTCGCACAGCGCCAGGTCGGCGCGTGTATCCGGTAAGGAGGAACATCTCACCCGGCTGCGTCTCCATGCTCTGCCGCAGCCCTCCGTGATAACGGGCGCGGACGGCAGTGCTCCCGGCGTATGCGTCATCGCCGGTCAGAAGTTGCAGGCCTTCATCCACCTGCCAATCAGCGGGAACACCAGCTTCGGTGAGATCCTCGAAGCCGGAATTCGTCAGGACGTTCTCTTCGGCGAGGACAATGGACGCGGCGAGCAGCAACGCGACGACGGGCGTAAGCAGTCGGCGGCTGGGACCAGGCACGGGTTTTCCCCCCGATCTATCATATCTGCGTCCGTCGAGGGTCCGCAGTCATTTCTGCAGGTGAAATGCGAGTGTCTCAAGCTGCAGAGTGAGGTCCACGCTGCGCACCACTACTCCATCGGGCACCTTCAGTGTGACGGGGGCGAAGTTCAGGATGCCCTTCACGCCGGCGTCGATGAGGGCGTCGGCGACGCCCTGAGCGGCGGCGCGGGGGACGGCAATAATGCCGAGGCTGACATTGCACTCAGCCACGGTGTCATCGAGTGTGTCAAATGGCTTGATCTCGTATCCGCGCAGGCGGTGCCCGACCTTCGCCGGGTTGTTGTCGAAGACCGCAACGATGCGGAACCCGCGGCTCTCGAAGCCGGGATAGTTGATCAGCGCCGAGCCCAGCGCTCCGGCACCGACCACAACGACCTCCAGTTCCTCATCCAGTCCCATCATCCGCTTCAGCGACGCCAGCAAATCATCGGTGTGATATCCGACTCCGGGCTGGCCGAACTCACCGAAAAACGATAGGTCCTTGCGCACCTGCGCGGCGTTGACCCCGGCCGCATCGGCGATGGCTGCCGATGAGATCGTGTCGTCTTCATGCCGCTCGAGGATGCGCAGGTTCCTGCACATGGGAAGCAGACTGGGATCCGGGATCTGTTTGCTCTGTGCCATCTTACATGCCCTCTCGATGAAAAGCTGCGGTGCCTCGCGCAG
>CAZAHB010000211.1:0-9584 GCA_964484945.1 uncultured Armatimonadia bacterium | reverse complement strand
CGATCACGGTTGTGTCCCCCCCTCTCCCGCCTGACGCATGTCGTCTATGCGTCCAAACCCCGAAGGGGTCGGTGAGGCCGTCGTAAGCCGGTAACGCGGGCAACCTGCAGAATTGAGTCACACCCGGTACCGTCACGGGGCGTTCTCGTGGTGTGTCTCGCCCTCTGTCTCACATCAGGGGAACGCCGTTGATAATGAGGCGAAAGTCGCAGCCCAGCAGCCGCGCGGCCTTCCGGCTGATGATCATCCGGCTGAGGAAAATCTCGAAATACTCCATGACCGAGCCAATCTCGGTGTCGATCTCAAGCTCCAGACTGATGGTCTTCGTTTCGGGAGACACCTCAAGCCGCGTGTCCTGCGCGGCATAGTTGATTCGGTCGTGGATATCGAAGGCCGCCATGTGCGGATTTCGCACGCGCTCGCTCGCCACATCCGCCTTGTCGCCGATGACCACCGCGGCGCCCGGATCCGACGTGGGCTCGATATGCTCCTGCTCGTCGTGGCTTCCGATGGCGGCGGCCACCTGCGTAACCTCGCGGATCGGCATACCGCGCTCGCGGAGCAGATCATAGGCCAGCAGGGCACTCGTCGTATCGTGATCCTTGCGCGAGATAAGGTTGCCGATATCGTGCAGCAGGCCCGCTATCTTCGCCAGTTCGATCTCGCGGTCATCGTACCGTTCGAGCTTGCGGAGGATCGCCTCGGCGTTTTCAGCGACAATGCTCGCGTGGCGCATGCCATGCTCTGTGTATCCGATCGCCTCCATCTGGGCATCGGCGGCCGCGATCATCTCGCGGACCTCCGGATCAGATTTCAGCGAATCGAACGTGACATTCTGTTCGTCCGTGGTTGCCTGTTTCATGGGAAATCATTGACGCCCTTCGTATGCCCCACAGTTCACTGATCGGCGTCGCCGGTGCGCCCGCGGGTGGCCAGCATTATCACCGCGGCCGCCAGTGCGATCCAGATGCTGGCGAACTGCGCGACCGTAAGAGCGGGAACCGGCGTGTAGATCTCCGCGGAGGCCCCGCGGCGGAAGATCTCGACGACCGATCGCATCGCGGAGTAAAAGATGAGGTATGACAGGAACAGATGTCCGGGGACCCGCAGACGGCGTCTGGCGACCAGCAGGAGCCCGAAGATGAGCATGCTTCCCAGCGCGGCGTAAAGCTGAGCGGGATGGCGCGGGACTGTCGGGTCGCCGGGGCCCGAGATGTGGGGGAGAGGTATGGCCCATGGCAGGTCGCTGGGCGTGCCCCAGCAGCACCCGTTGAGGAAGCATCCAACGCGTGTGACCGCATACCCGATCGCGATGGACGGCGTGAGCAGGTCTGCGACTCGAAAGAAGCTCACCTCACGGCGCGAGATGTACAGCGCAGCGCCGACAATCCCACCGAGCAGGCCACCATGGAAGCTCAGACCGCCCTCCCAGACCTTCAAGATGTCGGCGGGATTGCCGCTGAAGTCACTCCAATTCAGCACCACGGCGAGGAGCCGCGCGCCCAGCACAGCACCGACGAGAATCGCCAGGGTGACGTCAATCAGCGTGTCGGCGTCGATCTGCTCGTCATCACGCGTGTCGTAGATTGCCCACAGCAGCCCCCCGGAGAATCCGATCATAAGCATGGTGCCCCACGAGCGCACCGCCACAGGTCCCCAGCGATGCAGTGCCGCGGAGATGGCAGCGCCCACCACGACGCCAACAGCCGGCATGACAACGAGGCGGGGCAGGTTCGGATAGATGCCTGCGCGCCTCTCCTCGACGATCTCGAGCACAAGCGAGGCTCCGCCGAGAAGAGCGGACAGGAGGATCGCCGCCCACAAAGGTGGGCCGGGAATTGAAAAGAGCACCGGGCACATAGGGTTAGTCGCTGTCCTCTCTTCCGGCGGATGACGGGGGATGGCCGATGATGGTTCCTATGATGAGCAGACCGGCACCAACGGTGATGGCGATATCGGCGATGTTGAACACGGGCCAGAAGTGCAGATCCAGATAGTCGATCACATACCCCAGACGCGCGCGGTCAATCAGATTGCCCAGAGCGCCTCCAAGGACGCATGCGACCCCCACCGCAAGCATTCCGCTATCTGCGAGGCGCGGTGCTATCGCGGCGAGTGCGACCACCACAATTGCTGCAATCACGACCAGCAGGCCGGTGCTGGTGGACATCAGCCCGAACGCACCGCCGGTGTTGGTGGCCCATGTCAGTCTCAGCCACGAGAAAACCGGGACCGATTCCACAGGGCGAAGCCAGTGAACTGCGGCTGTTTTCGCCACCTGGTCGGCTGCCACGATTCCGGCGGCCAGCGCATACACGAACACCGGGGACGCTCCCCGCGGTGGGGGATCGTCGGTCGGCGGATCGTCAGAAGGGTCCTGGGGCTGGTTCACAATCCCGAGAGGCCCGCGCGGCACTTCTTGCACAGTGTAGCCCATGGGAGAACCGAGAGGCGCTTTTTGGTGATCTGCTTGCCGCAGTTGTCGCAGACCCCGTAGGTGCCTTCGTCGATCTTCTCAAGGGCGGCGTTTACTTCATCGAGTTGTTCGCGCAGTGATGCGCCGACGGCCATCGATTGCGCGCGCTCGACAGTCTCCGTCGCGGCATCTCCGCCGGGCTCATCGAAGTCCTGGCCAGCCTGCTCAGCCTGCAGGCGATCGCGTCCGGCCGCGCGGTCCGCGATCCGCTTGAGTTCGACCCGGAGACGTTCCCTCTCTTCGGTGAGTATCTCTTTGTACTTGTCGATATCGAGCTTCCGCTTACGCGCCACCGTCCGTGACCTCCGATGCCTGTAATCAGACTCGGGGCGGGACTTCTTCCGCCTCCGTCGGGCCACCTCCCGTGACCCGAAGTTTGTCCACCGCCTCAGTCTGCACTGCCGGGGGCCGGCCCCTCGGCGTTATCGCCTCTGCAGGGAACGTCGATCAGCCTGATAGTATGCGGTTTACCCGCTCGGCACAGCGGCTACACAATTCAGGATGCTCCTCGACCATACCGGTGCTCTCGGCGCGCATCCAGCAACGGGTGCACTTGTCGCCGCCGGCGAGCGATGCCTCCGCCCGCACGCCTGAGGGCGCCGTGGCCCCCTCGGCATGTTCCTCGATGTGATGCAGATGGACATCAGAGACGATAAAAAGCGCCTCCAGGTTCTCATCGATACTCGTCAACACATCGCGGGCGGCATCGGTCACGTAAAGGTCGAGGCGCGCCTCCAGCGGGTTCGGAACCTCGCCGGCGTCCTTGGCCTCTTCGAGCGCGGCCATCGCGACCCGGCGCAGTTCCAGCACATCGGCCCACTGCTCGGCGAGTTCGTCATCGAGCAACTGCTCGTCGATCTCCGGCCAGTCGGCCAGTTGTACGCTTTCCGGGAGGCTGCTGTCAACCTCCGCGCGCATCTGCTCCCACAATTCATCGGAGGTGAAGGTCAGGATTGGTGCCATCATCTTTGCAAGCGCCACGAGCGTGCGCCACAGCGCAGTCTGCGCGGAGCGGCGGGCGCGCGAGTCGGCCAGGTCGGTATACAGGCGGTCCTTAAGCACGTTTACGTAGAATGCACTGAGATCCTGGTCGCACAGAGCGTGCAGTTCGCGGTAGACGATATGCAGATCCCAGTTGTCATAGGCCTCCGTCACGGCCTTGATCCGGCGCTGGAGCCGGTCCAGTGCCCAGCGATCGATCTCCGACAGGTCGGCCTTGTCCACGCTGTCGGTGGACGGATCGAAGTCCTGAAGGTTCTGCAACAGGAAGCGGGCGGTATTACGGATTCGGCGGTAGGCGTCGGCCACCTGCTGGAAGATATCGTCCGAAAGCGCCATCTTCTGGCGGAAATCGGCGTAGGTGAACCACAGTCGCAATACATCCGCCCCGTATTCGTCGTAGATCTCCGCGGGACTGATGATGTTGCCCTTACTCTTCGAGAGCTTCGAGCCTGTCTCATCCACGAAGAAGCCATGTCCAACCACGGTGCGGTACGGGGCCGGGTCGCCAAGTGCGACCGCGACCCACAGCGAGGTCTGGAACCAGCACTGGTACTGGTCGTCGCCTTCGAGGTAGAGGTCCGCAGGAAACGAAAGCTCCGGGTTCTCACGCAGGACGGTGTAATGCGAGCAGCCCGAGTCAACCCAGACGGACATGATGTCGGGTTCCTTGCTAAATGTGGTCCCGTCACAGTCCTCTGCGGGGCAGGTGACACCCTCGGGCAGCAGATCGGCGGCGTCACGCTCCCACCAGACATCTGCGCCGTGTTCGGCGACGAGATCGCTGAGGTGGCTGATCGTCTCTTCTGTAATCAGGCGGTCACCGCATTCTTCGCAGTAGAAGACCGGGATCGGCACACCCCAGTTGCGCTGGCGCGAGATGCACCAGTCCGGGCGGGATTCGACCATCCCCGAGATGCGGCTTTCACCCCACTCGGGATTCCACTCGACGCTCTTGATCTGCTCGAGTGCCTCGTCCCGTACCTTCTCGATGTCCATGAACCACTGCTTCGTGGCGCGGTAGATGACCGGCCTGTGGCACCGCCAGCAGTGCGGGTACTCGTGGTCGATCTCCGCTTCGCCCACCAGCACACCGAGGTCGCGCAGGATGTCCTTGACCTCGGCATTGGACTGGTCCGCGACAAGCCCCTCAAGCTCCTCACCGGCCTCGGCGGTATACTTGCCGAAGTCATCCAGCGGGCTGACGATATCCAGATCGTACTCCAGCGCGGTCTCGTAGTCCTCCAGACCGTGGCCCGGTGCGGTATGGACCGCCCCCGTGCCATCTTCGATCGTGACATAGTCAGCCAGCACGATCGGGGACTGTCGGTCGTACATCGGGTGGTTCGTCTCCAGCCCCTCGAGTTCGCCGCCTTCGAAGCGTGCGACGACTTCATAGCTCTCGATATGACACTCAGCCATCGACTGCCGCAGAAGCTCCTGGGCGAGGATCAGATACCTCTCGCCGGTGTCCACGAGCACGTACTCGGCATCCTCGGCCAGTGCGATGGCCGTATTGCCGGGGATGGTCCACGGAGTCGTGGTCCAGATCAGAAAACTGACCGGCCCCTCGGGCGGATCCTCCACTGGCAGGTCGGCCGAATCGGTCATTTCGAACGCCACGTAGACCGCCGGCGAGGTGCGCGTCTCATACTCGATCTCATCCTCAGCCAGCGCGGTCTCGCAGTGATAGCACCAGTAAACCGGCCGCAGGGCGCGATAGACGAGGCCGTTGAGCGCGATCTTGCCGAATGCCTCGATCTGCTTCGCCTGGTATTCGGGAGACAGTGTCAGGTAGGGATTGTCCCAGTCGCCCCGGACACCGATGCGCTTGAACTGCTCGCGCTGTGTATCCACGTAGCCAAGCGCGAGATCGCGGCACAGTTCCCGCCACTCCAGCACCGATACCTCGTGCCGCATGATCCCCTTGTTCTTCTGCACGCTCTGCTCGGTCGGCAGGCCCTGTGTGTCCCAGCCGGGGACGTACGGGCAGTCGTAGCCGCGCATGGTCTTGTACTTGATGGTGATATCCTTGAGGATCTTGTTCAGCGCCTGACCGAGGTGGATATCTCCGTTGGCGTACGGTGGGCCATCATGGAGGATGTACGTGGGCGCCTCGTCGCGAAGTTCACGAACGCGCCTGTAGATATCCATTTCCTGCCAGCGTTTCAATATCTGCGGCTCGCGCTCGGGGAGGTTCCCGCGCATCGGGAAATCCGTTTTTTGCAGGTTGAGAGTGTCCTTGTAATCCATCCGTTGACTTCCTCTCGCCGAATTGGCCGAGGTGAGGTAGTGAAAGAGCCGCCGAGGCCCGGTACAATCTCGGGGACCTCCGCGACCATGCTGTTGAGGCTTTTGCGCCGCGAGTGCGAGGACCTCCTGTCACCCGGCGACCCTCACACTGGATGGCAAGTTTACCATATCGACGGGGTCGTGGCAACCCGAGGAACGCGCAAACGCGCCGAGGCCGCTTCGCCGTTCCGTACGCGGGTGCATAAATCAGAGCGCCATGGTGAAGGATTCGCTGTCAACCGAAGGGAAAAGGCATGCAGAGGCGCAAAGTTAATGTCGAGCAGGAGGGCATGTGATGGCTGGCTTCAACTTCAATGTCGGCAGCGGGGGCGGTGCGGCAGGTGGAGCAGCGAGTAAGGGCTGCGGTGGGGGCTGTGGCGCGATCTTCGGCGTGATTTTGGGGCTCGTCCTCATCCCGGTCGGCTTCTATCTCGCTTACCATGCCGAGGCGAAGCTGGTGGATCACGGTAAGATCTTCGCAGGTATCACCATGTCCGAACCCGATGCCGCGAAGAGCAGCGAAGGCGAACTGGTCAAGATCCAGGGCCAGCCGCAAGGGACCTTCCTGGCGCTCGATGAGTGGGATGGCCAGGCGCTCTACTTCAGTGAGCGCATTGAAGAATACGAGAAAGAGACTGACTCGGACGGAAATGTTGACTATGAATGGAACACGGAGACATCCGATTCGGACTGGGTTGAAACTTTCTCGTTAGGCCCGGTCGAGATTCGACCGAAGGGCGCCAACCCCGTCGGCGAGGAGGAAGTTTACTCCGCCTACAAGAAGAAGTTTGAGACCGACTTCCACGTGGGCACCGAAGCCGGTAGCCCGGAAGTCGGCGATCAGCGCAAGTCGATCGAGGTGCTTGATGCATCGAAGGCGACCATCGTGGTCGGGAAGATGACCTCGGGCACGATACAGGGCGGCGAAAGCTTCGTCGTCAGCACGCAGAACGAAAGTCAAACGCTGGAGACCCTCAAGACCGAATACAAGTTTGCGAAATGGGGCATGAGAGCAGGTGCGGTGTTCTGCATCTTCTTCGGGATCATGGCCATATTCGGGCCGCTCACGACGCTCGTGGGCTATATCCCGTTGATTGGCGACCAGATATCGTGTGCCTTCGCCGGGATCGCATTTGTCTTCGCACTGGTCTCGGTGACCATCGTCACGCTGTTCATCAAGGCCTTCTGGTTCCTCGTGGCGATTGTGGCACTGGGCATCGCTTTCCTGATCTACCGCGGCGTGAAGAGCCCGCGCGAAGGACCCGGCAGCGGGCCTGACGGTGCGGGGGGAGGACCCGAGCAGCCCGCTCCGCCGACTCAGCCGACACCGGCAGCCGGCGAAGACGACTCGCAGGCCGGGACCAGCGCAACGCTCCCGCCGGGCGCCGGTGCCGGCGTGCCCCGACCGACATCGGCTCCTGAACCAACCGAGCCTGGCGAGGACGTCGGGCCCGCGCCTCCGCCTGAGACGCCTGCTGAGCGCGAAGCAGGCCCAGAGACACCTGAGCCCGAGGAGGCATCGGAGGTGCCGGACGCAGATGAGGGCGGAACGGCGTTCCTGCGGCCGCCTGCCGCGCGCGATGAGCAGGAGGACACCGAGAGCGGACCGAAGTTCTGCCCCAACTGCGGTGAGAAGCTTGAGCCGGGCAGCAAGTTCTGCCCTTCGTGCGGCGAGCCCGTGAATCGATCCTGAGACAAACCGACATGAACGCATCTGACGAGGAGGCGGAGAGATGGAGTATCAGGTCCGAGGCACCGTAATGCAAAGCGTCGAAGTCTCGCTGCAGCAGGGCGAGTCGATCTATACCGAGGCCGGCGGCATGGCCTGGATGAGTGCGAACATCGGCATGGATACGAACATGCAGGGCGGGATGATGGGCGCCTTCAAGCGCGCGGTGTCCGGTGAGTCGCTGTTCATGACGACCTACACCTGCGAGGGGGACGCGGGCTTTGTGACATTCACCCTCGAGACCCCGGGTACGATCGTGCCCATGGAACTGTCACCGGGGCAGAGTATGATATGCCAGCGAGACGCCTTCATGTGCGCGGAGTCGAGCGTTGAGCTTGATATGCACGTGAACCGACGGCTTGGCGCCGGGCTGTTCGGCGGTGAGGGTTTCATCCTCCAGAAGGTAACCGGCCCGGGGACCGCGTTCTTCGAAATCACAGGCGAGACGGTCGAATACAGCCTCGAGGCGGGTCAGTCTCTGCGGGTCGATCCCGGGCACCTGGCACTGATGGACCCGACGGTAGATTTCGACATCACACGCATCAAGGGCGTCACAAATGTCCTGTTCGGCGGCGAGGGGCTGTTCCTCGCGAACGTGTCGGGGCCCGGTAAGGTGTGGCTGCAGACGATGCCACTTCCGAACCTGGCCGCACGGCTTGGGAAATACATATCGACGTCGTGAGGATGCCGTTTGTCCAGCCGTTTAGGGGCCCGGGACTACGTTCCCGTCCGGCTGTTCGTCTGACACCATCAACTCGGCTTGAGGATTTGGCCAGGAGGGCAAGACCATGGAGTACACAATTCGCGGCGATGTGATGCAATCGGTCGAGATCAGCCTGGAGGAGGGCGAGCAGGTCTACACCGAAGCGGGTGGCATGTCGTGGATGAGCGCGAACATCGACATGGATACCAATATGAAGGGCGGTATGATGGGAGCACTCAAGCGCGCGGTATCCGGCGAGTCGCTGTTTATGACCGACTACACCTCTACCTCGGGCACAGGCTTCGTGACATTCACACCGGAGGTCCCCGGCAAGATCCTCGTGCAGGAGCTTTCCGCGGGGCAAAGCGTCATCTGTCAGCGTGATGCGTTCATGTGCGCGCAGGCAGGCGTGGAGCTTGAGATGCACACCCACAAGCGCCTGGGGGCGGCATTCTTCGGCGGCGAAGGTATCTTCATGCAGAAGGTGACCGGGCCTGGCCTGGCGTTCTTCGAGATCGATGGCGAGGTCGTCGAGTACAATCTCGAGGCCGGGCAGGGCCTGAAGGTCGATCCGGGTCACATAGCCATGATGGATCCCACGGTTGACTTCAACATCTCGCAGGTGCCGGGGATCAAGAACATCTTCCTTGGCGGCGAGGGCCTGTTTCTGGCGACGGTCAACGGCCCCGGGCGCGTCTGGCTGCAGACGATGCCCGTGCCCAATCTCGCGATGCGTCTCACCCCGTATCTGCCCACGTCGAATGATTGAGGGTGCCGCGTGAGGGAGGGACCCGGGACGCCCGGAGCATCTCGCCTCCGGGCGTCTCTCTCTATTCGCCGGCCCAACTGATCGCCGGACTGCCACTCAGAGCGCCGCCCGGCGTCATAAGCTGAGCCTGCACATCGCCCATCTCGTCGCTCCCCGGCACCAGAATTGCCTTCGGTGCACCTTCAGCGATGCGCGCGAGCCAGATGTCGGAATTCGTCGCGAATCCCTCGGCGATTCGCCCCGGCGCAAGGCCCAGCGCGAACTCGCGGTCTCCGTGTGTGATGCGAAGGCCGGTCTCGCTCGTCTCGACCGTTGGTACCGCCGGGTCGGAGGTGGGGGAGATGAGAAGCAGCGTGACCGCCCTGAAGTTCCCTCGACCGGTGTATGAAGCCCACGCGTTGTGTGTCGCCCGTGCCGTTCCGTCGCGCTCCTCCACCGTCATCGGCAGCGCGGTCCCATCCGGCAGCACCGTCAGCGCCTGCAGCGCCATCTCGCCCGAGCGCACCGTCAGCAGCGGCCCCTCGGCGCCGGGGTTGCCCCTGGGGGGGAGGAAGGAGGCGGGCCCCGGGGCCTTTTGGTCTCCCCGCCCGGGGCCGGCGCGCTGCGCCCCCCCGGG
>CAZAHB010000210.1:0-9629 GCA_964484945.1 uncultured Armatimonadia bacterium | reverse complement strand
GACCGCCCGGTGTCGTCTCGGGGTTGCCGAACATCACGCCGATCTTCTCGCGGATCTGGTTGATGAAGATCAGGATCGTGCCGGCCTCCGAGCAGTGCCCGGAGAGCATGCGCAGCGCCTGGCTCATCAGCCGCGCCTGCAGCCCCACGTGCGAATCGCCGACGGCTCCCTCAAGCTCGGCCTGCGGCACCAGAGCGGCCACCGAGTCCACGGCGATCGTATCGATGGCGCCAGAGCTGATAAGGGTGTCGCAAATCTCGAGGGCTTCCTCGCCGGTGTCCGGCTGGGCGATCAGCAGATCGTCCAGGTTCAGCCCCAGCGCCTTCGCGTAGGCGGGGTCGAACGCGTGCTCTGCGTCGATCAACGCCGCATTCCCGCCCTGCTTCTGCGCTTCGGCGAGGCAGTGCATTGCCAGCGTCGTCTTTCCCGAGCCCTCCTGCCCGTAAAGCTCCACGATCCGCCCTCGGGGCAGTCCGCCGACCCCCAGCGCGATGTCCAGGGTCAGGGCGCCGGTCGGAATCGAGGAAACGTCAAGGTGTGACTCTTCCGAACCCAGCCGCATTACCGACCCCTCACCGAACTGCTTCTCTACCTGCGAAATTGCGCGATCAAGATTCTTGTTACGATCATCGTTGTCAGCCATAAATCCCCCGGTCCCTTTCTGTGTTGTGATGAAGACATTGACGGGCTGGAAGCCCGTCCTACAAAAGGCCTGTACGACATTGACGGGCTGGAAGCCCGTCCTACAAAAGGCCTGTACGACATTGACGGGCTGGAAGCCCGTCCTACAAAAGGCCTGTACGGCATTGACGGGCTGAGAGTTTGTCCTGCAAAAGGCCTGTACGGCGCGACGGCGCTAATCCCCCAGTCCAAACTCCTCGCGTTCGGTATATACCGGCCCCTGCGGTGTCAGATCGCTCGACAGCAGCACGAAGCGATCGACGCTCATCGAGCCAACCGGCTCGTCCCCGAGCGCCTCGATGGCTTCGCTGAGATTCCGACCGCCGCCGCGTTCTTTGACGCGGCCGAGCGTGAAGTGTGCGGTGAATGGATGGCGCTCGCGCTCGGCGAGCCCGGCTCGGACCAGCCGCCCACCCAGCGCATAGGCAAGCTCCCGCAGCTCCTCGCACTCCTCCCGCAGGCCCAGCCAGATGACCTTCGGCGCGCCCTTCGGCGGGAAGCGCCCGACCCCGCACAGGTCCAGTTCCGCAGGCGAGCACTCCGCGGCCGCCTCTTCGGCGATGGCAGTAATCTCATCGAGCTTCTCCGCGGGGGTGTCACCGACGAACTTCAGGGTCAGATGCAGGTTCGGCCGCTGCACCCACTTGATCCGCGGCCCGCGCTCACAGGCCCGCTGGATTGTGTCCTGCAGCCCGCAGGCAGCATCGCGGAGGGCCTCGTCAAGCGGCACACCGAAGAACAATCGCAGCGTCTGATTGTCACCGTTGCTCATGGCCGCTGCACCTCGATCCCCAGCACGCGCTTGCGGAGCATGTTCAGCGCGTTTTGCGAGACGCGACGCTTGAACTGCTCTCGCGTGCCGGGCCAGTTCATCTCGTCGCAGATGACCCCGTCCGGCCCGGCGACTGCAGCGTAGACGAGGCCGACAGGTTTCTCCTCGGTCCCCCCCGTCGGTCCGGCGATGCCCGTCGTGGAGACGGCGTAGTCGGCACCGTACAGCTCACGCGCGCCGGTGGCCATTGCCTGTGCCACGGGCTCGCTCACGGCACCGTGCTCAGCCAGCATCTCGCCCGGCACACTCAGGATGCGCTGCTTGATCTCATTCGCGTACGCCACAACGCCGCCGAGCATGTAGTCTGAGGAGCCGGAAACATCGGTGATGCGGCTGGCGATCAGGCCACCGGTGCAGCTTTCCGCGACCGCGACAGTCGCGCCGCGCTCGCGCAGCGCATTGCCGACCGCGACCTCCATGGTCTCCTCATCGACCCCGTAGATGTACTCGCCGATCCGTTCACGAAGCCGCTGCTCCATCGCGTCGAAGCACCGGGCGGCTTCGTCCTCGCTGGCCGCCTTGGTGGCCAGTCGGAGCGTGACCTCGCCGGGCTTGGCGTAGGGGGCGACGGTGGGGTCTGTCTGCTCGCGGATGATATCTTCGATCTCGGCAACCAGCGATGATTCGCCGATGTCGGCCATTCGCAGGATGCGGGTGTGTACAGGCTGCAGGTCGCCGAGCCTCTCGCGGAGGATCGGCAGGACCTCGCGCTGCATCATCTCGCGCATCTCAGGGGGCGGTCCGGGGACAGCGAAGATGAGTTTCCCGTCGTGCTCAACGAACAGACCCGGTGCTGTGCCGCAGGTGTTTTCGAGCAGGCGGCCGCCCTCCGGGACGGCGGTCTGCTTGAGGTTGTTGTCGGTGGGCGTATAGCCGCGGCGCGCAAAGAACTCGCGGAGTCGGTGCTCCGCGTCATCGTCACGCACAAGCTCGCGGCCGGTGACGTCGGCCACGCTCTCACGCGTCAGATCATCCTGCGTCGGCCCGAGGCCGCCGCAGATGAGTACGGTATCGCTTCGTGACAGAGCCAGCTCAAGGACCGATACTATTCGGTCAAGGTTGTCGCCAACCGTATGCCGGAAATGTACGTCCACTCCGATTTCGGCCAATCTCTGCGACATATACGCGGCATTGGTGTTGACTATCTCCCCGAGCAAAAGCTCCGTACCAACGGAGACAAGCTCAGCTTTCAAGTTTGTGTTGTCCCATCCCGAAGCGGGGCGCGGGCGCACCGCTTCGTATCTATATGGTGATTGTCCGGGCGGCGCCTGGTGCGTCTGCGAGCACGCCGTCGCCGGAGTATTATGGGAAGTATACCCATCCGCCTGCTTCGCCGTCAAACAATACGGCGTGGTGCTCTATTCCTCGCGACCGTCCGCGATACCTGCACAATCCTGACAAAGCAAGCGCATTTTGCGCCCTGTTGGCAGGTGACTTGCCGCGCAAGCGGAATATGCGTACGGTATCTGTCGTCACTGTCCAGTGGAGGTGGGTCTGATGGATCTGACTGATCGGATCAAGCGCGATCCCAAGCCGTTGCAGAAGCTGACCAAGTCGATACCCGGCTTCTCGGGCTACATGGAGCGCGAGCAGCGCCGCGGCGCCGACAAGCTGTTGCGCGAGTTTCTGGCCGACGAGATCGATGACATCATCGAGCGCGTCGAACGCATCAGCGGCAAATGGGCTGACCGGGGGAAGCTGGACCTGATCGACGACCTCGAACGCCTCTCGGGCCGGCTCAATCGCGCGGCGGACAATCTGCGATACGCCGATTACGGATACTCCGGCTTCTTCGATCTCGTGAAGATCGACGAGGATGACCTGCACCGGTTCTACGAGTATGATCTGTCGCTGCGCAGCTTCATCGCCGACATCAGCGACGATGTTGACGAGCTTACAGATGCCGAGCCGGATGAGGTGGAGGAACTGCTGGCCAATCTCTCCGACGACATCGACGACCTCATCGAGATGGTGGACGAACGCGAGGCCGTCGCGACGGACCTTGTTCCCTGAGGGGGCGACCCGTGACCGAACAGCCGTGGCTGCAACCGGATGACGAGCTGCTTCTCGACGGCACGGACTACCGTGTGACTGATGCGCTGGTGGGCCGCGCGGATCGATTGACCTTCCAGCGGCTGACGGTGGCACCGCAGCTTGGCGGCCCCGAGATGATGCTGGTCCAGAACGAGGAGGGGCTGATGGAAGCGCGTGCCCTCGAGCCGGAGTTGCTCGCCGGGGGGCAGGTGGCGATTGAGGGGCGAGACTTCGAGCTGCGCTGGGACAGCGAGTTGCGGACGGAGCGTCGCAGTATCGACAGTTCGCCGAAGTTCGGACAGGGCCGCTGCGCCTGGTATACGGCCGGTGACGGCGCGACCGCGGTCCTGATCGTGGAGCGCTACGAGCGCACGGCGTTCGCGGCCGAGCCGCTCGCGCCATCGCGCGTTGACCTGCGGTTTACGGTGGGTCTGCGGGAAGCGCGGGCGTGACGAAGGCCGAATGGCAACGACAACCTAACCCCCCGGCCCCTATCGCCCCCTTCGGGATTGGGAAACCGCAAACGACACGGTTTCAGGCGGGAGAGGGGGGACACAACTGTAAGCGGAAACGCGAAGCAGATTGCAGCGAATTACCATACGTGTCGATCACGACTTACATGAGCCACAAGGCCTGTTAGAGGAGGTCGTGACTGATGGCAATTGATGTCATTGAGTGGACCGACCAGACCGGTGATGAGATCGTGCACCGCTGGCCGCAGTACGGCCAGGCCGACATCTCAATGGGAGCGCAACTGACCGTCCGCGAGAGTCAGGCGGCCGTGTTCTTCCGCGACGGCAAGGCCCTCGACACCTTCGGGCCGGGCCGACACACTCTCACAACCGCGAATCTGCCGCTGCTGGAGCGGATCATCAACATCCCCTTCGGCGGCGACACGCCCTTCCAGGCGGAGGTTTACTTCGTGAATATGCGGACCTTCACGAACCTCAAGTGGGGCACGCCCACGCCGGTGATCTTCCGCGACGATGAACTGGGAGCGGTGCGCCTGCGCGCCTACGGCCTGTTCACCATGCGCATCGACGACCCACAGATGTTCGTGAACAAGGTGGTCGGCACCGAACACCGCTATGACACTGAGACGGTGGGCGCATGGCTGCGCGATTTCATCGTTTCGCGGTTCAATGACATGCTCGGCACCACGCTGGACAGCATCTTCGACCTCGCGAGCAAGTACGACGAACTCGGCGCGGCGACGAAGGCGCGCCTGACGGACGACTTCCGCAACTACGGGATGGTGCTTCAGGACTTCCTGATCGACGCGATCACCCCGCCCGATGAGGTCAACGAGATGATCGACGAGCGCTCGCGGATGGGCGCGGTCGGGGACATGAACAGGTTCACCCAGTACCGCACCGCGCAGGCGATCGGCGATCTCGCGAAGTCCGAGGGTGGCGGAGGGGGCGCGGCGTCCACCGGCGCGGGCCTCGGTCTCGGCCTGACGATGGCACAGATGTTCTCACAGGCGCTTTCACCTCAGCAACAGCAGCAGGCGCAACAGGGCGGCGGTGCAGCGGCGGCAATGGGCACGACGACCTGCCCTCAGGGCCACACGGTGCCGCAGGGCGCGAAGTTCTGCCCCGAGTGCGGCGCGCGCATGCCCGAGCAGCCCTCCACCTGCCCCAACGGCCACCCGGTGCCACCGGAAGCCAAGTTCTGCCCGGAGTGCGGGGCGAAGATGGGGTGACGGCGGGGAAAAGTGAAGAGTGAGAAGTGAAAAGGGGACGGCAACAAGAGTGGACGGGGATGATTGCCAATGGCTGACATGAAAGTCGTCGCGCTGTGCGGGAGTCCGCGCAAGGGTGGGAATACCGACCTGATGACCGACGCGTTCCTCGAAGGCGCGAAGGACGAGGGCGCGCAGGTCGAGAAGTTCGTGCTCGATGAGATGGACATCCGGCCCATCGGTCCGGTGGGCGATGTCTTCGAGGAGCGGGTGGACGTCCGCGCGGATGATGAAGCGCGAATGGTGCTCGAGCAGATGGCCGCCGCGGATATCGTGGTCTACGCAAGCCCCGTTTACTGGCAGGGCGTTTCGGCGCAGATGAAATGCCTGATCGATCGCCAGAGCGCCTACTACATGGCCGACTGGCTGCGCGAGGGGATGGATGGCTGCGGGATGTTCGTGATCACCGCATACGGGGCGCCGAGCGACGATCAGAGCCACTGGGTCATCGATCCGGTCAAGCACTGGGCGAAGGGCTTCAACGCGAAGTACCTGGGCGAGATGGCGGTCAATGTCGCCGAGTGGGGCCGGGTCGCGGAGATGGACGGCGTCCTCGACGAGTGCCGCGAGAAGGGCGCGGCGGCGGTGAGGGCGATGCGGGATTAGGTCAAACAGCCGCAGGCAGGGATACCTGCGCCACATGGATGGCTGAGAAGCGTACGCGAACTGGATGATCGGGATCAGTGCAGCAGGGGCACGGTCAGACTGCCAATGGACAACTCACGCATAGATCGCGCAATCATGGCGCTGTGGTGCCGGGAGCTTGGGACGCTCCTGCAGCTTGACGTGCCCGTGCTGGGAGCGCTGGAGGTCGTGGCGCAGGAGATCGAACCACTCGCGCGGGTGAGCGTCGAGCTTCAGGCCGCGGTCCAGACCGGTGATGCGCTCGGCCAGCGGATTGCGGAGTTCGATGATATCTTCCCCCCCATCGTGCGCGCCGCGGCGCTCGCGGGAGAGGCGAACAGGCGACTGGCGGAGGCGCTGGTTGCGGTGGCAGAGTGCCTGGAGCAGGGCGCGGCGCTGAACGTCTCGCCCACCAGTCGCGAGCGCCTCGCCGAGCTTGCCGAGCAGGCTGCCCCGGCCCCCGCGGTGGCGGTCTCGCGCCGGCTGCTCGACCGCGCGCTGGAGATGGAGGCCACCCGCCTGCGCCTGATCGGCGGCTCGGGGGGTGGGGTGGCGGAGGTCGAAATCGGTGGGCGCTGGCAGGAGCTTGAGGAGATTGACCGCGACCTTTTCGGCCCGCTCTGCCGCAGGGTGAAGCTGATGGCGGATATCGCCTACTGGATCGCCGAGCCTGCGGTCGGGACGATCCGGCTCGATACCGCCGAGCGCGGAACCGTGAACGTGGCCGTGCAGGTCATCCCCGACGATGACGGCATCGGCCAGCACATCGAGATGACGCTGATGGGGCGGTGAGCATTGGTCCTGCTTCACCGCCTGCGCATTCAACAGATGCCGGCCTCTCCCCCCACGGACCTTACCTCAGCCAGAAGGTGTTAGGATTACACGCGCGAAACCTCTGCCCCGCGCGCCCCTCCAGTGACCTGCGTGCGTGAGCTGCAGCCGCGTCATGAGATGATTCGAGCGTGAACTCGTCGGTCCAGTCGCCGAGACAACAGTTCGAACGGCGCATCGTCGCGGCCCTTGTGGTCTGCGATATCCTTGCCTGCCTGCTCGCCATCGTGGTGGCATACGAGTTGCGGCTGCACGTCCCGGAGTATCTCCTGACCCGCCTCGCCCATCCGCCGGAGTTGTACGCGCGTGCCGCCCCGGTTGTGGTGGGGTTGTGGTTCATAGCATTCTTCGCGCGAGATCTCTACGACCCGCGCCGCTTCCGCTCGGCCTTCGCGGAGGCCGTCGCGACCCTCAGCGCAGTGATGATAGCCACAATCCTCGTGGCGGCGGCGTCCTTCATGTCGCACACCGACTACTCCCGCGCAATGCTGATCCTCTTCTGGCTGTCCGGCAGCGTGCTGGCGGTGATTGAGCGTTCGCTTCTGGCCCGCTACCGCAAGAGCAGAGCCGCATATCCTGACGCCGAATCGTTGACTGCAGTCGTCGGCTGCGGGGACCTTGCGCAGGTGGTCGCCGAGCGCATCCAGCGCCTGGAATCGCTGGGCTACACGCTGGTGGGCTTCGTCTGCGGGCGCGAGTATCCGCCCGAAGCAATCGACGGGCTGCCGGTGCTGGGCGGGCTGGACGAGCTTCCTGAGATTGCCGAGGAGTATCGCCTGGACGAGGTGCTGGTCGCGCAGCCGGAACTGGACGTGGATCGCGTGATGGCGGTGATCGCCGAGTGCCGGGAGTTGCCGGTGCAGTTCAACCTCGTGGCCGGGCCGCTGGAGCTTCTGACCGGTTCGATGGAGATTTCGGGAGTGGCCGACCTGCCCGTGGTGCCGCTGGGGCGCAAGCCGTTCGGGCCCTGGCAGGAGGTGATCAAGCGGGCGCTCGACATCATCGGGAGCCTCGTGCTTCTGGTCCTGACGGTACCCGTGTGGCTGATCGTCCCGCCGCTGATCCGCCGGGAGACGGGCGCAAGCGCGCTGTTCGAGCAGACGCGGATTGGGCTGAACGGTGAGGCGTTCACGATGCTGAAGTTCCGCACCATGCGCCCGGAGACCGATCCATACGCGCCCTCACCGACGGAGGAGGATGACGAACGCATCACGCCCGTGGGGCGCTGGCTGCGACGCTTCAGCCTCGACGAACTGCCGCAGCTTATCAACGTACTGCGCGGGGAGATGTCGCTGGTGGGCCCGCGGCCGGAGATGCCGTTCATCGTGGAGCGCTATCAGCCGTGGCAGAAGCTGCGGCTGCAGGTGCGGCCGGGGCTGACGGGCCTGTGGCAGATCCTCGGCCGCAAGGACCTGCCGCTGGTGGAGAACATCGAGTACGACTTCTACTACATCAACAACCGTTCGCTCTTGATGGACCTGGTGATCCTGCTGCGGACGGTGCCGGTGGTGCTGCTGGGGAAAGGGGCTTATTGAAGGTCGGGGAGGGTCGCGACCTCCGGCACCACGCCGATGCGCTCCCTGACGGCGACCGGGTTGGTCACCATATCGCGGCCCAGCACCATCGCCCGGCCCTCGCTGGGTGGCAGCACGCCGGTGAGCATCCGCTGGGTGGTGGTCTTCCCGGCGCCGTTGGGCCCCAGGAAGCCGAAGATCTCGCCCTCGTACACAGAGAAGCTGACGCCCTCTCCGGCGATGAAGCCACCGTAGCGCTTCGTCAGCCCCTCAACCTCGATGACTGTGTCCTTCTCAGTCATCGCTCTCAGGCTCGTCGCACGGGTGCTTCTCCACGTCCCCGTGGCACTCGCGGATCTGCTCCGGCGAGCAGTCTTCGGGCTTGCCCTTGAGCTTCTCGGGATGCTGGCATCCCTTGCAGTCACACATGGTCAGTCGCCTCCTTCGTTGGGGGAATCAGACATTGATGACGCGGTCGGAATCGCGGATGACTTCGTAGTGGTCCTTGAGCGTGGACAGCGGGCATATCTCGGAGCCCTCGGAGTCGCGCAGCTTCAGGCATGTCCCGCAGGCGAGGAACTCGCCGCCCGCATCGAGCACCGCCTGCGCCTGTGCAGGCACATCGAACTGTTCGTCCTCGATATCGTCGATCTCGACACCTTTGCCCGAGAGGAAGATGCGCACCTCGTCGCCCTGCTCGAGGCTGTATTCGGCCAGCCTGAGGGTGTTGAAGACGGTTTCGGGGTCGGTCTGGGTGATCACAATGCCCAGCTTCATTCGCTACTCCTCTTTCTCTGGTGCGCCTTTCAGGATGTCGTCAAGGGCCGCCCGACAGCGATCATGGGCGTCCTCGGCGAGTCGATAGTGGACGTAGCTGCCGCGCTTGTCGGATTCGACGAGGCCGGCGTTGCGGAGCACGGTCAGATGCTGGGAGATGGCGCTCTGGGTGAGGTCCAGGCGCATCGCGAGCGCCCCCACGCACAGCACGTCCTCGGCCAGTTCGCGCAGGATGCGCACTCGGGTGTCGGAGCCAAGCGCGCTGAAGAGCTGCGCCAGATTGTCTGCATCGTCGGGCTTCAGCATTTCAGAAATCGCTTATATGCTAACATGCGCAGGCGAGTGGGTCAAGCGTGGTCAAAAGGAAAGGGGCTTTCCCGCGGAGCCTCGCTGGCCGCCGGCCATGCTGGCTTCTTCACTGCGAAGCTACTCGGCGATCCGCCCCACCGGCGTGACGGATGGATGATCACTCTAAATCTCCTGGCTCTGTATCAAAGTCTAATGATTGGAATCATTACGGCAACGAATGCGGGCCTCTCGGCCCGCGTCGGGCGAAGGCTCGCCCGACCTCCGAACGGCGACCCACTCGCTG